>NZ_SHMI01000026.1:0-65600 GCF_004284735.1 Shinella sp. JR1-6 | reverse complement strand
TCAGGAAACCCTAGAGCGAGTTCGTCGGCCGCCAGAAGCGCCGCCGCTCTCGTTCGATGGCCGGGTTATAGGCCCACACTTTTGAACCGTCAACACCGGATTTCATAAAATCGCAAAAAAACGAGAATAATCTTGTGGCCAGGCAAACCGAATGCATCATCCCCACAGAACGTTCCGATCGCGGTCTCTCAACGACAAGGAACTGTTTACAAGGGTAGCCCGCGTTCCGAGGCCGAAATTCAAAGCATCAAGCGTTTGGGGATTCCCGCTCTGATCCGCAATGGCCGGTTGATTTCGCAACTGGGCGGGAGCTTGGCAGCCAAGCGCCCTAACGCGCGCCCGTGGTGAGGTCGTTCTCGCCTCTCTCAGCAAGCTGCTGCGTCCCGTCTCATCGGAACAGGAGCGACGTTACGCCCTGCTTCGACTGATCATGCTCAGCATTGCTGCCGACACGGGTTGCTGGATGGTATCGGTTCTGAGGGCGCACATGAATGTTAGCACCCGTCTCCACGGAACGATCGACAAAGAGCAAACGATCATCGACCTTAATGAAAAGGGCAGACCGGCTTGTTGTCGGGACAGGTGTCCGTTCCAAAGCCGTGGAAATCACCCACCAGCGTGTATATCGAGGGGACACGAAACTCCTGGGATGGACAGGCAATGAATCTGCGCTTCGTCGAAACATTTGTCTGGGTTGCACGGCTCGGAAGCTTCCGGGCCGCAGCCGACCGGCTGAACGCAACTCAGGCCGCCGTCTCCAACCGGATCGCAAGCCTCGAAGCGGAGATGGGCTGCGAGCTCTTCGAGCGAGTGCCGGGCGGGGTGCGGCTATCGACCATCGGGCAGCGCGCGATGCAGCCCGCCGAAGAGCTGTTGAAGGCCGCCACCAGTTTCAAGGTTGCGGTCGGCAGCCCGCAAAACCTACGCGCGACCGTGTCAATCGGCACCATCGATTCCATCGTGCATGCCTGGCTGCCGAACTTCATCGAGCGGGTGAAAGAACGCTTTCCCGCGCTCGGCCTCGACCTCAACGTGGATACATCACTGGCGATCGGCCGCGAGATCAGCGACAGGCGGCTCGATCTCGCACTGCTGATGGGGCCAGTGCTTACCCCGGGCCTCAAGAACATTGACCTCGGCACGATGGAATGCGCCTGGGTCGCTGCCCCCACCTTCCGGCTCGGTGGGCAGGAGTTGCGACTGCAGGACCTTTCCGCCTATCCGGTGCTCACCTTCTCGCGCAACAGCGTGCCGCATATCTGGCTGCTGCGGCAGTTCGAGGAACTGGGTGTGCAGCCACCGGTCATTTCCAATTCCAACTCCCTTTCTGCCATGTTGCGGCTCGCCCAGGACGGCATCGGCATTGCATTGCTGCCTGTGCCCATGGTGGCACCTATGATCGCCAACGGCACGCTGGAGGAACTTGCGATCACGCCGAACTTCCCCGCCCTCAAGCTCCATGCCGTCTATGCGGATGATCCAGAAAATATAATTCCTTCAATGCTTTCGGTGATCGCCAGAGAGGCATCGCTCGACACAACAGGTATTACCGCCTAGCGCAATCACCACAAGTTTTTTCTATCGGGAGCGACAATTCTTTATCGTTTGTCATTCCCGTCATGAGGCTCGACGATGCCTTCGCTGAGACTTGGAGGACTTCGATGAAGATCAGTGTTGTGCAAATGAATTCCGGCTCCGACAAAGCCAAGAACCTTGATGACGCCGAGCGCATGGTGCGCGACGTGGTGGCCCAAGAGAAGCCGGACCTCGTCGTGCTGCCGGAATATTTCGCCTTTCTCGGCGAGGGACGCGATGCCGTGCACGGCAGCGGCGAAAGTTTTCCGAAAGGCAGCACCTATCAGCGCTTCGCCGCGCTTGCCAAGGAACTCAGCGTGACGCTGCATTGCGGCTCGATGGTCGAAAAGGCTGGCAACAACCACTACAATGCCTCGGTCGTCTTCGGTCCCGAAGGCAATGAGATCGCAAAATACCGCAAGATCCACCTCTTCGACGTAGACACGCCCGGCGGTGTCTCCTACCGAGAATCCGACACGATCGGCCGCGGTGAGGACGTGGTGACCTACAAGGTCGGCGACACGACCGTCGGCTGCGCCATCTGCTATGACATCCGCTTCCCCGAGCTCTTCCGGGCATTGCGCGACAGGGGCGCCGACGTCATCGTGCTTCCCGCCGCCTTCACGCTGATGACCGGCAAGGACCATTGGGAAGTGCTTGCCCGGGCCAGGGCTATCGAAACGCAGACCTACTTTGTCGCCGTCGGTCAGGCCGGCGCCCATGCAGACGGCAAGAAATGGTGCTGGGGCCATTCCATGGTCATCGATCCCTGGGGGCACATGGTTGCGCAGTGCTCGGACGGCGTTGGTGCCGCCACGGCCAAGCTTGACCTCAACCGTATCGGCGCCGTGCGCCGCGACGTTCCGGTCGCCCAACACCACGTCCTCTAGGACAATCCCAGCCCTCTGGGGCCGAAAACCCTTCTCTTTGTTTTATGCGGTTCCTAACGCAAAAATGCCGCGCATTTTTCCCGGAGCCGCCTTGTGGAGCAATTCCTGTCATGTTCGTCGTCAATCCCATGCCGCAGCAGATCGCCCCGGCCCTCATCAGAAAGATGGAGCAGGTCGAGACCGCAACGGTCGGCCACTTCCTGCATTCCGGCTTCATGACCCGCGAGCTTCGCGCCGTATTGCCCGAAAAACGCATCGCCGGCACCGCGGTTACCGTGCGTCTGCCCCACGCCGATTCGACCATCCTGCACTACCTCACCAAACTGGTACGGCCGGGCGACTTCATCGTCGTCGATCGTTGCGGCGACGACAAGCATGCCTGCTGGGGCGGCGTCGTGACCCATTCCATGAAGCTGGGCGGCATTGTCGGCGCGGTCATCGACGGCCCGGCAACGGACTTTTCCGAGATCCGTCGCGTCGACTTGCCGATGTGGTGCCGTGGCCCCTCGCCGATCACCACGAAGATTCTTGGCCTTGAAGGAGCAATCAACGTGCCTGTGTCGGTGGGTGGCCAGACAGTAAACCCGGGCGACGCCATCATTGCGGACGAGAGCGGCGTTCTTGTGCTTGAGCCCTCCAGGGCGGAATGGGCGGTGGACAAGGCAATCGGCATGCAGGAAAGCGAGCTCATCCTGCTCGAGCGACTGCGCAGCGGCGAAAAATTGCCCGACATTTCCGGCGCCACGAAAATCGTGGAAGCCTCGGCCGCTTGAAGCGGCTCAATGCGATAAAGAAAATGGGAACAATCGGTTCAAGAGCGGAGGAAAACTCATGACCGCAGTAAAAAACGCAACCCGCGCCGGCCTCACAGCGCTTGCCATGGCTCTCGCCACATCCGTGGCGATGGCCGATACGGTGGTTCTGACCGCCTATTCCGGCATCTTCCAAGAAAACTACGTGAAGGCTGTCGTCGAGCCGTTCATGAAAGCCAACCCTGACATCACCGTGGAATTCTACGGCATGCCGAACTCCGCCCAGATGCTTGGCACACTGCGCGCACAGGCAAGCGCGCCGCAGATCGACATTGCCATCATGGACGTCTCAGTCGCCAAGGCCGCGACCGACGAAGACATCTTCGCGCCCATGGACGAAACAATCACGAAGCATCTTGCCGACCTCTACCCACAGGCGCGTTATGAAGGCGTCAACGCCGTCGGTGTCACCTTCGACAATCTCGTCCTGCTCTACAATACCGACAAGGTGAAACAGGCCCCAACCTCCTGGACCGCGCTGTGGGACGCGCAATATGCCAAACAGGTCTCCATTCCAGCCGTGCCTGACATCCAGGGCACGACACTGACCATCATCACCGACAAGTTGGCCGGCGGCACGAACTATATCGAGAGCGTCGAGGCCGGCATCAAGCGGCTGGAAGAACTTGCTCCCCTCGTCCAGACTTGGGAACCGCGGCCCGATGTCTATCAGCCGATTTCCAGTGGTACGGCGGCGATCGGCATCGGCTGGAATGCCCGCGCGCAGGTCTATGCCGACCTCTCGGACGGCAAACTCGGTGTGGTTCTGCCTGAGGAAGGCAGTGGCTTCCAGATCAACGTGATCGGACTGGTCAAGGGCGGGCCCGCGAGCGAGAGCGCGAAGAAATTCATTGATTATGCGCTGAGTCCGGAAGCGCAAGCCGCCTTTACCGAGCAGATGTTCTACGCACCCACCAATTCCAAGGCCGCGGCTCTCATCTCGGAAAAGGCACTGAAGCGCACGGCTGCAGGCGCCATGGACAAGATGATCGACATCAATTGGCTCGAGGTCGCAAGGGTCCGAGACGCCATTACCGAGCAGTGGCGTCGCCGCGTCATTCCGCTCAGCCGCTGATGCCGACCTGAAGCGTTTCCGTCCTCTCGGGGCACGGAAGCGCTTCATCTCTCTGTCTTTCCGCAGTTCCGCCCCTGGAAACAGCTTTGCTCGCTGCCGGAATTGCCCCAGGAGTTCCTCATGCCCACGACTTCCGCTCCCGACGAGCATCTCAGACTGGAAGGGATCGGCGTCAGCTTCGGCGCCGTCAACGTGATCCCTTCGCTCGATCTTTCCGTTCGCAAGGGCGAGATGGTCGCTTTCCTCGGCCCCTCGGGATGTGGAAAGACGACGACACTCCGGATCATCGCCGGCCTCAACAAACCCTCCCGGGGCAATATCATGGTGGGAGGGCGCGACATCACGCACCTTCCCATCCATGATCGCGACATGGGCATGGTCTTCCAGAGCTACGCTCTCTTCCCCCACCTGGATGTATCGCACAACGTCCAATTCGGGCTGCAGATGCGCAACGTCCCCTCCCGCGAGGCGCAAAAGCGGGCGGCGCAGGCGCTGGAGATGGTCCAGCTCGGGCACCTTGCCCATCGCAAGCCCAAGGAGCTATCGGGCGGCCAGCAGCAGCGTGTGGCGCTCGCCCGCGCCCTCGTCATCGAACCGTCGATCCTGCTGCTTGACGAGCCGCTTTCCAACCTCGATGCCAAGCTGCGTGACGAGATGCGCGTGCAAATCCGCGCACTCCAGCAGCAGAGCGGCATCACCGCCGTGTTCGTCACCCATGATCAAGTCGAGGCGCTATCGATGTGCGACCGCGTGGTGGTCATGCGCGGCGGTCATGTCGAGCAGTTCGGCACGCCGACCGAAGTCTATGAACGCCCCGTAACGGCCTTCGTCGCCAATTTCGTCGGCCGCACAAACCGCCTCAAAGGCATGATCACAACGGAGAGCACGCTCTCGGGTGCAGGCCAGCAGCTCCGCTCTGCCACACGCCTGCCGGCAGGTCCTGTCGACATCCTCGTCCGGCCGCACCGCATCCGCCTTGAGGAGACGGGTGCGGCCGACAACAAGGTCCAGGGCACGGTTTCAACCATCACCTTCGTCGGCGACCTCGTGCAGTACGGCGTCAGCGTCGGTGGCGAGGAGATCGTCGTCGAGGAGGCAACACGGCGAGGCCGCAGCCCACTTACAACAGGAGATAGCGTCACGCTCGGTTGGTCGGCCGAAGACACACTCATCTATCCGGCGGGCGAGAAATGAGCGCCGCCGCCCTGCCCCGCACCTGGCGCGACGACCAGCTCGCCGTCGTCCTGCTCCTCCCGATCGCACTCATTAATGCCGTCGGCTTCATCCTGCCGGTGCTGAACCTCGCACGGTACTCCTTCAACAAGTCGCGCATCGGCGGCGGTATCGAGCAGGTCTTCACCTGGGAGAACTGGGCGGGCCTGCTCACCGATCCCTTCTATCTCGAACTGGTCGTCAATTCCGTCTGGATCAGCCTCGCCATCACGCTGACGACCCTCGTCGCCTCCTACCCGATCGCACTCTACCTGCACCGTGCGTCCGGCTCTTGGCGAACCTTCCTTACCGTTCTCGTCATCTCGCCGCTGCTGACCTCCGCCGTGGTTCGCACCTATGGATGGATCGCGATCCTGACCGACGACGGCCCGGTGGTCAGCGCCATAAAAGCAATCGGCCTGCCGGCACCAAGCCTGATGTTCAACATCAAGGGCGTCTTCATCGGCCTTACCGAGATCCTCATGCCCTACATGATCCTGGCATTGATGGCCGGCTTCGGCCGGCTTGATCCGCGGGTCGAGGAAGCCGCGCGGACACTCGGTGCGACACCCGCCCGCACCTTCCGCAAGGTCATCCTGCCACTGACACTGCCCGGCATCGCACTTGGCTGCCTGCTCTGCTTTGTGCTCGCCGTCTCATCCTTCATCACACCAAAGCTGATGGGTGGTGGGCGGGTTTTCCTGCTAGCGACCGAAATCTACGACCAGGCGATCGTCACCTTGAACTGGCCGCTCGCCTCCACACTTTCGATCCTCGTGCTCGTCGTGTTCGGCGCCGCACTTTGGGCTTACTCCGCCGTATTGCGGCGTCTCGACTAGGAGGTAAAATCATGGAAATCCACAAGACCTCCTGGCCGATGCGCATCCTCGTCTTCGTGCTGTTCGTCTATCTTCTGGCGCCAGTCATTCTCGTCTTTCCGCTATCCTTCTCCGGCGATCAGGTGCTGCGCTTCCCGCCGTCCTTCTGGTCGACGCGATGGTATTCGGCGCTCTTTGCGAACAGCCAGATGCTGAAAGCCTTTTGGACCAGCCTGTCGCTGGCAGCGATCGTCACGGCGCTCTCAATTGTCATCGCCGTGCCGGCCGCCTGGGTGATGACCCGGCTGAAGTTCACAGGGAGGGATCTTCTTTTCAATATCTTCACCGCGCCATTGCTGCTGCCCACCATTGTGCTCGGCCTCGCCATCCTCATCGTCTTCGCCTCCTTCGGGCTGCTGGCGACAATGCAAGGCCTCGTCTTCGCCCATCTTGTCGTGACACTGCCCTATGCCCTGCGTGTGCTCGCCGTTTCGCTCAGCACCCAGGACCGTGCCTGCGAGGAGGCCGCGCGCACGCTTGGTGCCAAACCGCTGACCGTGTTCTTTCGCGTCACCGTGCCGATGCTGAGGCCCGGCATCGTTGCGGCCGCCGCCCTTTGCTTTCTTGTCTCGTTTGATGAAGTGGTAATCACGCTCTTTCTCACCGGTCCACGCATCAGTACGCTTCCGGTCGAGCTCTACAACTATGTGTACAACCAAGCCGACCCGCTCGTGGCGGCCGCCTCCGCGCTACTGATCCTGCTGACGCTGACCGTGATCATGATCGTCGAGCGGGCGATGGGTCTTGGCAAGGCTTTCGTCAAATAGGAGACAGCGAACCCCACCATGAAGTCGCCTTCCACGGTAAACCAGCCTCGGCCTTCGTCCCTCGGCCGTCTTCGCTGAAGATCGGCTTGAGACGAAAACCGATAGGGCCTCAAATCCCGCCCGCATTCGCCAGCGACACCAGCTCGATCCAGTAGCTGACGCCGGCAGGAATGACGTCGTCGTTGAAATCGTATTTCGGGTGGTGGAGGCCGGCGGTCTTGCCCTGGCCGAGGAAGATATAGGCGCCGGGCCGCTTTTGCAGCATGAAGGCGAAGTCCTCGCTGCCCATCATCGGCGCCACGTCGCGATCGACATTCTGCGTGCCCGCCACCGCGGCGGCGGCGGCAAAGGCGATGTCGACATTGGCATCCGCGTTCACAGTCACCGGATAGTCGCGCAGATAGTGCAGCCGTGCGGTGGCCCCGAAGGTCCTCGCCGTCAGGTCCACCACCTCGCCGAGCCGCCGCTCCATCAGGTCCTGCACCGCCCCGTTCAAGGTGCGCACCGTGCCCTTCAGCAGGGCGACGTTCGGGATCACATTGTCCGTAAAACCCGCATTGAAGGCGCCGAAGGAGAGAACGGCGCTGTTCAGCGGATCGACATTGCGCGCGACGATCGAGTGGGCGGCGCTGACGATCTGCGCACCGACGAGAATGGGATCGATGCAATCGTGCGGGCGGGCGGCATGGCCGCCGCGGCCGTCGATCTCGATGCGGAAACGGTCGGCCGCGGCCATGATGGGGCCGGTGCGCATGCCGAACGTGCCGGCGGCAAGGCCCGGCATGTTGTGCATGCCGTAGACCTGGGTGATGCCGAACCGTTCCAGCAGGCCGTCCTTCACCATCTCGTTCGCGCCGCCGCCGCCCTCCTCGGCCGGCTGGAAGATCACCGCGACGCTTCCGGCAAAGCGCCGTGTGGCGGCGAGGTATTTCGCGGCACCGAGCAGCATCGCCGTGTGCCCGTCATGGCCGCAGGCATGCATCAGGCCGGCGGTCTGCGAGGCATAGCTGCAGCCGGTCTCCTCCATGATCGGCAGCGCGTCCATGTCGGCCCGAAGGCCGATCACGGGTCCGCCGGCGCCGGCCGAGCCATGGATGAGACCGACGACACCCGTGCGTCCGATGCCGCTCACCACCTGGTCGCAGCCGAATTCGGCCAGCTTCTCGGCGACGATACCGGCCGTGCGGTGCACCTCGAACTGCAATTCCGGATGCTTATGGAAATCATGCCGCCACGCCACGATTTCCTCGAGCATCGGGGCGATGTCCTTGTTGAGCGGCATGGGCATAATCTCCGGATTTTTGGCTTGGGATCAGAAGCTGATCGTCTTGTGCTCGATGTAGTGGTTGATGCCCTCGGCGCCGAACTCGCGGCCGATGCCGCTCTGCTTGAAGCCGCCGAAGGGCGCCATCAGGTCGGCGGCCGCGCCATTGATCGACAGGCCGCCGGTGCGCACCTTGCGGGCGATGTCGAGCGCCGCCGGCACGTCGCGGGTCCAGACGGAACCGGCGAGGCCGTATTCGGAATCGCCGGCGATCTCCACCGCCTCGTCGATATCCCGGTAGCGGATGACGCTGACGACCGGGCCGAAGATTTCCTCGCGCGCGATCCGCATGGTGTTCCTCACGCCGGTAAAGACGGTCGGCCGGATGAAGGCGCCGTGGTTGATGCCGTCAGGCATGCCATGGCCGCCGATCGCAACCGAAGCGCCCTCCTCCATGCCGAGCGCGATATAGTCGTCCACCCGCTTGCGCTGGCGCTCGGAGACGAGCGGGCCGATGAAGGTCTCCTCCTCCGACGGATTGCCGACGACCATCTTGGACACCTCGTCCACCAAAGCATCGACGAAGCTGTCATGCTGACCTTCGGACACAAGGATGCGCGTCTGGGCGACGCAGACCTGGCCATTGTTGGGGAAGGAGCGGTAGCGCAGCGCGCTGATGGTGCTTTCGATATCGGCATCCGGCAGCACGATCGCCGCCGACTTGCCGCCGAGCTCCAGGCTGAAACGGGCGAGCCGGTCGCTGGCGATATGCGCGATGCGCTTGCCGACGGCGCTCGACCCGGTAAAGCCGATCTTGTCGACGCCCGGATGGCTGACGAGATGTTCGCTGACTTCGCGGTCCGCCACGAGGATGCTGACCACGCCCTCCGGCACGCCGGCTTCGGCAAAGAGTTCGCCGAGGAACTGGCCGCTGAGCGCGGTTTCCGGCGCGAGCTTCAGGATGACCGTGCAGCCGGCGAGCAGCGCCGGATAGAGCTTGACGAGCGCCACCTGGTGCGGCGCGTTCCACGGAATGACGGCAGCAACGACGCCGACCGGCGCGCGCATCCAGAGGGTCTTCGCTTCGGGAAAGCCATCCCGCGTCGCCTCCCAGGGATATTCTTCCGCCGCCTTGAAATAGGCGAGGCTCTGGTCGCGGATCAGCGTCTGGATGGCCCGCGTATACCAGAGCGGTGCGCCCATCTCGCGTGAGACGAACTGCGCGAATTCCTCCGCTTTCGCCTCGTAGAGATCGAAGAAGCGGCGCAGCACCGCGATGCGCTCGGCCGGCGTCAGGCGGGGCCAGGCACCCTTGTCGAAGGCGTCGCGCGCCGTGGCCACCGCAAGGTCCACATCCGCCCGCGAGGCCAGCGGCGCCGAGCCGACGAGCGCGCCGTCATAGGGCGAGCGGACCTCGATGCGCTCCGCGCCCAGTGGTTCCTGTCGACGGCCGCCAATGAAGTTTCCAGTGAAATGTACCATGTCGCGCTCAGCCTGTTCGAAGTTATAGGAAGGGTGTCTCGCCCACGCGCAGGCGCGGGCAAGGTGGAGAATTTCGATGTCCGGACCGGTGGCCGGACTGTGGTGGGGTCAGATTGTCAGGGTTCTATAAGGTCTGAGGCCCTCTCACCGATCATGATCGATGTGGCATTGGTGTTGCCCGCGATGTGGCGCGGGAAGATCGAGGCATCGGCGACCCAGAGGTTGTCGGCGCCGCGGACCTTGAGGTCCGGCGTCAGCACCGCGCGCGCGTCGATGCCCATGCGGCAGGTGCCCACCGGATGCAGGAAGGGCACGGTCGATTTGCGGATATAGGCCTCGTCGGCCGCCGCACCCGCGCGCGGGTCCGGCACGTCGATCAGGTTCGTCACCTGCGAACCGAAGGGCGCCGTCGAGGCGATCTTGCGCACCCAGGCAAGGCCGCGCTTCACGCCGTCGAAATCGTCCGGGTGGTCGAGCAGGCGCGGATAGATGGCGACCGGGGCCAGCGGGTCCTTCGAGCGAAGCTCCAGATGGCCCATGCTCTTGGGGTGGTTGATGTTGACCAGGATGGTGGTGAGCTTGCGGTTCGGAACCGTGTAGCGGCCCTTCTTCTTCACCCAGCCGAAGGGGAAGAGGTGGAATTGCAGGTCCGGCTCCTCGAAGGACGGATCGGATTTCAGGAAGGCGAGCACCTGCGCCGTCGGCACGCTCATGAAGCCCTTGCGCCGGAAAACCCATTCGGCGAGCGTCTTCACGCCGTTGATCGGCGTCGCGAGACTGTTGGCCGTCGTCACGTTCATCTCGGCCAGCACATAGAGGCCGGGATGTTCCATGAGGTTGCGCCCGACATCCGGGCTCTCGACGATCGGCTCGATGCCGTGCCGCTTCAGCTGCGCCGGATCGCCGATGCCGGACAGCATCAGGATCTGCGGCGAGTTGATGGAGCCGGCCGACAGCACGACGCCCTTGCGCGCCTTGAAGGTGACGCGCGTTCCGTCCTTGATCGCCCTTATACCGACGGCGCGACGGCCTTCGAAGAGGATGGTCTCGACGATCGTGCCGTCGATGAAGGTGAGGTCCGGGTTGCCGAGCTTCGGCTTGATGAAGGCCTCCCAGGCCGAGTGCCGCTTGCCCTCGCGCGTCGAGCCCTGGTTCCAGGCGACGCCCTCATGGGAGGCGCCGTTGAGGTCTAGGTTGAGCGGCACGCCGGCATTGACGAAACTGTCGAGGAAGGCTTCGGAGACCGGGTGTTTCCAGCGCAGGGCCGAGACGCGCTGGGGGCCGAGGCCGCCGCGCAGTGCATTGTCCTTGTCGTTGTCGGCGGTCTCCATCTTGCGGAAATAGGGCAGCACCGAATTCCAGCCCCAGCCCTTGTTGCCCATGGCTTCCCAGGCGTCGTAGTCCTTCGCCGCGCCGCGAATGAAGATCATGCCGTTGATGGCCGACGAGCCGCCGGGCACGCGGCCGCGCGGCCACTTCTCCACGAGGTTGTCGCGGGTCGGGTCCGGCTCGGTCTGGAAATCCCAGTCGTAGCGCTTGTTGCCGATCGTGTGCACGAGCGCTGCGGGAATATGGGTGAGGTTCAGCCGTTCCTTCTTGCCGGCCTCCACCAGCAGCACGGAATTTTTCTTTTCGAGAAGCCGGGCGGTCAGAGGGCAACCGGCGCTGCCCGATCCCACCACGATATAATCAAATTCTTTCAAGGCACTCATTTGCTGTAGACCTCTGGCGCTGTAGACCTCTGGATTTTCCGTCACGCCGCTTCGACGATTTTCGCCAGGTGACAGGCGGCGAAGGCTTCCCCGGCCCGCGGTGTCAGCACCGGATCGATGGTTGCGCATTTCTCGATCGCGAAGGGACAGCGCGTCCGGAAACTGCATCCCGGCGGGATGTTGATCGGGTTCGGCGGCTCGCCTTCGAGAAGGTATTTTTCCGGGTCGTAGGGACGCGCCTCGATCGACGGCACGGCGCTGAGGAGCGCCCGCGTATAGGGATGGCCGGGATTGAAGAAGGTCGTCTGGTTGTCGGAAAGCTCGACGACGCGGCCGAGATACATCACCGCGACGCGATTGCAGACCCGCCGCACCATGCCGAGATCGTGCGAAATGTAGAGGAGCGTGATGCCGCGCTCGCGCTGCAATTTCTCGAAGAGCGCCAGAAGCTTCGTCTGCTCCACCTGGTCGAGCGCCGACAGCGTCTCGTCGAGGATCAGCAGTTCCGGATCGAGCACCATGGCGCGCGCGATGTTCACGCGCTGGCGCTGGCCGGCGCTGAGCCCCACCGGCAGCTTGTCGTGAAGATCGAGCGACAGGCCGATTTCCTGCATGACCTGCTCGACCTTCGGGCGGATCGCGCTGCCCGCCATGCCGTGGATCCTCAGCGGCTCGGCGATCGTGCGGCCGATGGTGAAATGCGGCGGGATGGCGTTGAACGGGTCCTGCAGCAGAAGCTGGAACCGCTTGCGCAGGTCGAGCTGGCCCTTGGCATTGAGGCGGGCGATATCCTTGCCCTTGAACAGGATCTGCCCGGTATTGGGCAATTCGAGCAGGCTGAGCAGCCGCGAGAGCGAGGACTTGCCGCAGCCGGATTCGCCGACGATGCCGAGGCTGTCGCCCTTGTGCACATCGAAGGACACGCCGCGCACGGCATGCACATGCTGCTTGCCGAAGAGTTTCGTCGGGTCCTTGGTGCTGTAGACGCGGCTGATGTCGCGCACGGACAGCACCACCTCGCTGTCGGAAATCTTGTCGGCTATCGAGGCGCCGGTGTTGCGCGTGTCGGCCTCCCAGATTTTCGGCAGGTCCGAGATGAGGTTCGCCGTATAGGGATGTTTTGGCGCGCTGAGCAGGTCCTCGAAAGGCTGGTGCTCGACCACCTGGCCGGCGGACAGGACCAGCACCTCGTCGGCGATGTCGTGCAGGGTGCCGAGCGAGGACGAGACGAAGAGGATCGCCGTGTTGAAATCGCGCTGGAGATCCTTCAGCAGGCGCAGGATCTGCGCCGCCACCGTCACGTCGAGCGGCTGGGTGATGTTGTCGGCCACCAGTAGGTCCGGCTGGGTGACGAGCGCATCGACGATCATCACGCGCTGCATCATGCCGCCCGAGAACTGGAACGGGAATTCCTGGAAGCGCTGCGCCGCCGAGGGGATCCGCACCGCATCGAGCGTGCGCACGACCCGGCGCGCGGCGTCGGCCGTGCTGATGCCGGGCTCGACGGCTTTCAGCTTCTCCACGATCTGGTGGCCGATCGGGATGGTCGGGTCGAGCGCGCTGCCGGGATCGGAGCCGATATAGGCGATCTTGCGGCCGCGCAGCGCCTGCATCTGCCGCTGCGGCAGCGTGACGAGATCTTCGCCGCGATAGAGGATCTTGCCGCCGGTGATCTCCAGCGGCCTGGCGACCCAGTTGATCAGCGCGCGCGACAGCACGGTCTTGCCGGAGCCGCTTTCGCCGATGATGCCGAGCACGCGGTTTTCCTCGATGCTGAGGGAAACGTCCCGGAGCACCGGCCGCCTTGCGCCGGAGCCCAGAAGCAGATCGACGGAAAGGCCCTGGACATCCAGGATTTTCGAGGACGTGTTCATTCGACCCCCTGCAGAATCTTGTTGCGCGAACGTTCCAGTGCACCACCCATGAAGTTGATGCCGCACAGCGAGAGGGCCAGCAGCAGGCCGGGCACGGTGGTGATCCACCAGGCGTTCATGAGGTATTTCGTGCCGTCGGCGATGATAGTGCCGAAGGTGGGCGTCGGCGGCTGCACACCGATGCCGATGAAGCCGAGCGCCGCCTCGAAGATCATCATCTTCGCCACATCCAGCACGGCGACGAAGGCGATCGGCGGCAGGATGTTCGGCGCGATGTGCACGAGCAGGATCCGGAGGTCCGATGCCCCGAGGATCTTGGCCGCCCGCACATATTCCCGCCGCCGCTCGGACAGCGTGACGCTGCGGGCGACACGGGCATAGGCCGGCCAGCCGGCGAGGATGAAGACGAGGATGATCGTCAGCGGCGTCGGCCGCGTGACGCCGAGGATGGTGATCGCCAGGATGACCACGGGGATGGACATCTGCGCATCGGTAAGCCGCATCAGCACCAGCCCGACCCATCCGCCGACATAACCGGCGATCATGCCGATCGCCGAGCCGACGATGAACATGCCGATGACGCTGACGACGCCGATGAACAGTGCGTTGCGCAAGCCGATCAGCGAGCGCGAGAACAGGTCGCGCCCGAGCTGGTCCGTGCCGAAGAGGTAGGGCATGTTCGCGCTGTCGAGAAGCCCGGGTTCGAGGAACTTCTTGCTGACGTTGAACTGCGTCGGCGACAGGTTGAGGAGATAGGGGCCGATCACCGACAGGATGAGCAGCCCGAGCACGATGGCGAAGCCGATCTTGAAATCGGCGGTGCGCCATGCCTTTGCGAAGAGGCTGGTGCCGGGGCCGTGCTTTCTTGCGACAGCCGTTCCGGCGGGATCGATATCCGTTCCGATAGCCATCAGTACTGCAGCCTTCTGTCAATGGTGGTGGCGGCGAAGTCGACGAGGATGTTGACGACGACGAGAACCACGCAGGCGAGGATGGAGATCGCCTGGATGATCGGGAAATCGCGCTGGAACACCGCGTTGATCATCAGGAGGCCCACGCCGGGGAAGTTGAACACGTATTCGATGAGGAACAGGCTGCCGAGCAGCACGCCGACGGCCTGGATGCCGAGCGTGTTGAGAAGCGGGATCAGCGAATTGCGGAAGACGTGGAAGACGATCATGCGCGATCGTGACAACCCGCGGATCTGCCCGACCGAGACATAGGCCTCCATCAGGTTGCCGCTGACCGACACCGCGATCGAGCGGATGAAGACCGGCGCCAGTTCGACCGCCAGCACGATCGCCGGCAATATGGCGTAGCTGAAACCCTTGTAGCCGATCGCCGGCAGCCAGCCTGCCTTCGCCGAGACGAGGAAGATCAGCACCAACGCCAGCCAGATATTGGGCAGCGAGACGAAGATCGAACTCAGGTAGAGCGCGAAGCGATCCGGCCACTTGCCCGACCGCAGCCCCGCATAGATGCCGATCGGCACCGCCAGCGCCAGCGCGAAGACGAAGGCGAGGCCGGCGAGCAGCAGGCTGTAGGGCACTGCCGTCGCGATGAGCCCGATGACCGACGCGCGGTTGGCGGCATTGAACGTATCGGCGGCGCGGGTGCCGCCGGTGCTGGCGCCCTGGGCGCTGCGCACGAACGAACGCCCGAAATCGCCCTGGGCGATCTGCCCGACATAGCGGCCGAACTGCACGAGCACCGGGTCGCGCAGCCCCATTTCCTTGGCCGTCTGTTCTGCGACCGATGGCGACACCATCGGCCCCAGCATGATGCGCACGGGGTCTCCCGGCACCACCCTCAACAAGGTGAAGATGAGCAGTGCCACGAGGAGAACGATGATGAGACCCTGCGCTATTCTTCGCATGAAGAAATCGAGAGCAAAGAGCATGTAGGGTACCCCGCGATGCCGTTACAGTCTGCCGGCGGACCTTTTGTTTCTGCCGCATTATCCGACGCCGAAGCGATGCCGCTTCGGCTGGAAATGCTTTAGACTAGGTCCGCCTTGCTGAGATCGATCGGACCGTTCGGGAAGTAGTAGGCACCCTGAAGGCCCTTTGCCGCGCCGTGGAAGTTGACGGCGGAAAACAGCGAGAAGCTCGGCGATTTCTGCGCCATCAGCGGGAAGACCTTTTCCTGAAGGATCTTGAGGCGCTCTTCCGGCGTCGCGGCACCCCGCTCCTCGTCGAGCACGGCGTCGATTTCCGGATCGTTGACGCCGGTGATGAGCGCCGCCTTCGAATGCCAGTTCGGGCGCAGCACCAGGTCAGGCTCCGGCGAGCCGGTCATCCAGCCCACGTCGCACATATGGCCCTGGCCCTGGCCATCGGCGGCGCGGTAGATCGCCTGTTCCCAGGCGGCGGGTTCCAGCACGGTCAGCTGCACGTTGAAGCCCTGCTCGGCCATCATCGCGGTGATGATCTCGCCATATTCCTTGGTCTTCGGGTAGAAGCCGATCGAGGTAATGTATTCGAGCGGCGGCAGGCCCTCGCCGTTCGGGAAGCCGGCTTCCGCCAAAAGGCGCTGGCATTCTTCCGGGTCGTATTTCGGATAGGTCTCGATATCCTTGAAGCCGAACTTCATCGGCGAGACGAAGCAGCTCGTCGCCGATGCGGCGTCGCCCATCAGCATGAGGATCTGCTCGCGGTCGATCGCATGGCAGGCGGCAAGCCGGATGCGCGGATCGTCGAACGGCGCCTTGTTGCAGCGGAAATGCAGGTACTTGTTCTCGGTGGAGAGGCCGCGATGCCCGACGACAGTGGCGTTGCCGGCGAGCGAGGCATATTGCTCCGGCTCCAGGCGCTCGGCGATCTGATATTCGCCGTTCATCAGGCCGAGCAGGCGGGTATTGGCATCCGGCACATAGGCATAGACGATCTCGTCGATCTTCGGTCGGCCGCCGTAATAGGCGTCATTGGCCGACAGCGTGCTGCGATCGCCGACCGTCTCGACATATTTGAAGGCATTGGTGCCGTTCGGACGCTTCTGCAGGGTCGCGGGATCGGCAACGTCCTTGGCCGACAGGATAGGCAGGAAGCTGGAGATGAACCAGAAGGCGGACGCGGGATAGCCATGTTTGGCGGTGCTGAGGCGCACGGTCAGGCGGTCCACGACCTCGACGTCGACACGGCCCGGATAGAAGGAGGCGGCCGGCCGTTCCGGGTTGGAGGCATATTCCATCGTCGCCTTGACGTCCTCGGCGCCGAAATCCTTGCCGTCATGGAACTTCACGCCGTCGCGCAGCTTGAACTCCAGCGTGTTGGCGTCGATGAGCTGCCAGCTCACCGCGAGGTCCGGCTCCAGCTCGGGGACCTTGCCCTCTTCCATCTGGCAGCGGGTCAGATGGCTGAACACGAACTTTTCGAAATTGGACTGGCCAAGCGTGGTGTGCGATGTCGGGTCCCAGTTCCCGGTCACCGGCCCCATCGAGGCGAGGACCACGGTCTTCTTCGCCTGCGCTGCGGCAGGCCCCGCAATCGAGGCCAAGCTCGCAGCTGCAACGACAGCACCTGTACTCGCAAGCAATTCGCGACGTGTAATCATGGATAGGTTCCCTTTATCGTTGATCTGCCGGAGGAGAACAGCGGCTTTCCCGACCACCGTCCCCTTCCAATTGCAGCAACGTTAGCAGCAGCACGGCCCTCTCGGCTTGACACCGCGTACGTCTTTTTTGTCGCAACGGCAGGATTGTAGCAACGGGCCGGCGCGCATGAACAATCTATCCGTGCATCCAGCGAGCGCACTACAATTGTCTCGCCGCCTTTTGTCACCGCACTCGGCAAAAGGCCTTGCGATTTGGCCGGGCACCGGCAATCATGATGAAAACATGACGAACAGGCCGCGCGAGGCGCCCGACGTCAAATCTCCCGAACTGCCAATGCGTCGAAGGGTTACGAATGGAACGCGTTATCGATCTGTCATCGCGTATCGACTATGAGATGCTTTTCGATCGGAAAACGGCGCAAACCTACTATGGCGTCGAGCCCGAGCCGGCCGGACGCTATTATGACGACGATCGCGGGATGGTGGTGCGTACCCATGTCGACGGCGGCCCGTTCCGCCAGGACCTGATCCAGTTCGAGCCGGACGTGCTCGCCTTTGCCGGCTTCGGCAGCCCGTTTCCGCTGCCCAATGTGCGCCATCATGTGCAGACCGTCGGCGACGAGGACTTGATTCACTTCACCCTCTGTCTGGATTCCGCGATCTGCGAAAACGTGCTCGGTCAGGAAGTGGTCGAGCAGGAGCGCTACGAATGCACGATCATACGCTATCCGGCCAAATCGGTGATCGACCGCATGTCGCGGCTCGACGGGCAATACAAGATCGCCTGTCTCTGGTTCAAACCGAACGCCCTCTTGAGAATGCTCGAAACGACGGAATCGCGCATTCCTGATGAGCTGTTCTGGTTGAAGGCAGGCCGGGTGGACCGCGTCCATCATGCATCGATACCGCTGACGACGCAGATGTATCACGCCGTTAACGACGTCCTGACGTGCAACTTTTCCGGCGGCGTGCGCCGGGCGTTCGTGCGCTCCAAATATCTGGAGCTGCTGTCAACGATCTATCAGTCGCTGGTCGACCAGGCCAATCAGAAACGATCGTTCTGCGGCGATGGCGACCATCGCAAGGTCGAGGCGGTGGCGAGCTACCTCACGTCGAACCCCGCCTCGAAGGATTCGCTTGCCGATATCGCGCGGCGCGTCGGCATGAACCGCACCAAGCTCGTCACCACCTTCAAGGAGGTCTACGGCACCTCCGTCGAGGCCTATTGGCGCGACTGGCGCCTGCAGAAGGCGCGCGACCTGCTCGTCAACCGGCAGATGTCGGTGAGCGAGGTCGCCCAGCAGGTCGGCTATTCCGAAATCTCCGCCTTCACCCGCGCCTTCAGCAAACAGTTCGGCATCGCGCCGAAGAAATACCAGATGAAGTGAGCTTTCCGGGCGCGATGCCTTCGGCAAGGCCGGCGACCGACGATGATACAAGCGGTCGCCGAACCATATAGGTTCCCAGCGAATGCAGACCTCCTCCTTCCGCTGGGCGTCCCCGTCCTTGTGCTATGCCAGCGCCGGCAGGAGCTGATCGATGCTCTTCTTGGCGTCACCGTAGAACATACGGGTGTTGTCCTTGAAGAACAGCGGATTCTCGATGCCGGAATAGCCCGTGCCCTGGCCGCGCTTGGACACGAACACCTGCTTGGCCTTCCAGACCTCGAGGACCGGCATGCCCGATATCGGCGAGTTGGGATCCTCCTGCGCGGCCGGGTTGACGATGTCGTTGGAGCCAATGACGATCACGACATCCGTGTCCGGGAAGTCCTCGTTGATCTCGTCCATTTCCAGAACGATGTCGTAGGGCACCTTGGCTTCGGCAAGCAGCACGTTCATGTGGCCTGGCAGACGGCCGGCAACGGGATGGATGGCAAAGCGTACGGTCTTGCCGGCGGCTCGCAGCTTGCGCGTCAGTTCCGAGACCGACTGCTGGGCCTGCGCCACCGCCATGCCGTAGCCCGGCACGATAACGATGCTGTCAGCCTCGTTGAGCGCAGCGACCACGCCCTCGGCATCGATGGCGATCTGCTCGCCGGTGATCTCCATCGCCGGACCCGTCGCCGCACCGAAGCCGCCGAGGATGACGGAGACGAAGGAGCGGTTCATCGCCTTGCACATGATGTAGGAGAGGATCGCACCCGACGAGCCGACCAACGCGCCGGTGACGATCAAGAGATCGTTGCCGAGCGTGAAGCCGATGGCGGCGGCGGCCCAGCCGGAATAGCTGTTCAGCATGGAAACGACCACCGGCATGTCGGCGCCGCCGATGCCCATGATCAGATGGTAACCGATGAAGAAGGCGGCGAGCGTCATCACGATGAGTGTCCACGCATCGGCACCTTGGACATAGAGCACGAGCAGGACGAGCGAGAGCAGCGCGGCACCAGCGTTGAGCACATGGCCGCCCGGCAGTTTCCTGGCCTTGCCATCCACCTTTCCGGCCAGCTTGCCGAAGGCGACGACCGAGCCGGTGAAGGTGACCGCACCGATGAAGACACCGAGGAACACCTCGGCCTTCATGATCGACAGCTCAACGGGTTCCTTGTGGGCGAGGATGGCTGCAAAACCCGTCAGTGCGGAGCGTCCGGCCTCGTCAAGGCTCGCGACATGCGCCGCCTCCAGATGCGCGTTGAAACCGATGAAGACGGCAGCGAGACCGACGAAAGAGTGCAGCGCCGCAACGAGCTGCGGCATTTCCGTCATCTGCACGCGGGAGGCGACGAAGGCGCCGAGCACCGCGCCGCCTGATATCATCAGCACGATGACGAACCAGTTGCCGACATCGGGTCCGAAGACCGTGGCGATGACGGCAAGGCCCATGCCCACAATGCCGTACCAGACGGCGCGCTTGGCGCTTTCCTGGCCGGAGAGCCCGCCGAGGGAGAGGATGAAGAGAATGGCTGCCGCAATATACGCGGCCGAAACGATACCGATCGTCATGATGAGGACCCTTGCGCGATCAGGATTTCTGGAACATGGCGAGCATGCGCCGGGTGACGAGGAAGCCGCCGACAATGTTGATCGTGGCGATCAGTACGGACAATGCCGAAAGCACCACCACCAGCAGGCTGCCGGAGCCGATCTGCAGCAGCGCGCCAAGGATAATGATGCCCGAGACCGCGTTGGTAACGGCCATCAGCGGCGTGTGCAGTGAATGTGAGACGTTCCAGATGACCTGGAAGCCCACGAAGCAGGCGAGCACGAAGACGATGAAGTGGCTCATGAAAGCCGATGGTGCGAAGGCCCCGACGATTAGCAGCAGCGTCGTGCCGGCGACGAGCAGCGCAAGCTGGCTCTTCGTCTCGGCCTTGAAGGCGGCGGTTTCGGCCGCGCGCTTTTCCTCCGGCGTCAGTTCCTTGACTTTTTCCTTCGGCTTCTGCGCAGCGATCGCCGCGATCTTCGGCGGCGGCGGCGGGAAGGTGATCGTACCCTCGAAGGCAACGGTCGCCCCGCGGATGACATCGTCTTCCATGTTGTGGACGATCCTGCCGTCCTTGCCCGGCGTCAGGTCGGCCAGCATGTGGCGGATGTTGGTGGCATAGAGCGCCGAGGACTGCGCTGCCATGCGGCTCGGAAAGTCCGTGTAGCCGATGACGGTGACACCGTTGTCCGAGACGATCTTCTGGTCAGCGACCGTCAGGTCGCAATTGCCGCCACGCTCGGCCGCAAGATCGACGACCACGGAGCCCGGCTTCATCGCAGCAACCATGTCGGCCAACCACAGTTTCGGCGCATCGCGGCCGGGGATCAGCGCCGTCGTGATGACGATGTCCACCTTCGGGGCTAGCTCACGGAACTTGGCAAGCTGCTTCTCGCGGAACTCCGGCGAGGACGGGGCGGCATAACCGCCGGTCGCCGCGCCGTCCTGCGCACCACCATCGAAGTCGAGATAGACGAATTCCGCGCCCATACTCTCGATCTGTTCGGCCACTTCCGGGCGCACGTCGAAGGCATAGGTCTGCGCGCCAAGCGAGGTCGCAACACCGATCGCCGCAAGGCCCGCGACGCCCGCGCCGATGACAAGAACCTTGGCCGGCGGAACCTTGCCGGCTGCCGTGATCTGGCCGGTGAAGAAACGCCCGAAATTGTTGCCGGCCTCGATCACCGCGCGGTAGCCGGCGATGTTGGCCATCGACGACAGCGCGTCCATCTTCTGGGCGCGCGAGATGCGTGGCACCATGTCCATGGCGATGACGTTTGCACCCTTCGCCCGTGCCTGCTCCAGCAGTTCGCCGTTCTGGCCAGGATAGAAGAACGAGATCAGCGTCTGGCCTACGGACAGAAGCTCGATCTCTCCGTTCAAAGGCGGACGGACCTTGACGATGACATCGCACGCCGCGACCAGCGCCGCCGCACTGTCGACCACCGTCACGCCCGCGGCGCGGTAGGCATCGTCCGATAGACCTGCCCCAAGCCCCGCACCCGCTTCGACAAAACACGTATGCCCCAGCTTTGCCAGTTGAACCGCGCTGTCGGGCGTCAGCGCAACGCGCAGCTCTCCAATGGCCAGCTCCTTGAGAGCTCCAACCTTCTGTCCCATTTCACTTTCCGGCAGAGCCGGCCCTCTGATGTACGCGTGTATTTCGAAAAATCGCCGAGAGGTGAACGCGCAGTGGAGACGTTCTCCCGCGATACGGCGTTCGGATCGGTGGAGCCAATCCAGATGTTCAGCTGCGATGCCCGCTAGCATCTTGCCTATGAAACGGCGTTCACCGGCGATGCTGCGACCCTGTGCGCGCGAAAACGCGGCACACAAGGTCACCGAGACTTGCTCCTACCGGCGCGCCCTAGTGGGCGACCAGAATGCCCTTGGCCTCGAAGATATCGCGAATCTTGCGGACATAGCCGTGATAGTCCTTGTTCTCGTGTATCCGGCTCCACTGGCGGGGACGGGGCATATCGATGTTGAGATCAAGATCGACGCGGCCCGGGCGGGGCGACATGACCAAAACGCGATCCGCCAGGAACACCGCCTCGTCGATGCCGTGTGTGATGAAGAGCACCGTGTTGCCGAGCCGCATCCACATCGACTGGAGATCCATGATCATCTGTTCGCGCGTCAGCGCATCGAGCGCGCCGAACGGCTCGTCCATTAGCAGGAGGCCGGGCTCCTGGATCAGCGCACGGCAGATCGCCACGCGCTGGCGCATGCCGCCGGACAGTTCCGAGGGGTATTTGTTGCCGAACCCTTCGAGCCCCACCTGGGCCAGCAGTTCCTCTGCACGGCTGCGGTATCGCGCGACATCGAGCCGTTTGATCTCGATGGGCAGCAGGATGTTTTCAAGTACGGTGCGCCAATAGAGAAGAAGGTCGGACTGGAAGACGACACCGATCTTGGGATGTGGCTTGACGATGGTCTCCCCATCGATGGCGATCGTACCAGTCGATGCGCCCGTCAGGCCAGCCAGCAGCGACAGAAGCGTGCTCTTGCCGCAACCGCTCGGGCCGACCACGGCAACAAAGGTGCCGGGCTCGAATTTGAGGTCGATCTTTTCGAGCGCTACGACATCTTCGTCTTCACGCGTCTTGTAGATTTTCGAGAGCCGGGAGATGTCGACCGCCGCACCCGCCTGGACAATAGCATTCATGGGACTACCTCACTGAATCTTCTTTGCTTCGGACCGCCCAGGGGGTGGCCCTACTTGGTGTCGCGCTTGTAGGTGACGCGGCTTTCGACGAAATCGATGACGAAATAGAGCATCACGCCCAGGCCGGAGATGGCAACGACAGTCGCAAAATTCAGCGTGGTATCGAACAGCGAATTGGCCTGGAGCTGCAGGTAGCCGAGGCCGCGTTCGGCGGCGACGTATTCGCCGATGACCGCCCCGATCACGGCAAGCGACACCGCCACCTTGAAGCCGCCGAAGATGTTCGGCAGTGCCGCCGGCAGACGCACCTTGAAGAAAGTCTGCCATTCGCTGGCGCCCATGGAGCGGACGAGGTTGACGAGGTTTTTGTCCAGCGCCTGGAGCCCCACCACCGTCGAGATGACGATAGGAAAGAAGGAGATCAGAAAGGCGAGCGTGATCTTCGGGGCCCAGCCATAACCCAGATACAGCACCAGCAGTGGCGCCAGCGCCACCTTCGGCACGGTCTGAAGCGCGACCAGGATCGGATAGATGGCACGCTCGAATGCGCGCGAGTAGAAGATCGCGAGCGCCAGAGGAATGCCGACGAGCACGCCCATCGCAAATCCGGCGACGACTTCGAAGAGGGTCACATAGGCATGGCTGGCGAGCAGAGGAAGCTCGTTGACGATACGCGTCGCAATTGCCACCGGCGTCGGCAGGACGAATTCCGAAAGTCCGGAAAGCGGAACCAGAATCTGCCAGGCCGCAAGCAATACGGTTGCGAGAATGATCGCCGAATAGCGTTCAAGCCACGACCCCCGCGATTTTTTCCTGCGCATGACCTTATCCTGTTTTGACTGGGCGCGATCGGCGCCGAATACATTCGTGCTCGCCACCTTAGCCTCACTGCGTCAGAAGTTCGTTGGTAAAGAAGGTCGATGCCGGCTTGGGATCACCGATCTCCTCGGTGCTGCCGACGAGTTTCAGCGCATCGCCGACTGCCTTCTCGTCGACCCAGCCGACGGGCGTGCCGCTCGACGGTGCGTGGATCGATGCCGATGTCGCCTCGATCTGCCGCTGGACGACCTTGTCCGAGGGGCCGGCCTGCCAGACAGCCTTGAGGGCTGCGGTGGCCGCGGCCGGATCGCTCCGCGTCATCTCGATCGCCTTGGCATTGGCTGCAAGGAAGCTCTTCAGCGCTGTCGCCTTTTCGGCAATGCCGGCATCACTCGCCACCACCGCCATGCCGGGAATGGCAAGGCCGTATTCGGCCATGTCAAGCGTGGGGAAAGTCTGGCCGGTCTTGTCTTCGAGCACGGGCAGGTCGTTGGTCTTGTAGACGCTGACCACGTCAACCTGGCCCTGCAGGAACTGTGGGACGCGGGACTGGGAATCCATCTGGACCTTCGAGACCTTGCCGCAATCCACCTGGTTGATTTCACAGAAGGCGTTGAGATAGGACGTGCCGGTCTCACCGACCGCATGCGCGATGGTCTTGCCTTCCAAGTCCTTCGGCGTCTTCACCGCCTTTTCTGCGTGCGAGATGAGCGCAATCGGCGACTCCGGCTGATAGAGTGCGATGATCTTGACCGGCATCCCCTTCTGGATGGCGGAAATGGCAAAGATGCCCGGCAGGATGACGACATCCTCCTGGCCCTGGATCAGCGAACCAAGTGCTGCCTGCGAGCCGGCGCCTTCGCCAAGCTTGAGGGTGACACCAGCATCCTTGTAGATGCCTTTCTGTTCACCGAGATAGAAGAAACCGTACTCGCCCTTCAGCTTCCAGCTGAAGCGGACCTTCACTTCCTCGGCCATTGCACCCTGGCTGGCCACAAGCGTGGCGATAGCGGTCGTCGCGACGAGTGCGGCTCCGCGAATGACACGTCTGACATGCATCATTTCACTCCTCCCTAGCGGACGCCCGCTGGCGCCCTGTTGGCTTCCTGCCTCATTCATTCCCCAAGAACCGAGCCAGGGCCTCCTACCCATTTGCTCAATTCTTGATCTCATAGTGTGATCACACATTGGGATTGTCAAGTAAAGAATCTGCGAGAAATCGCATGATGCTCCCGATGAGGCACGCGCACGGGCGGCAGCCTCGCATATCCTTCAATATACGGAAATCGCTTGGAAATTTTAACCGAACGTCGCCATCACCACCCTCCGTTGCGGGAGTGTGATGCATGTTGCCGGCCTCCGCCAGCGGGACCTCCACGAGGCCATTTTTCACGTCAGGATGTCGAGGCGAAAATGCTCGACAACGCGTTCTCAATGGCCGAACGGCTGAGATCCCTGGCTATGAACACCAGCCATCCGCCCGAAACGCCATCCGGCCAGCGTGGCAGATATTCGGGCGGGTAGACGACGTGCTGGACCCCGTGAATGACCACGGGGCGAGGATCGCCCGCGACGGACAAGAGGCCCTTGACCCGCAGAATGGACTGACCGCGACTGGCGAGCAACAATTCCAGCCAATCGACGAAGGCCGGCCAATCCACGGCAGCCGCGACGTCGACGACGAAGGTCTCGACGCCGGCACTGTGTCGGCCGTAAAGTAGCTGGTCGGAAACGTCGAGATAACGTGGGCGTTCGTCCCCCGCCCTCTCGAAAAGCGCGCCGGCGCCCGGCATCTTCGCCTTGCTGGAAACGAGTTGGCCGACCGTCGGATTGATCGCAGCGATATCATTGCGGAGCGCATCGAGCCGCCAGGGCTCGGCGAGATCGGACTTCGTCACCACGACGCGATCAGCCAGCGCCACCTGCTGAACGGCTTCGGCGAAGCGGGCGATCGTGCCTGCGCCACCGACCCCATCGACCGTAGAAACGATCGTGCCTGCACGGTAGCCACGCCGCAACCGCAGGTCACTCATCACCGCCTGCATGATCGGCGCAGGATCGGCAAGCCCCGTCGTCTCGACGACGACGCGGCGAAATGGCTCCACCTCCCCACGGCGCACCATCTCGAACATATCGGCAAGCGTCGAGACCAGATCGTCCCGTACGGCGCAGCACAGACAGCCCGAGGACAAGAGCACGGCATCTTCCGACACTTCGCGCACCAGGAGGTGATCAAGGCCGACCTCGCCGAACTCATTGATCACGACGGCGGTATCGGCGAAATCCGGTTCGCCCAGCAGATGGCGAAGAAAGGTGGTCTTGCCGCTGCCGAGAAAGCCCGTCAGGACATGCACGGGAATGCGATCATCCTGGGCGGAGGCAGCGGGTTGCATGGTCAGACCACCTCGAAGATCGCGTCGATCTCCACCGGCACATTGCGCGGCAGCGAATAACAGCCGACGGCTGCGCGGGCATGGCGCCCCGCCTCACCGAAAACCGCGACCATCAGATCGGATGCGCCATTGATGACTTTCGGATGGTCCTTGAAATCCGGCTCGGCATTGACGAATCCGCCCAGCCGGATCACGCCGACAACGCGATCAAGATCACCGTCCAGCGCCGCCTTGAGCTGGGCAAGAATGTTCACGGCGCACAGGCGCGCCGCCGCTTGGCCATCCTCGACTGAGAAGTCGGAACCAAGCTTGCCGGTGAACTTGTCCTTGCCGCCCTCGCCCGGCACCTGGCCGGAAATATAGACCTGGCTGCCATGGCGGCGCGCCGGCACATAATTGGCGAGCGGCGCCGTCGTCGCCGGCAGTACGATGCCCAGGCTTGCCAGTTTTTCGTCGATCTTCCCTACCACGATGCGCTCCTCCCGGCAGTGTGTCAGTAGTCGAATTGCAGCTCCGGCCCATGCGCGAAGGGTAGCTCCAGCCCCTGTGGGCCGGCGACGCTGACCAGGGCCTTGCAGGTGGTGCGGATGTCGTGGACAATGCCCTTCTTGGCCGCCGCGGCGTTCTTGTCCTTCAGGGCCGCCAGAATGCTCTGGTGGTCCGATGCATTCCACGGCATCGAAGGGATGAGCAGCGACATGTACATGGTCGGCCCGAACTGCAGCCACAACGACTCAATCAGCGGCATCAGGACCTCGCTGTCCGCCGCGTGGTAGAGCGTGAAGTGGAATTTCTGGTTGGATGAAAGGCAGTTCAGGATGTCGCGTTTTTCGATGGCCACCAGAAGCTGCTTGTTGATCGCTGACAGCTCGTCCGCCAATCCCGCTGGGGCCTTCTTTACGGCAAGCTCTGTCGCCATGCCCTCCAGCATCTCCCGGATCGTGAACAGCTCGGTCAGCTTTTCGGGCCGCAACCTCGGCACGCGGACCGAACCGCCCTTGGTCTCCTCCAGAGCGTTGGCGGCGACGAGACGGCTGAGCACTTCGCGCACCGGCATCGGGCTGGTGCCGAGCCCGACAGCCAGCTTGCGCAGGCTCATCACCTGCCCCGGCAGGAAAGCGCCAACCATGAGGCCGCGGCGCATGTAGCGAAGAACATGTTCATGGACATGGCCGCGCGCCGGCTTTTCGGCAGCGTCGCTGTTGGCCTCGTTTTCCGGCTTCTTGATCGGCATCTTGTCTTCAGACTCCGTCATCTCGTCTAAAATCTGCGATCCGCCCGAAGGCCAACCCCGCCACACCAACCCGTCTCAGGGATTGACAGGTGGAATTTGTGATCTCACATTGTGATCAATAAACGACTTTTCATCAGACGGCAACCGTTAACTGTCCGACCATTCGACAGACGCCGCGGAGGAAAAGTCGTCTGACACTCCAATGGGAGAATGAGACATGGCTGCGACCGTTTCCGACCAATCTGCCCTGCGCGCCCATCTAGACTGTACCGCCAACCTCGGCCGCTATGTGCTGCGCAACGTGAGGCTTCATACGGCGACCACGAGGACGGACGCTGCCACTGCGGCGGGCAATGCATTCTTCCTCGCCGATGTGAATGTAGAGAACGGTAGAATATTAGCAATCACGCCCGCGCAACCTCACATCCTTGCCGCTGGCAACGCAGATCTGCCATCGATCGACGCTGGCGGGCGTGTCGCGCTGCCGACTTTCGTCGATTGCCATACGCATCTCGACAAGAGCCATATCCTGCCGCGCACGCCCGCGGCAGACGGCACGTTCGACGGCGCGCTGGCGGCAACGCGCAGCGACCGCACGGCGCGATGGTCAGCCGACGACCTCGGCAAGCGCATCGACTTCGCCCTCCGCTCCGCCTTTCACTACGGCACATCGGCCATCCGCACGCATCTCGATTCACAGCCACCGCAGGGCAGAATCTCCTGGCCCCTGTTCACGGAACTCCGCCAGCATTGGCACGGGCGGATCGCGTTGCAGGGGTCCTGCCTGTTCCCGATCGACATGGCACGGGACGATACGGTCCTGCGCGATATCGCCGAGCGTGTCGCCAATGCCGGAGGGATCCTCGGTGCCGTCGCCTACCCGGTACCCGATATCGATCATCTGCTCGACCGGATGTTCCACGCCGCCTCACAATACGGCCTCGACCTCGACTTCCATGCCGACGAGACCGCCGATCCGGCCGCCGACGCGCTGCGCCGCATCGCCGAAACGGCCCTGCGTTCGTCCTTCGAAAAGAAGATAACGGTCGGGCACTGCTGCTCTCTGGCCATGCAAGAACCTTCAGTCGTCGACGCGACGCTCGACAAGGTCGCGGCGGCCGGCATCAACGTCGTGGCGCTGCCGACCTGCAACCTCTACCTTCAGGACCGGAGAACCGACGGCACGACGCCGCGCTGGCGTGGCGTCACCCTCCTGCATGAAATGAAGCGGCGCGGGATAGCCGTTGCACTCGCCTCGGACAACACGCGCGACCCGTTCCACGCCTACGGGGATCTGGACATGCTCGAGACGTTCCGCCTCGGAACGCGCGCCCTCCATCTCGATCATCCCCATGGCGACTGGATTCGGACGGTTTGCACGACACCGGCGCAGGTCATGCGCCTCGACGGCCACGGCGTCATTGCAGCGGGGCAACCGGCCGACCTGATCCTTTTCGAGGGGCGCTCCTGGTCGGAAGTCCTCTCCCGGGCGGAGAGCAACCGCATCGTCATCCGAAACGGCTCGCCGATCTCCACTCCCCTTCCCGCCTATACGGAGCTTGATGCACTGGAGGGATTGGCGCCCGGCTGAAGCGCCGGTCCTGCCAAAAGAAAACCCCGCCCGGTCAGGCGAGGTTTCCCAAAACATTCCGATCGCCTTCAAGCAGATCAGGCCGTCGCACCGACCTGATAAAGCTCCACCTTCGTACCATCAGGGTCGGCGATGTAGATCGTCAGACCATATGGGCCGTCGTGAAGGTCGGTAAAGTAGCGGACGCCGGCTCTCCTCAGCTTCGCATCCATGGCGCGCACATCGTTGACCTCGAAGGCGATATGGTCGAGCTGGCGATGGTCGCGCGTCTTGCCGTGGATGAGGGCGATGCCCTGATGGAAGGCGGTGAACGGGCGGCCGTCGGCGAGCGGCTTGGCCGGGCGGATCGTGAAACCGAGCAGGTTCGTGTAGAAATCGACGGATGTGTCGATATCGTCGACCATGATCAACTGGTGGCCGTAGTTCGTCACCCGCGGCTTGACCTGTTCGCCGATCCAGTCGAGCACCTCGGACGAGGGAGCAATCTCGCAGAAATACTGCTTCCAAACCTGCTTGGCCGTCGCCTCCCAATCGGCGTTCACCCCCGAAATGCAGTCATCGACCGCAATGACATCGAGATCGCGCAGATAGGCTTCGCGAATGGAGGTTTCCACGCAGGCATTGGTGGTCGCCCCGGTGACGAAGAGATGCTGGGTGCCCAGCATCTTCAGCATCATCTCGAGACGAGTCTCGTAGAATGCGCCGAAACGATGCTTGCGAATGACGAAGGCCGGATCGAAATCCGCAAGGTCCTTCAGCTCGTCGATGATCTGCTCGTCCCAGGTTCCCGCGAGCGCCGAAACACGCTTGCGGCGTGCGGTATGACCGAGCAGCTTCTTCTTGGCTCGGTTGTGGTCGATCGCAAAATGCTCCTGCATCGTCCAGATGACGGGGATGCCCGTGTCCTGGCAGCGCTTGATGAGCTTGGCCAGCGGCGGCACGATGGAGGAGAGGCGCTTGGTATCGACGCCGGAAACGCCCAGAGTCCCCTGCTCGTGAATGAAGGCATTCTGCAGGTCGATGACCAGAAGCGCCGACTTGCGATAGTCGAGGGTTTCCAGGGTCATCACTTGTGCTCCACCATGTCGATGCCGAGCACGCCGCCGCGCCCCCAGCTATCCTTGGGCGTTTCGTGGATCACCACATGCAGGTGGTCCGGCTTGCAGGCGGCCTCTTCGACCATGGCCTTGGTGATGGCCTTCACGAGGTTGCGCTTCTGCTCGACGGTGCGCCCCTCCCACATTTCGACGACGACGAATGGCATTCTATGTCTCCTCTCTTTCAGCGGGCATGGCGCCGGAGGCCCAGACGGGCACGGCGGACGCAAAGCCCGAAACCAGATCATTGTTGGCCCGGTCGGCGCCGGAAAGCTGCCAGAGCGGGCGGTTCGAATAGTTCACCAGGACCTGCTCTTCCATGCAGGCCCGGTTGGCGGGGTGCGCAGGATCGCGCACGAAGCGGCTCGTCGCCGGCATCAGCCGGATCACGTAAAGCGGCTCTGCATCCGCAAGGCCGCAAAGCGCCGCGGGACCCATCGCCTCCAGCGGGACGGCCCGCGGAACAGGATTTTCTCCGGCGATGGGCACGAGCACCACGGCGCCGGCGAGCGGCGCGACCGGCCAGTACCGGCCTTCCCGGTGCTGATCCAGAAAGGCGCGGTATCGACCCGCCTCGGCGAACAGCTCGCTGTCCCAGAGGATGATGTCGGCGCCAAGTACGCTCCTTGCCGCTTCAACGACACGATCGCTTTCGCACAGTTCGAGGAAGGCCCACGGATCAGTCAGGGCGATGCCGTGACCCCAGGGATTGTGGATCCCCGACAGCCTCTCCTGGCGGATCGACGCCTTTCGGTCGGCGATCCTGGCAACGGCCTCGCGCACCGGCAACCGTGCTGGTGTCAATGAGACACGACCGGCGAGGTCGAGATGGTCGGGGATCGACATGGTCATGCCGGCACGGTCACGCAACGGCCGCGGCCGTAGTGCCGTTCATCGACCGCGCCGTTTTCATAGACGACTTCGCCGCGCGCGACCGTCATCACCGGCCAGCCCTTCAGCGTCCAGCCCTCGTAGATGCAGGTGCCCTTGCCGGTGTGCTGGACCGTGCGTTCCTCGTCGAGATCGACCAGCACGAGGTCCGCGTCGAAGCCGACGTCGATATGGCCCTTGCGCGGCCAGAGGCCGAACCGACGCGCCGGATTGAACGAATTGAGCTCGACCAGGCGGCTCAGCGGCAGCCCGCGCTGGTGCACACCGAAGTGCAGCATCAGCGACAGCTCCCACGGGAAGCTGACGACACCGGGGAACTCCGTCCAGAGGTCCTCGAGCTTCTTGGGCAGGAACGGCACATGGTCGGTGCCAAGGCTGTAGACCGAGCCGTTGAGCATGCCGGCCCACAGGCCTTCCAGTTCGTTGCGGTCGCGCAGCGGTGGCGAGATCTTCGCGCGCATGTCGAGATCGTCGTCGTAGCAGGTACGCGTCAGGTAGTGCGGGCAGGTTTCCACTGTGACATGGATGCCGCGGGCCTGCGCCTCGGCGGCAAGGACCGGCCCCATGCCGACCGACGTGTGCACGAGATGCAGGGAGCAACCGGTCTTCTCGGCGAGGAAGATCATGCGCCGGATCGTTTCGACCTCGCAGAAGGCCGGGCGCGATTCCGTATAGGCGCCGAGGTCCTGGCGTCCGGTCGCAGCGATCTCCTTCTTGATCCACGAGGCGATCTGGGTGTTCTCGCAGTGCACGTTGATCACCGCGCCGGGGATCTTCGACAGGATGCGCATGGCGGCATAGACCCAGCCGTCCGTCGCCGGGACGATGCCGATCGGATTGTCGGGCTCATAGCCGAAATAGCACTTGAAGGATTTTACGCCGGTCTTGGCAACGATTTCGGGGATCTCGGCGATATGCTCCTCGCGCTGGATGCCGAAGTGGAAGCCGAAGTCGATGACCGCATTCTCCTCGCCGAGCGCCTTGCGCTCCTCGTAGAACGGCAGGTAGGATTCCTTGAGATTGCGAATGTAGAGCAGCGCCGTTGTCACGCCGCCGGAGGCGGCGGCGGCCGTCTCGGTCCGCATGTCCTCCGGGAAAGGAAACTTCACGCCGAGATGGCAATGCGGGTCGATCAGGCCCGGCATCAGCACCCGGCCCCCGGCATCGATGGTGCGCGCGGCGTCCGGCAGGACTTCATCGGCACCGGTCAGCACGATCTTGCCGTCCTTGACGGCAACCCCGCCGAAATACTCGCCGTCGTGGCGAACCACGCGCGCGTTCTTGATAACCAGATCCGCCTTCATTGCTTTTGCTCCAATATGCCTTCGATACGCCGGCTGATACCGGTCCACTGGCTGCGTCCGACGGTGATCGGCGCGCGCGCGCCCATGCCCCGCGCCCAGACGGCCTTCAGCCCGAGCTCACCGGCCGCCTCGCGGTCGATCGTGCCGGGCGGGGCCGCCACATCCACCAGAAGCGCATGTTTGGGCAGCAGTTCGAGCTGCTCGCGCTCCATCAGGCGCTTGGGAACGCTGCCGATGACAATGTCCATTCGGGGCAGGTAGTCGGGCAGCTCCTCCAGTGTCAGCGACTGTGCGCCGGCCGCATAGGCGGCAGCCCGCTGCACGGGGTTTCGTGCCGCGACATGGACGTGTGCGCCGAGCGCCACCAGCGTGTTGGTCAGCAGAGAGCCGATGGTGCCCTGCCCCACCAGCATGACGTTCGACTTGTGGATGGTAATCTGCGTGTTCTCGATGATCACCTTGAGCACGCCTTCGACAATCGCGGGGCCGCGCAGCAGCATCAGATCGACGTCCCATTCATATTCGTGCAGGGTGATGCCGAGCGCTTCACAATGCCCCTTCAGATTGGCATCGGCCCAGCCGAGGATGATGTGGCCCGGCTTGTTCATGCCCGCGAGCATGTCGTGCGTCGGAATGATCTTCTCTGGGCACTTCGGGGCAAACAACGCGCCCTCCGCCGTGATGCCGGGGATCGGGAAGAGCGCGATATCGGCCCCCCTCAGCGCATCGGCCGCGTCCCTCGCATGGTAGACGCTCTCGATGCCTTCGTCCGGCCAGGGGAAACCATAGGCACGGACGGTCGCGCCGGCCCGCAGGGCGCAGCGGGCGATTTCCTGTTCGCGGGCATCCCCGGCAACGACCGCGATGACGGTGTTCTTCCAGCTCATTTCGCCCTCACCTTCTCGATCACCTGATCCTTGCTCATCCCTGCAATGCCCATCGCCTCGGCAGTGCGGCCGCCCTCGCGATAATTGGCTCCGACCGCGATCTGCGCCAGGCTGTAGAGGGACTGGGCCACCGGCGTCTCGACGCCGGCGATCCTTGCGAATTCCAGGAACGGCAGGAGGCCGTGGCCGAAATCCTCCTTGTAGTAACGGTATTCCAGCGAGTCCGGGCCCTTGATGCGCTTGTTGGCCTCGCCGCCGGCAATCGCCGTCCGGTAGTCGCTGGTGTCGACCACATCCGCCTCCACCGTGCCGAGAAGCTTCATCTCCTCGATCAGGTTCGGCAGTTCGTGCCCGAAGGCCCTGGCCACCGCCAGCCGTTCCTCGTCGAGCTGCTTCATGACACGGGCGACGCCGGGGGTCATGGCATCCACATAGAAGGTGAAGTTGCCGCCCGTCGCCTCGACCCAGGCGGCTGCCAGCACGGCACCCGGCGGATGCAGGACCATGTTGACGTTGGAGAGGTCAGAGGCGATGACGTCGGCGACGGGATCGAGGCCCGGAAAGAGAGCGCCGGCGATCTCCAGAACCTCCGCCCCGCCTTTCAGAGCGGCCGCCTTGAGCCGCTTGGCCCGGCCCGAAACGGTCACGCCGTCCGGCCGGTACTTGCGCGCCACATAGGTCAGCGTCGAGAACTCGACCACGGCCGGCGCGGCACGCCCGCTGCGCGCGAAAGTCTGCGCGAATTCCAGCGCGCCGCCGGTGTGGCCCGGATTGAGGATGACGGGGCTGGACGAAGGCCAGCCTGCAGCGGCGAGCGCTGCTGCAATCGGCGAATGCGAAAACGTGGGCAAAGCCACCACCGCGACATCAACGCCTGTGATCGCCGCCTTGAGGTCGGTGGTGATCAGCGCCGGCCTGGCGACACCCTCGCCGAGCTTGCCTTCATGGGCAACGCCGCCGAGCCTGATATGCGGCTCCAGCGTTTCCGCCGATCGCGCCCAGAAATGCACGTCGTGCCCCGCCTGGACCAGCTCCGCAACCGAGGCCGCCCCTCCGGCGCCTGCACCTAGTACTGCTACCTTCATTCTCTCCTCCCGGGGGAAGCGGGGAAAACACCCCCGTCCCATGCCTGAAGCGGGCTCGTTTTCCCGCCTCCACTGGTTGCTCCTCAACAATTTTGATCACACTTTATGATCACACATAGAATTGTCAAGCAGAAGAATGTGCTTTCGCATTCTCAAATCGTCGACCGTCGGAAGCCGTTTCCAACATGTGGCGTGCGCCAGGCACTCACCCTTTCCAGACAAATCCTCGACTATCGGCACGGCCGGCATTCGCACGGGATCCGCCTTGGGCCCACGAGCCCCCATACGCCCAACGGCCGCGAGAATCCGCGTTGACGATAACCTTCTAGAATATTGTTTCTACCGTATTATCCAACGGAAGGCGCATTCGGAGCGACACTGTCACACAAGGCCGAGAGAGGCCCAAATTCGGCATCGCGAATGGCAGCGTGCACAGATTTCACAGTGCTCCGACAGCACAAGGTGAGCGATGGAAAAACGCACGCCACGACAGCGCACCGTTTTCACGCAACCGCCTTGCAGCCACCTTTCGACCGCGATATGCCCAGCCGGCGAAGGAAGCCGGCCGGGCAGGTCCGATTCAGTTTCCTTCGTCGTAGAGCGTCGTCGTCGTTTCGACATCGCTGTGGTGGAGCCCGGCGCGGACCACTGCGGCAGCGGCCAGTTCCCGGGCCTTGCTGCGGATCGCCACCTCATCGACGCCCTGCACCTTGCCGTCAGCATAAAGCGCCTTGCCATCCACCCAGGTCTGCGTGATCGACGCGGTCGATGCGGAGAAGACCAGCGCCTGCAGGGGATCGTAGAACGGCGTCCATTCGATGTGGTCGAGATCGAAGAGAATGAAATCCGCCTTCTTGCCCACTTCGAGCGAGCCGATCTCATCGTCCCACATCAGGGCACGCGCGCCCTCGATGGTGGCAGCACGGAGCGCCTCACGCGCGGTGAAGACGTCGGGCTTCAATCGTGCATCCTTGAACATGCCCGCCACGATCAGCATCTGCCGCATGAGGTTCATGTTGCCGGCCGCCGACACACCATCGGTTCCAAGCCCGACCTTGACGCCGGCCTTGACCATCTCGGGATATTTGCCGATGGAGGTCGCACCCTTGCCGAGTTTGAAGGACGAGCACGGGCAGAAGGCAACGCTCGCGCCCCGCTCCGCCAGCAGCTTCACCTCTTCGTCCGATACCGCTGCGCCATGAGCGATGACGAGGTTCTTGCGGATGCCACCGGCCTGGTCGACCCGGGTGATCGGCCAGCAGCCATATTTGCTCTCGCAGACCTTGGCTTCCTCGATTGAGGTCGCCAGATGATAGGTCGTGCCGACGCCCAGCTTTTCGGCAAGCGCAACGGCACCGACATGCAGTTCAAGACTGCACGGCTCCTTGCCCTCGATGTTCACCCAGCAGCGGGCGCGGCCATCGAGCGTGTTGTTGTAGCGTGTGACACATTCCTCCAGCACCTTCAGCGCCGTCTGCGCGTCCGGGAAGAAATGATGCTCGGCCATTTCCTCGGTCCAGCCGTGCGGCAGCTCGGCCGGCCGGTTGTCCGCGGCGTGGCGGCCGGTAATGCCGCGCATACCGGTCTTTTCCATCGCACGGATGACGATCCCGGGATCGTATTGCGACCCCATGTCGAGGAAGCAGGTCGTGCCGCAGCGGAGCATTTCGGTGATGCCGAGCAGCGCACCCCAATATTCATCCTCCTCCGTGATGAAGGCATAAAAGGGCTTTGCCCAGTGGAAGACCCAGGCGCGCGTGTTGAGATTGTCGGGGAAGACCGCGCGCGAAAGCGTTTCCGAGAGATGAACGTGGCTGTCGACAAAGCCCGGGCACATGCCCAGCATCCTGCCGTCGATCACCTTGTCGAACCGCTCGCCCTGGTGGCGCGCCTTGACCTCCTCCGCCGCTCCGATGTCGGCGATGCGGTCGTTCTCGACCACCACGCTGGCATTGCGCAGCACCGTATCGTCCTTGTCGACCGTGAAAGCGAAGTTCAGATTTTCAATCAGCGTACGCATGCGGCTCCACCCAATGCTTCAACAAATTTCCCTCCCGATCGCCCGCCATGCAAAACGGCGGGCGACACTCATGGCCGCGGACAGGAGACCGGCCCGGCCGCGAACTGCACTCTCAGGCGACAGCCTGCGCCTTCAGACCCTGCCTGGCCGTGCCACAGACGATCAGCTTGTCCGTGTTGGTGTAGTCGGACAGGAGTTCTGATCCGCTCGACGTTACAAGCAACATGTCCTTGTTCTGCATGCCGAAGCCGTAGCCGGTGTTGTAGCAGAGCGGTTCGAAGCCGAGCACCATGTTTTCCTCCAGCGGCGCATCGCTGCCGGGCTTGCCGAGCACCGGCGTCAGTCCGAGATAGGGATCCTCGTGAAGATGAAGGCCGATGCCGTGGCCGACAAAGGAGATCGGCGGCAAGTCCAGCTTGGCGAGCTTGGCGATAAACGCATCATAGATCGCACGGCAGCTGGCGCCGGGCTTCACCTTCTCCATGATCTCGTATTTGCACTCGACCAGATGGGCCCAGATCTTGTCGGCCATGGGCGGCGCTTCACCGACGATGGCGGTCCGACAGACACCGGCCTGGTAGCCGTCGATGACCGAGAAAATCTCGACGCGGCAGACATCCCCGCGCTTGAGGATGCGGTCGGACGGACCGACATTGGGCAGTACGCTACGCTCGCCGGTGGCGACGATGAGGAGCTTGAAATGCTCCGCGCCGAGCGAATAAACGTTGCGGGTCAGGTGGCCGGCAATGTCCATTTCGCTGTCGCCCGCATCGACCTCCGCCAGCGCGTCGGCAATGGCCTGGTCGGCGATGCGCGACAGTCTGCTGAGCAGCGCAATCTCCTCGGCTGTCTTGATCTGGCGCAGTCGCGCAAGGATCGGTTCCGCGTGCTCGAACCGGGCACCGGGCATCGCCGCGATCAGGCGGGCGAAATCGCCTGCCGGCAGATAGTCCATTTCAATGCCGATGCGCGCCTTGGCGAGGCTGAGCCCCGAGAGCTGGTCCGCCAGCACCAGCATCGGGTCGTCGGAAAACTCCGCCCAGATGCGCGACGGCACGTCCGGTAGCCGCCGCTTGATCGTCGATGCTTCCATGTCGACGCCGAAGATGGCGCTGCGCCCGTCGGCGGTGACGATCGTCATCGCGTGGCGATGGCGGATCAGCGGCTGCGACGGAACGACGAAGCCCGCCGTATAGGCAAAGTTCTCAGGCGAGGAGCAAATGATGGCGTCGAGCCCATGCTCCGCCATAGCCTTGACCTGTTTTGCAACGATTTCTGCCCGCATGTTCTTTCCTCTCTCCTTGCGTTTGCTGGCGGACGCTCAGTCGCGAACGCGATATTTTTCGACCTTGGCCAGGTCGACATCGATGCCCATGCCGGGTCCTGTCGGCACGACGATCGCGCCGTCGACGAACTGCATCGGCTCGACCAGAAGGTCGTCCTTGTAGTAGATGCCGCCGACCTGGCCGTGCTGCGCCTCGGCTGGCGTCGATACGGGAATGACGCAGGACAGTGTCACGGCGGGCGATGCCGCTGCGAGCTGGACATTGGCGAGATTGCCGATGCCGGTCTCGATCGATCCGTTGACGTTGCAAAGGATGCCGGCCGCGCGGCAGACCGCCCCCACCTCCATCGCCTTGTACAGACCGCCGGCCTTGGTCGTGTAGATCGAGACGATCTGGATGCCGCCGTTCTGGACAATCTGGATGGAATCATGCGCATTCCAGGCCGATTCATCGGCCATGACAGGCGCGTCGATCCGGCGTCCGACCTCGGCGATCCGCTCGATGCCCATGACCGGCTGCTCGACATATTTGAGCCCGTTCTTCTCCATCTTGCGCACGGTCTGCACCGCCTCGCCGGGCGTCTTGTAGCCCTCGTTGGCATCGACGCAGATCTCCATCGCCTCGCCTGCGACCTCGCGCACGGCGTCGACCATGGCGACGTCCCGCGCCGGATCGACGCCGATCTTCACCTTGATCGTCCTGACGCCTTCCTCGACCAGCTTGGCGACCTCGGCCCGCGCCTCTTCGATGGAGATCAGGCCGATGGAGTGGGTGACCGGCACCCGCCCGCGCGCCTTGCCGCCGAGCAGGGTGTGCACGGGAACGTTCAGCCAGCGACCGGCCAGATCATAGGCCGCAAACTCGACCGCCGCCTTCGAATAGGGATAACCGCGGATGATCGCATCCATCCGGGCATGCAGCTCTGCGAAATTGCCGAGTTCCAGCCCGATGACGACCGGCGCGAGATAGGTGTCGATGACCGCGCGGGTGATCATGGCGGATTCGCCGAAGTAGCGGCCGAATTCCCCGCCCCAATCCTTGAGCGCCGGCGCCTCGCCCCACCCGACCCGGCCATCGCTGTCGGTCATCTTGACCATGACGTAGCGGCCGATGACCTCGGTGAGGCCCGCCCATTTATGCTCTCGCCGCGTGGGCAATTGGACAATCAATGTTTCGATGGACTTGATCGTTGGCACTGGTTCCACCTTCTCCTTGTCGTCGCAGTCATCTCGTTGTAGAATGCGATCATTCATTGTGATCACACTTTATGATCATGATTTTGAATGTCAAGGACGGCCGGATCGATTTTTTCGCCGGCAGATGGGAGGGAAACCATGATCGTCGAAGCGACCAACTACTTTGCCAGGGAAGGCTTGGCCGACACGGTGCTCGATCAGCGCCGCAAGGCAAGCGAGATCCGGCACAGCCTGGGGCTCAAGCCGGGGCTGATCCTCGTCAAGCTGGAGGGCGACGGCCCGGATGTTCGATGGGAGTGCAGGTTTGCATCCAGAGACGCTTACGACGCGGACCGGGCCGCGAGGGCCGCTTCCCCGGACTTCGAGGAAGCGCGCAAAGCCATGCACCGCCTATTGGTGAAGTTCGAACGGCATGTCAGCGTAGAGACCGATGGGGGCTAAAGCCGCGGGCAGGAGCAACGACCAACTCCGGGACGCTCACGTCAATCGCCGCCACAAATCGCCTCAGGCTTCGCCGTGTCACTGCACGTCGCGGTCATCAAAACGGGCGATGATCCACTTCATCGACGACGCGTCACATCGCGATCGACGTCAGGGTCGCCAAGTGCTCCATCAGCCCGGTCACCTTCAATCGGGTGAATGTACGTTTCGCGGGTCCAAATGCCGAGGCCGAGACCTGGGCCGCCATCGCCTTGCTCGTCGACATGGCGCGGCTGCTATCTGAAAGATGTGATATCCAGGATCGTCAACCAGCAGCACCCCAAACAATCAGATCGACGAGCCGCCGCCCTGTGCCGATGCCAAGGTTTCAGTCCCATCACCGACGCTCAGGCCGCTATACCCGGTCGAAGTGGCTGCCCCGTGATTTCAGGGAACTGGAGGTGCTGTCTGGAATGCAAAGCATGCCCACGCGGAATTTCCTCCGGATCCGGACTGCCTTGTCTGGCAAAAGAACTGGATTTCCATTGGAGTGATCGGCTTTACTTTCGGATCAGATGGAGAGTTTCACGCGGCTATAGGTCTCCCTTGTGCAGAGCGCCAGAGCGGGACCGTACACCCTGGCTGAAACTCTTCGCATAGACCGACGGGGTCTTGCCGACATAGCCGAAGAAGGCGCTGGAAAACGCGGAGCTGGAGGAAAAACCCACTTCGAAGGCGGTCTCGGTGATCGAGCGGCCCTCCTTGCGCAAAAGCTCCATTGCCCTATTCATGCGCATCTCGCGGATGAACTCGCGCCAGCTCTGGCCGAGCTCCGCCTGGAGATGCCGGCGCAACGTGCGCTCCGACATGCCAGCATGATCGGCAACCTCAGGCAAGGTGACACCCGGCCCGCGGCGGCTCGCGAAATCGATCACCTTCTGGATCGAGGAGTTTTCTGCATAGGGCGTCCACAGGATGCGCTCGTGGCGAAACCAGTCCGGCAGCATCTCGCCGAGCGTGACGAAGAAGCAGCGTGCTTTCTTGTCGCTCGAGGCGGCTTCAGCGCTCCAGCGCAGGGCATAGTCCGTCATGCCGCCGGCAAAATCGCTCACGGCGCCAACCCAGCAGCCATTGTGTAGCCACGCCACTTCCTTGGCGCAGAATTTCGCGACAACGCCGGATGACGGGATTCTGGCGCGCAGGCGAAACATGCGGGACGGCGGGATATAGACCATATGATCCGCCGGAATGACCCATTCGCCGGCATGGCCGAAAAGCTCAAGCTCCCCTGCCGTGCAGCGCACGAGCTGGCCGCCCGCTTCACCTTCGCTGGCAAAATCGAACCGCCCCGGACCAAAGGCGCGCGCATGGCTCGCCATGCCGGCCGAGACCTCGAAATACCGTTCGCCGCTTCCCTTGCCCGCCATGCCGAGCCCTCTCCGTCCGATTGGCCGATTTTCTGATAAAAATGGCCGATTATCGAATGAAGGACAAGTCCGATTTCGGCATTTTACCATCATAACGTCGAAAAACGGACAAAGCGTATGCGGCGTTGCGAGGGAGGAGGACCATCGCCATGGCACTTACCGACGCATGGGCGGCGGACGACGCCGCCTTGTCGATCGACGGGCTGAGCAAGCGTTTCGGCGGCACGCAGGCCGTCAACGGTGTCGGCTTTTCCGTCAGGACCGGGGAGATCCTGGCGCTGCTCGGCGAGAACGGCGCCGGCAAATCGACGCTGATCAAGATACTCGCCGGGGTCTATGCCGCGGATGCCGGCACATTCCGCGTCCGCGGCGCGCGTTTCGATCCGCGCGAAGGCCATCCCGGCATCGCCTTCATCCATCAGGACCTCGGCCTCATCGAATGGATGACGGTCGCGGAAAACATGTGCCTGATGCACGGCCGCTATCCGCGCCGGTTCGGCTTCATCGACTGGCGGAGTGCGCGACGCCGGGCGGCCGCGGCTCTCGCGCTCGTCTCTGAGGAGATCGATCCGGGCGCCCGGGTCCAGGACCTGACGCGCACGGAAAAATCCCTTGTCGCCATCGCCCGGGCGCTGGCGCGCGACGCACAACTTCTCGTGCTCGACGAGCCAACGGCGAGCCTGCCGCAGTCGGATGTCGATATGCTGCATGGCGTGCTGATGCGGCTTCGCGCCCGTGGCGTTGCCATCATCTATGTCTCGCACCGGCTGGACGAGGTCTTCGCCATCGCCGATCGCGTCGTCGTGCTGCGCGACGGCTATCTCGTCGCCGACGAGCCGATTGGCCGGCTCGACGGCACCCGCCTGATCGAGTTGATCATCGGCGGCCGGATGAAGGATGTCTTCGTGCGCCCGCCGGTCGCAGCCGATGCACCTGTCGCACTAACGCTGGACAATCTCGTCGCCGGCGATGTCGGGCCGGTATCGCTCACGCTGCGGTGCGGCGAGGTGCTCGGCCTCGTCGGCCTGCGCGGCGCAGGCCAGGACGCGGTCGGCCAGGCGCTGTTCGGCCGTTGCGCCATCCGTTCGGGAGGAGCCGTGCTTGGCGGCCGCGACGTACTCACAAGCCGCCATCCGCAGGACGCGATCCGCGCGGGCATCGCCCTGGTGGCGGGAGACCGCAACGCGGATTCGGTGGCGCGCGGCCTCTCGGTGCAGGAAAACCTCTTTCTCAATCCAGCGCTTACCGGGCGGCGGCTTGCCGATTTCGCTCATCCGGACACGGAGGCGAAGGCGACCGCCGCCATCGGCCGGACCTTCGACATCCGCCCCAACGATCCCACGGCAGCGATCGAAACGCTTTCCGGCGGCAACCAGCAGAAGGTCGTCATGGCCCGCTGGATGCAGATCGGCGCGAAAGTGCTGATCCTCGAGGATCCGACCGCCGGCGTCGATGTCGGTTCGAAGGCCGACATCTATGCGCTGCTCGCCGAAGCGCTCGCAAGGGGCCTCGCCGTGCTGCTGATCTCGACGGATTTCGAGGAGGTCGCCGGCATCAGCCACCGCGCGCTGGTCTTCCGCGACGGGCGCGTCGCCGCCGAACTCTCGGCCGACGACCTCACGGTCGAGACCCTGCTCAACACCGCATCCCTGGAACCGATTTCAAGGCAGGAGGAGGCCTGATGGAGTCCCTACGTTCAAACGCGCTGGAGCCGACGCGCTCCGAGCTCGCAAACCTTGCGGGCGGTGCCCGCCTCGTGCGCCTGCTGCCGGTCTATGGCCTGCCGCTCCTGACGCTCGCCCTCATCCTGTTCTTTTCGCTGCTGCTGCCGGAGACTTTTCCGACAGTGCTGAACCTTCGGGCCGTGCTCGGCGAGAAGGCGGTCATCGCGCTCCTGTCGCTCGCCGCGATGATCCCGATGATGACTGGCCGCATCGATCTTACCGTCGGCTACGGCATCGTCATCTGGCATGTGCTCGCCATCAGCCTGCAGACGGTCTACGGCCTGCACTGGTCGGTCGCCGTGCTGATCGTGCTTGCCGGCGGCTGTCTGCTCGGTCTCGTCAACGGGCTGCTCGTCGAGGTCGCGCAGATCGACAGCTTCATCGCCACGCTCGGCACCGGCACGCTGATCTACGCCGCCGCGCTCTGGCACACCGAGGGGCGCCAGGTCATCGGCCTCCTGCCGCCCGCCTTCACCGCCCTCTACACGACCCAGCTTTTCGGCCTGCCGATCGCCGCCTTCTATGTGCTCGCCATCGCGGTGGCTTTGTGGCTCGTTTCCGATTACCTGCCGATCGGCCGCTATCTCTATGCCATCGGCGCGAACTCCCGCGCGGCAGAACTGAACGGCATCCGCACCCGCCGCTTCGTCATCGGCGCCTTCGTCGCCTCCGGCCTGATCGGCGCCTTTGCCGGCGTGGTGCTTGCCGCAAAGCTGCGCATCGGTCAAGCGAGCGTCGGCCTCGAATTCCTGCTGCCGGCCCTTGTGGGCGCGTTTTTGGGCTCGACGACCATCAAGCCCGGCCGCGTCAATGTCTGGGGCACGATGATCGGCGTGATCATTCTCGCTGTCGGCATTTCGGGCATCCAGCAGATGGGCGGCGCCTTCTATGTCGAGCCGCTGTTCAACGGCGCGACCCTGCTCGTGGCGATCGGCATCGCCGGCTACGCCCAGCGCCGACGCGGCTCGGTGCGCCATGCCCGCCGCCCCACACCCAAATCATAAAACCGTCTTCAAGGAGGAGAGAAGACATGAAAAGACTGCTTCAGACGACTGCGCTTGCGCTACTGGCCGCCCTTGCCGCCACGACAGCCCGGGCCGATGCCGTGGCCGACGCCAAGGCCTATATCGCCGAGATCACCAAGCCCAATCCCGCCTGGACGGGACCGACGACCGGACCGCTCGCCGAAAAGGGCAAGTCGATCGTCTATGTGGCGGCGGACCTGCGCAATGGCGGCGTGCTCGGCGTTTCCAAGGGTATCGAAGAGGCCGGCGCCGCCATCGGCTGGACTGTCCGGGTGATCGACGGGCAAGGCACGGTCTCCGGCCGCTCCGCCGCCCTGCAACAGGCGATCGCGCTTTCGCCCGATGGCATCGTGCTCGGCTCCGTCGATGCCAACGAGCAGGCCGAGGCGATCAAGCAAGCGGCCGAAGCGGGCATCAAGATCGTCGGCTGGCACGCCACCGCGACCACCGGCCCCTCCGACACCCATGCCGTCTTCACCAACATCACCACCGATCCGCTGGAGATTTCCAAGGCGGCGGCCTCCTTCGTGGTCGCCGAAAGCGACGGCAAGGCCAATGTCGTGATCTTCACCGACAGCGTCTACGACATCGCCATCGCCAAGTCCGATGCCATGGCCGAGGTGATCCGCGCCTGCACCACCTGCAAGCTGCTGACGATCGAGGACACGCCGCTCGCCGAAGCCTCCAACCGCATGCCGCCGCTGACCAACGCCCTTTTGCAGCGGTTCGGCGACGAATGGACCTATTCGCTGACGATCAACGACCTGCCGATCGATTTCATGGCGTCGGCCCTGCAATCCGCCGGCAAGGCCACCGACGGTTTCCCGCGCAACGTCTCGGCCGGCGACGGCTCTGAAGCGGCCTTCCAGCGCATCCAGCAGAACTATTACCAGACGGGCACGGTGGCCGAGCCGCTGTCGCTGCACGGCTGGCAGGCGGTCGACGAACTGAACCGCGCCTTCGCCGGCGAAAAGGATTCCGGCTACGTCGTGCCGGTGCATCTTTTCCTGCCTGAGAACGTCAAGGAGGATGGCGGCGAACGCTTCACCTTCGATCCGAACAACGGCTACCGCGACGCCTACAAGAAGATCTGGGGCGTCAACTGATCCTTCCGGCGGGCGTTCGGTTCGCCTCGCCCGCCCCCTTCCCCATGGAGAGCAAGATGACCAAAACCTTTTGGCCGGACAACATCCGGCTCGTGATTTCCATTTCCATGCAGTTCGAGGCCGGCGGCGAAGCGCCCTACGGTCCGGGCGGCCCCTTCTCCGGCTTCATCGACATGGACCCCTCCTATCCCGATTTCCCGACGAAGAGCTGGTATCGCTACGGCTATGTCGAGGGCATCCAGCGCATGCTCGACCTCTGGGACAAGCATGCCGTCAAGGTGACGTCGCACATGGTCGGCTCGGCCGTCGACCGCAGCCCCGCCGTCGCCCGCGAGATCGTCGAGCGCGGCCACGAGGCCGCAGCCCACGGGCGCGACTGGATCCTCCAGGTCGACCTCCAGGAGCCGGAGGAGCGGAAATTCATCCGCGACAATGTCGAATCGATCCGGCGCGCCACCGGCGTCGCCCCCGTCGGCTATAACGGCGCGGCGATGCGCGGCACGGTCAACACGCTGAAAATCCTGCAGGACGAGGGGTTCCGCTATCACATCGACGATGTCAGCCGGGACGAACCCTTCCTCATCCCCGTGCGCGGCAAGGATTTCGCGGTCGTGCCCTATTCGCTGACCCTCAACGACATCGTGCAGTTCGAGGGCTACAAATTCACCAACACGGAATATGAGCGACAACTCAAGGACGAGTTCGACGTGCTCTACGAGGAGGCCGCCACCCGCCGGCGAATGATGTCGATCTCCACGCACGACCGCGTGCAGGGCCGCCCCTTCCGCGTGCGCTCGCTCGCCCGTTTCCTCGACTACGCGCTGAAACACAAGGGCGTCGTATGCCTGCGCAAGGATGCCATCGCCGACTTCGCCTTTTCCGAGCCGTCCACCCTGCGCGATCCCAATCCGCATGACGAATGGGCTGACTGGGAACGCCGCCACGGCGACCAGAAGATCCGGCCGATTGCCTGAAGCATGGAGAGGCGGGCGGCGGCAACGCCGCCCGAGACAGGGAGACAGTCTTGACCGACATCACGATCATCGGCGGTGGCATCGTCGGCATCGCGACGGCCTATGAACTGCTGCGGCGCTTCCCCGGCATTTCGCTGGAAGTGCTGGAGAAGGAACAAAGCCTCGCCTTGCACCAGACCGGGCGCAACAGCGGCGTCATCCATGCCGGCATCTATTATGCGCCGGGCAGCCTGAAGGCGGAATTCTGCCGGCGCGGCCTTGCCGCCACGCTGCGTTTTTCCGCCGAGCACGGCATCGCGCACGAGCAGCCGGGAAAACTGCTGGTCGCCACGTCGCCAGTCGAGATGGAACGCCTTGCCGCGCTCGAAGCGCGGGCGGCGGCGAACGGCCTCGCCGTCCGGCGCGTCAGCGCCGCGGAGCTGCGGGAGATCGAGCCCAACATCGTCGGGCTCGGCGCGCTGCTGAGCCCTGCGACCGGCATCGCCGACTATGGCGCCATCGTGCGCCGCATGGCCGCGCTCATCGGCGACCTCGGCGGGCAGGTGACCTGCGGGGCGGAGGTGAACCACATCGAGGAGCGGGCGAACGACGTACGCCTCACCCTGGCCGATGGAAGCATCCGTACCACACGCCATCTCGTCGTCTGCGCAGGCCTGATGGCGGACCGGCTCGCCGCCCTGTGCGGTCTCGGCGGCGATTTCGCCATCGTGCCCTTCAAGGGCGAATATTTCCGCCTCGCGCCGCGCCACGACGAGGTCGTGCGCCATCTCATCTATCCCGTACCCGATCCGGCCCTGCCCTTCCTCGGCATCCATCTCACGCGCATGATCGGCGGCTTTGTCACCGTCGGTCCGAACGCCGTACTCTCGCTGGCGCGCGAGGGCTACGGCAAGCTCGCCATCGATTTCGGCGACCTTGGCGACATGGCGCGATTCCCCGGCTTCTGGCGCACGCTGCAGGCCAATCTTTCCTCCGGCCTCAAGGAAGCGGTGAACTCCGCCTTCCGCCGCCGCTACCTGAAAGCCTGCCAACGCTACTGCCCGCCACTGGAGCTCGCCGATCTCCTGCCTCACCCACCCGGGATAAGGGCGCAGGCCGTGATGCGCGACGGAACGCTCGTGCATGATTTTCTGATCCGCCGTTCCGCCCGTACGATCCACATCTGCAATGCACCTTCGCCGGCGGCAACCTCGGCAATCCCGATTGCAGAACACATCAGCGATCTCGCGGAAAAGGTCTTTGCTTTCGACGCACGAAGAGCCGCTACTTAGGCGCCCGCCCTAACATGGGGAAACGAGGCCAATGAATGGCGCAGATACAGTAACTTAGATCACCAGAAAATTCCAAGAAACTGGTCATCTTCAAACAGTGCGGCCTACATCGTCGGGGATCGCGTCGATGCCTGCCATCAGTTTATCGTGGATTTCTTCAGGCGCATCCTCCAGCAGATATGCTCTGGTATGGGTCTCACGCTTCAGGTGCTCGTAGGCATCGGCCCGGAGGATCACGAGCTTCTATTTGCCGTGTTTGGTTAGCCCGACACGCTCGACAAGGGCGGTTTCCAGGACTTCTCCAGAGGCGCGATTCATGTCGGAGAAGGTGAATTGCTTCATCGTCGCCCTCGATTCTGAACATACGGAATATACGTATTTTATGCGAAATATGTAATACGCTACAACGCACTGAACCACGGTCCGTTTCGGCCCACCGAACTCGGCGGTGTTTCAGCGCGGAGAGGGATCTCAATAATAAACCAAACTCTTAGCGCGCAAGACCGCGCAGATCCGGCATTCGATCAGCCACGATCGTTTCCATCGAAAAGAAGCCGGTAACAGTCATGAGATCAAAATCGGTGATAAGCTTTTGATAGAAGGCGTCATAGCCGGACATGCCGCGTGTCACCACCTTGATCAGATAGTCCCAGTCACCGCCGATCCGATAGAAGTCCGTCACTTCCGGCAAGCGCTCCACGTGTTTGCGGAAGCCGTCGGCCCATTCCTTGGAGTGATGACGGGTACGGATCATCACGAACACGGTCAGGTCGAGGCCGAGTGCCGCGACATCGATCGCGGTATGAGTACCGCGAATGAGACCACTGGCGTTCAGCCGCTGCAGGCGGCGCCAGAGGGCATTCTGCGAAAGGCCCACCCGGTCAGCCAAATCGCGTTGCGAGACAGCACCATCCTTTTGCAGGGAAGTCAGTATTCGCAGATCAATTTCGTCAATTTTGCCCATACTATCGTTCATTCGACCCATTTTTCTTGAAAAATCGCATAAGAACGATGAAGTTTCAATGCTTCGGCTTGGTTAGACTCATTATCCGTACCATCCCGGAGGTCTTGATGAGCCGACATTCCCTCGACAACCTGCATGCTGCCGGCCCACTCGCGGATTTTCGCCGGAGCCTTGCCGATGAAAACACCATTGCGGCGTTACGCGCCGGATTGGTGGGCAAAGACGCGACAGTCGAGGGGCCATTCGGGGTCAAACGCCTCCTCTATGCCGACTATGTCGCTTCCGGGCGGGCCCTGATGCAGGTAGAGCGCTTCGTTCTCGAACGGGTCCTGCCCTATTACGCCAACAGCCATACCGAGGCGTCCTATTGCGGCGGCTTCATGACGCGGCTGCGCCGCGAGGCGCGTGCAGCAATCGCCGCCTGTTGTGGGGCTGGGCCGGAGCACGCCGTGATCTTCACGGGTTCCGGGGCAACGGCCGGCCTCAACCGGCTGGTTCATCTGCTGGGTGTAAGCGAGGGGGTCGCCGCGGGAAAGCGCGTACGCATCCTGATCGGCCCCTATGAACATCATTCGAACATCCTGCCTTGGCGAGAGAGTGGCGCCGAGGTGATCGAGATTGCCGAAGGCGCGGACGGCAGCGGCCCAGATCTCACGGAGCTCGAAGCCGCTTTGCGGCAACCTGCCGATCTTGTCGTCTGCGCCTTCTCCGCCGCTTCCAACGTCACCGGCATCGTCACGGATGTCGCGGCCGTCACGCGGCTCGTCAAAGCGGCCGGTGCCAGGATCGTCTGGGATTATGCCGGTGCAGGTCCCTATCTGCCCATCGCCATGTCCCCCGGTGCGGACGCCGATATCGATGCGACGGTGGTGTCACCGCACAAATTCATCGGCGGCCCGGGAGCGTCCGGCGTTCTGATCCTCCGGCGCGATGCGGCGATCGCGGACAAGCCGACGTGGCCCGGTGGCGGCACTGTCAAATTCGTCTCTCCGGCAGGCCATGACTACAGCGACAGCCTGGAAGCGCGCGAGGAAGCCGGCACGCCAAATGTCGTGGGCGACGTGCGCGCCGCGCTCGCCTTCCTGGTCAAAGACGCGATCGGCCATACAGTGATGCAAGCACGCAATGGCATCCTGACCCGTCGCGCCCTTGCCGCCTGGTGCAATGTCAAGCACCTGGAGCTGCTCGGCCCGCCCGATCCAACGCGGCTGCCGATCTTCGCCTTTCGTGTCCGCGACGGCAGGGGCGGATATGTTCACCAGCAACTCGTTACACGCATGCTGAGCGACCGCTACGGCATCCAGGCACGAGGCGGCTGCGCCTGCGCCGGCCCGTATGTTCATCGCCTTCTCGGCATCGACGCCGACCAGTCGCTGCACCTACGAGCCGCTCTTCTGGCCGGGCAGGAGATGCTCAAGCCCGGGTTCATCCGGTTGAACTTCAGCGTCCTTCTGCCCGATGAGGATGTGGCGTTCATTCTCGATGCGGTTGCCGAGCTTGCGACCGATGCATCCCGCTACGAGCCGCACTACGATTTCGATCCGGCGCGCGCCATCTTCTTCCCGCGCACGGCTCTTGCCCTGGGAGCGTGATCATGACGAGACCCGACATCGCTGCCTTCTTCGATCCGCGTACCTGGTCCGTGCAATACGTGATCGCCGATCCCGCGACGAAAGCCTGCGCCATTGTTGACCCGGTGCTGGACTTCGATGAGAAATCCGGCACAACCGCCACGGACAATGCCGACCGGCTGCTCGACTTCGTGCGCGCCGAAGGCCTGGACTTGCAGTGGATCCTGGATACCCATCCCCATGCCGACCATCTTTCCGCCGCCGCCTATCTGAAGGACAAAACCGGGGCGCCCACCGCCATCGGCGCGCACATCATCGACGTCCAGAAGCTCTGGGCCGATATTTACAACTGGCCCACCCTTCGTGCAGACGGCTCACAATGGGACCAGCTGTTCGACCATGGCGACACGTTCCATATTGGCGGGATCAAAACCGGGGTGCTGTTCTCGCCGGGCCACACTCTGGCCTCGATCACCTATGTCGCCGGCGACGCCGCCTTTGTCCATGACACACTCTTCATGCCCGACAGCGGTACGGCGCGGACGGATTTTCCCGGCGGGAGCGCACAGGCGCTCTGGGCGAGCATCCAGGATATCCTGGCATTGCCGGACGACACCCGCGTCTTCGTCGGTCACGACTACCAGCCGGGCGGCCGCGCACCGCGCTGGGAGAGCACGGTTGCCGGGCAGAGAGCGGACAACATTCACCTGACCGCCCATTCTGACGAAAACGCGTTCGTGGCGTTCCGGCAGGCGCGCGACCAGACCTTGCCGATGCCCAAACTCATCCTCCACGCCTTGCAGGTCAACATCAACGGCGGCCGCTTGCCGGAACCGGAGGAGAACGGCCGGCGCTATCTGAAAATTCCCCTGAACGCCCTGCAAGGGGCCGCCTGGAGCTGATCATCCTCTTAAACGGCAGCCCGCTTTGCAATGGGGCGCCATCCACCGCAGTGCAGTAGAGCCACCCATGCCCCTCGACTTTGCACAGTATGTTCTGGCGGCCGCATCCGGCAGCCTGGTGGGATTCAGCCTTTCTTTGTTCGGGGGAGGCGGATCCATTCTGGCCGTCCCTCTGCTCGTGCACGTTGTCGGCCTGAGCAATGTGCATATGGCGATCGGAACCAGCGCCATCGCAGTCGCGGTGAACGCCTTGTCAGGTTTGGCCATGCACGCTCGCCACGGCATCGTGAAATGGCGCTGCGCGGCGGTATATTGTGCCACCGGTATCGCAGGTGCGTGGATTGGCGCTGCACTCGGCAAGGCGCTGGACGGCAAGCGCCTGCTGCTGCTGTTTGCCGCCCTCATGATGGTCGTCAGCCTGACCATGCTGAAACGGCGCGACCGGGCTGGCGACCCCGCATCGACCTGTACGCGCACGAATGCGCCGAAAGTGCTGGCCTTCGGGGCGGGGACAGGCATCATCTCCGGCTTTTTCGGCATCGGTGGCGGCTTCCTGATCGTGCCTGGCCTGATGATCTCGACCGGCATGCCGGCGATCAACGCCATCGCGTCGTCCCTGGTGGCCATCGCTTCTTTCGGTGCGACGACGGGCGTCAGCTATTCCCTATCGGGCCTGGTCGATTGGCCGCTCGCCGGTGCGTTCATCGGCGGCGGCGTGCTGGGCGCGCTGACGGGATATCGCGCGGCTCACGGCCTCAAACGCTATACGAGTATCTTGAACACGCTGTTCGCAGCACTCACCTTCAGCGTCGCCGTAGGGCTGGCTCTCTACGCGGTACAGCCAAATCTCTGAATAGCCCCGGGCTCCACGCCCCCCCGGGTTAGCTGGAGCAATGCTCTGCGGTGGTGGCATGACAGATGCCGGCCTACCGTCTGTGCATAGAGACGCGGCACGCCGGGGCGGTTTCAATTGTCGACGCGGTAGCACAACAGGAAAGGCCGCGCAGCACCACCGGCGCTGCGCGGCAGAAGGCCTTCACAACGGTGTATCAGAAAGCCGGCTCGACAGAATCGACATTGGCCTTGGTGACAACGGTAAGCGGAATCGGCAGGCGTGCACCGACCTCCTTGCCGTCGAGGATCTCGGCCATGGTGTTGATCGCGAGCTTGCCATCCTCGACCGGCGACTGGACGATCGTTGAATACATCTCGCCCGAGCGGATGGAATCGAAGGCATCGCGCTGGCCGTTGATGCCGACGATCGGCGGCGTCGGCTTGCCGGCATTCGCTTCCTTCCAGGCATCGATGAAGCCGCGCGCCATCGTGTCGTCATTGGCGTAGACACCGGTGATCTTGTCGCCGAAACGGGTGATCAGGTCGCGGCTGGCGACGAGCGCCTTCTGCTGGTCGAAGTCGGCATTAACAGTTTCCAGCACCTCGATCTTGCTGCCGGTCTCCTTGAGACGATCGACGAAACCACCGACGCGGCCGATGGTCGTGCCATTGCCGGCCTGACCGGCGATAACGACGACAGCCCCCTCGCCCTTCATCGCCTCGTTCAGCGAGTCGGCAGCAAGCTTGCCTTCTTCATAGACATCAGGACCGGTAAAGGACTTGATGAAGTCATTTGCCTGCTCCGCCATCGGCGAATTGATCAGGATCGCCGGAATGTTCGCCTGCTTGGCGCGGGCGAGCGCCGGGATATAGGCCTGCGGGTCGAGCGGCCAGAGAATGATGCCGTCGGCCTTGCGCGCAATGCAGGTGCTGACCTGCTCGGTACCGGTCTGCACGTCGAAGTTCTGGCTGAGGCTCAGGATCTCGATGCCGAGTTCCTTGGCACGCTCGTTGAGGGCCACGTTTGCCGGGGTCGCATAGGCATGGGAATCGGCGGCCGTGACGTAACAGACCGTCTTGGCGCTGGCGAAAGCCGTCGAAGCGAGCAGGGCGGCGGCAATGGCAGCCGGCAATCTTACAGTCTTACCAATCATGTTTTCCTCCTTCATCGATTGGAAAATATCAGGCGGGGGCAGCGTTCGCGGCAGGCTTGCGCCGGCCGCTGCGAACGGTTCGGTCGAGAACGACGAGCAGGAGCAGGATCAGCCCGGAGGCGACCTGCTGCATGTAGGCGGGGACCGACTGGAACTCCATTGCCGTCGTCAGTGCCGCGATGGTGAGAACACCGCCGAGCGTGCCGAGCGCCGAACCACGCCCGCCTTCCAGCCGCGTCCCCCCGACGACGACCGCCGCGATGACAGCCACGGTCAGTTCCGAACCGTAGACGGGAGAGCCGGTATTGGTGGCAAGGCTCTGCAGCACGCCGGCCACGCCGGCAAGCGTGCTCGCGAAGACGAAAGACAGGACCATGACGCGATCCGCCGAAATTCCGCTCGCCTCCGCCGAATGGGCATTGGAGCCGACGGCAAAGAGGTTGCGGCCGGCGACCGTGCGCGTCAGCCAGACGTGCAGGGCGAGGATGGCGATCAGGAACAGGCCGCTGCGGACGGTGAAGACCTCCAGATAGATCTCGCTCAGCGTGATCGAGAACATGATGTCGGTGCCCGGGATCGGCTGGCTTGCCGTCATCCAGTGCGCGACCGAGCGGAAGACCAGCATAGTGGCCAGCGTCGCGACCAACGAATTGATGCGCAGCACCACGACGAGGAAGCCGTTGACGGCGCCGGCAGCCGCGCCGGCCAGCGCACCGGCAACGGCAGCCCATCCCATCCCGAGCGCCGGCTGGAGCATGATCGCTACGATACCGGAAACCGCGAAGACCGAACCGACGGAAAGGTCGATCTGGCCGGCGATCAGAAGAACCGTGAGACCGATGGCGATGAGACCGATGGTCGAACCGCGATCAAGGCCGAGGCTGAGCGTCGTGAGGCTGACGAAACCGGGCACCAGGAGCGCTGCCACGATGAGCGTGAGACAGAGGATGACGGCGACGCGATAGCGCAGGAGCATGGCCATCAGGCAACCCCCCGCTTGCGCAATGCAATGTCGAGCGCGACGGCGCCGGCAATCAGGAGGCCGAGGACAAAGCCCTGTATCGGCGTGCGCACACCCTGGAGGACCATGACATTGGTGAGCAGTTGCACGAAGACGAGACCGGCCATCGCGCGCGGAATGGAGCCGAAACCACCCATGATCGACACACCGCCTACCACGACGGCGGTAATGGCGCTAAACTCGTAACCCTGGCCGACGAAGGGGCGCGCACTTTGCAAGGTCAGGCCGAGCAGCCCCCCGCTGAACCCTGCGGCAAAGGCGGTGATGACGAAAGCACCGGCGCGAACCGCACGCACCGGCACGGCGCTCGCTTGTGCCGCACTGTAGTTGCCACCCGTCGCAATCGTCCATCGCCCCCAAAAGGAGCGCGACAGCACGAAATTGCCGAGAAAGGCGATCGCGATGAAGATGATGGCAATCATGGGTACGCCGAGAACGCGGCTCTTGACGAAATCCGCCGAACTCGGGTCCGCGCCGTAGACGATGACGCCGCCAACGGCAGCCTGCACGAAGCCGAGAACGATCGTGCCCATGCCGAGTGTCGCGATGATGGGATTGATACCGACATAGCCGACGAGAAGGCCGTTGACGAGGCCGGTGAGCCCCGCCAGCAGGACCGCGACGGCAAAGGCGGGAACGGGTCCGATATAGGGCTGGAGGGCGAGCGACAGGATCGCACCGCAGGCGATGGTCGCAGGCACCGAGAGGTCCGCCATGCCACCAACGACGAGCACGAAGGTCATGCCCACGACCACGATGCCGACGATGGACATGGAAGTCAGCACGTTCACAAAGTTGCCGGCCGTGAAGAAGACGGGATTGGCGATGGTGCCGTAAACAATGACGGCGAGGATGGCGAGCAACAGGCCCCCGCGCGAAAGAAGCCCAACCGCACGGCTACCCTGGCTGAAGCGATCGGCCACCTTCGTTGTCTGTCCCATGGCGGCGACATCCGTCATGCGGCCTCTCCTTCTGCACTTTCCTCACCCGTCGCGAGCGCCATGATGCGCTCCTCGCTCAGGCCCTCGCGGGCGATCGGCATGGATGCCCGCCCGTCACGCATGACGACCACGCGGTCGCATACGCCCATGATTTCCGGCAGCTCGGAGGAGATCATCACGACGGCCATACCGTTTGCGACGAGCTGCCCGATGATGCCGTGGATTTCCGCCTTGGCGCCGACGTCGACACCGCGCGTCGGCTCGTCGAGGATCAGCACCTTCGGATCGGTGGCGAGCCAACGGCTGATGACCGCCTTCTGCTGGTTGCCGCCCGAGAGAAGGCCGATGCGACGCTCGCCATCCGGCGGCACGATGGAGAACTTCTTGACATAGGTGCCGGCAAGTTCGCGCTCGTCGCCACGGCGGACACGACCAAAACCATTGGCAAGACGGCGCAGCACCGGCAGGCTGATATTCTCCCGCACGGTCATGGCCGGCACGATGCCGTCGCCCTTGCGATCTTCAGGCACATAGGCGATGCCGACCCGGGCCGCTGCAGCCGGCGAGCCGATGTTCACCGGCACGCCGTCGATTTCGACCGTGCCCGTGGTGAACGGCGCAAGACCGAAAATGGCCCGCGCGACTTCCGTGCGCCCGGCGCCGACAAGCCCCGTAAGGCCAAGGATTTCGCCGGCGCGCACATCGAAGCTGATGTCATGGAAGCGGTCGCCATCACCGATGCCGCGCACGGCCAGAACAGTTTTGCCGATAGCCGCCGGTGTTTTCGGGAAGACGTTGCTGACCTCCCGGCCGACCATGAGGCGGATCATCTGCGCGGCGGTAATGCCGCTGGCGGGCCGCGTCTCGATCATGCTGCCGTCGCGAAGAACCGTCACCTCATCGGCGATTTCAAGCACTTCCTTGAGGCGGTGGCTGATGTAGATAATGGCAATGCCGTCGTCACGCATCTTGCGCAGGATGCGGAAGAGCGCCGCCGTCTCGTGCTCGCTGAGGCTCGAGGTCGGCTCGTCGAGCACGATAATGCGCGGCGCGGCGGCATGGGCCTTGGCGATTTCCACCAGCTGCTGCTGGCTGATGGTCAGGTCGCCCAGCCGCTGTTGCGGATCGATGGACGCACCGAGCTCACCGAGGACTGCGCCAGCGCGGCGCACCATGCCGCCGCGGTCGAAGAAGCCGAACCGCTTCGGCATACGGCCGAGAAAGATGTTTTCGGCGACCGTAAGATCCGGCACGAGGTTCAATTCCTGGTGCACCATGCGGATACCGAGCTTCTGGGCATCGGCCGGGCGCTTCATCCGCACTTCCACGCCCGCCACTTCGATCGTGCCGGTTGTCGGCGCATAGGCACCGCTCAGGATCTTCATCAGGGTCGATTTGCCGGCCCCGTTCTCGCCGACGACGGCATGAACGGTTCCAAAGCGAACGGCGAGATCAACACCGGAGAGTGCCTTCACGCCCGGGAAGACCTTGCTGATCCCCCTCATGTGCAGTGCGTTTGCGGCCGACGGCATTTCACCCCTCCCCAGCCCGGCTCGCATCGCTCGCGATGCCTCGTTCCTCCAGCCGGCGAAGTTCTATTACACTAATATAACAGTAGTGACAAGCGACCTCGGCCAATCAATATTGTGCATCCATCCGGCATGCCGCCCTAACGACGGCATCCCGCCATGGCGAGGTCAGAGACGGTAGAATTTCACCGCATTGCTACCGAACACCTTGGCCATGCCTTCAGCATCGAGCAGCGGATCAAGGATGCCCCGCGCGGCGTTCAGCACCTCTGCATAGGAGGCGGCAAGAAGGCAGACCGGCCAGTCGCTGCCGAACACCAGCCTGTCCGCACCGAAGGCGTGAAAGACGTGATGGACATAGGGGGCGAGATCCGTCGGCACCCAGTCCGCATGCCGCGCTTCGGTAACGAGGCCGGAGACCTTGCAATGCACGTGGGGATGCACAGCCACCCGCGCGATATCCTCGGCCCACCCCTCCATTCTGCCGCTCGCCACAGGTGGTTTCGACAGGTGATCGATGACGGCTCGCAGGTCAGGCACGGCATCGAGCATGCGTGCGATCCGGGACAGATGACGGGGAAACGTGAGAATATCGAACGCCGCACCCGAGGCTGCCAAATGGCCGATATTGGCCAGAACCGCCGGGCGAAGGATATAATCGTCGTCCGCGTGGTCCTGCAACATGGGCCGCAACCCGACGAATTTCGGACGGCGCATCAGCGCCTCAAGCTTGACGGGAAACGCCGCGTCCTCGAAATCGAGCCAGCCGACCACGCCGGCAACAAAATCCGCATCCGACGCCAAAGAAAGCAGGAAATCCGTCTCGGCCTCGGTCTGCGCGGCCTGGACGAGCACGGTCCGGTCGACACCGGCGCGCCGCAGGACGGGACGGAGGTCGTCCGCGAGATAGTCGCGTGCCAGTACGGGCACATCCGGCGACATCCAGTGATAGTCACCACGATCCGCCCGCCACAGATGATGATGCGCGTCGATGATCAACCTGCTTCCCCTTGCTTCGGGCGCCCATATTGGCTTTTGTGCATAACACTAGTATTATAATGAACACATCCGCAATGCGGATTCGTGCAGACCAACACACAGGACAGGAAGAATTCAGACCACAGGATATGCCTGCACGGAGACTGGCGCCCCTCGCTCGCAAGCTGCTAATCTGAAATATCGCTTCAATCGTTCTCACAAGTCACGGTGGCCATGGACATCGACGCATCCAATCTCAACCGCTCCCTTCCGCTGCGCGACCAGATCTATCACAAGGTCCGCAGCTTGATCGTCAGCGGCCAGATGAAACCAGGGGAATCGATCAACGAGATGGCGATCGCCCAGTCGCTTGGCGTCTCCCGAACACCCGTGCGCGAAGCCGTCAAGCGCATCAGCGACGAGGGCCTCGTCAACGTCTTCGCCCAGACCGGCACCTTCGTCGCGCGCATCAGCATCCGCGACATCGAGGAAGCCTACGTCATTCGCAATGCGCTGGAAATGGAAAGCGCGCGCCGCGCCGCCGAGAAACTGACCCCGGCCCAGGCAGAGGCATTGGAGGACAACATCGCCGCCCACAAGACGGCGATCGCCCGCGGCCGCTTCAGCGATGCCATCCAACTCGATGACATCTTTCATCGCACCATCGCAGAAGTGAACGGCTTTCACATGCTCTGGCGCGCAGTCGACATTTCCAAGGCGCAGATGGATCGTGGCCGCTACCTCGCCATTCCCAAGCCCGGCTACGGCGACCAGACCATTTTGCAGCATCAGGCGATCCTGAAGGCGCTGCAGCGCCATGACAGCGAGGCAGCGGCCACCGCCATGCGCGAGCACCTCAATACGTCCCTGCGCAACACGCTGGAAGTTGCCGCCGCAAACAACGCATTCGGCTGAAGGGTTCAGCCGCCCCGCCCTCACCTCTCTTCAAGGAGTGCAGCATGCAGCGCATGGGCCTGTGCATCGGGCTAAAGCCTGACGTCATCGACGAATACAGGGCGCTGCACGCAGCCGTCTGGCCGGAGGTGCTGGCAGTCATCAGCGCGGCCAACATTCGCAACTATTCGATCTTTCTGCGCGAGCCGGAAAATCTGCTCTTTGCCTACTGGGAATATCACGGCGCCGACTTCAAGGTGGATGCCGCCGAGATGGCACGCTCGCCGGCCATGCAGAAATGGTGGGAGATCTGCGATCCGCTGCAGCAGCCGTTTGCCACCCGCAAGGACGGAGAGTGGTGGGCGGACATGGTCGAAGTCTTCCATCACGACTGACGTCCCGGGAACGTAAATCCCCTCCATCTCGCACCGCGAGGTTTCGATGCAGCTCCCAGGGCATTGCCATGCTTGACCGCATCGCTACTATTATATTAGTATTCAAATATCACAAACTCCATCGCGGAGCGCGCCTGCGTCACCCGCCCGAGCATATCATGGCCCGTTTCATCCAGCTTTCCGCCGCCGACAACATCGTCCTGGTGACCGACCCGTTCAATCCGGGCGACCTTGCGGGGAGCGTGGTGGCAACGACCCGCATCCCCCGCGGTCACAAAATGGCGATGACAGCGATCGGCAAGGATCAGCCGATCATCAAATACGGTCAGGTCATCGGCTTTGCGAAGGATGCGATCGCACCCGGCGACTGGGTTCACGAACACAATGTCTATGTCGATTCCTTTGAGCGGAACTACATGTTCGGCGAAAACCTGAAGGAGACACATGTGCTGCCGGAAGCGGCGCGAGCCACCTTCCTCGGCTATCGCCGCGCCAATGGAAAGGTCGGCACGCGAAACTACGTCGCCGTCCTGACATCCGTGAACTGTTCGGCGAGTGCTGCCCGCTTCATCGCCGAGGAAGTCAACAAATCGGGTGTGCTCAGGAACTATCCGAACATCGATGGCGTCATCTCGCTCGTGCACGGCACGGGCTGTGGCCTGGACGTCAATGGCGAAGCCCATGACATGCTCAAGAAGACTCAATGGGGTTTTGCGACCAATCCGAATGTGGGCGGCGTGCTGATGGTCGGTCTTGGCTGCGAGGTTTTCCAGATTCCGCGCTGGATGAAAACCTTTGGCGTCGAGGAAAACATCACCTTTCGCACCCTGACGATCCAGGAGGCCGGCGGCACGCGCAAGACGGTGGAAGCGGGCGTGCATGCGATCTACGAGATGCTGCCGGCCGTGAACGCGCACAAGCGAACCGCTGCGCCCGCATCGGAATTGGTTCTTGCACTGCAATGCGGCGGATCGGACGGCTATTCGGGCATTACGGCAAACCCGGCGCTCGGCGCGGCCGTCGACCTGCTTGTCGAGCAAGGCGGCACGGCCATCTTGTCGGAAACACCGGAAATCTATGGCGCTGAGCATCTCTTGACCCGGCGCGCAGAAAGCCGCGCAGTCGGCGAGAAACTCGTCGAAAGGATCCATTGGTGGGAGGACTACACTGCCCGCCACAATATGGAAATGAACAACAATCCCTCGCCCGGCAACAAGCTCGGCGGCCTGACGACGATCCTTGAAAAATCACTCGGCGCGGCGGCAAAGGGTGGCTCGACGAACCTGCGCGCCGTGTTCGAATATGCCGATCCTGTCGATACGACCGGCCTCGTCTTCATGGACACGCCGGGCTACGATCCGGTCTCGGCGACCGGGCAGGTGGCGGGCGGGGCCAACATCCTCTGCTTCACCACGGGCCGCGGCTCAGCCTTCGGCTGCAAACCGACGCCGTCGATCAAGCTCGCCTCCAACTCCCACATCTACGAGCAGATGATCGAAGACATGGATATCGACTGCGGCGACGTGTTAAGCGGCGTTTCGCTGGAGGAAAAGGGCCGGCAGATATTCGATCTCATCCTGCGCACGGCATCCGGCGAACTCACGAAATCCGAGCAACTCGGATATGGCGATCTCGAATTCGTGCCCTGGAACATCGGTGCGACGATGTAAGGCACACACGCCCCCTCCAAAAAAGGGCGTAAAGCCTTCCCGATCAGGCAACAAGACCTTCGTGCTGCAGGGCTTTCCAGAGCTCCCCCGGTACATCCTGCTCGAACCAGCCGATGTTTTGTCGGACCTGCTCTGCGTCGCGTGGACCGATCAGCACCGTCGTAACGGCGGGATGGCGCAGCGGATACTGAATGGCCGCCGCCGAGAGCGGCACACCGAAACGCTCGCAGATCTCCGAGAGGGCTTTCACCCGTATCCCCACAGCCTCGGGCACGTCCTGGTAGTTGAACTTTCGATGGCCACCGGGACCGCCGGCAAGAATGCCCGAATTGAAGACGCCGCCGATCATGATGCCCATGCCGACCTCCTGTGCCTTGTCGAGCAGGGTAAGCGCGTTCTGCTCCAGCAGCGTGTGACGGCCGGCCAAGAGCGTGCAGTCGAGCGCAGCCTCGTTCATTGCGTCCAGCACGATATCGGCCTCGTTGACCCCGAGACCGAAGCCACGGATGAGGCCGGCTGCCCGCAGCTCCTCCAGCGCCCGAAAGCCCCCGCCCTTCGTCAGCGCCATCCAGTGGGTGGCCTGCGCCACGCCATGGGTAACGGTGCCGATATCGTGCACGAAAAGGAGGTCCAGCCGCTCAAGCCCCGTGCGCTGGGCGCTGTCATCGAAACTGCGCATGATGGCATCGTAGGAGTAGTCGAAGACCTCTCTGAACGGCAGGCCGTTGTGCCAGCCGGAATCGAGCGGGTTTTTCGGTGGCGCGGGCGGCAGATCGCGGCCCGGCCTTTCACGCGCCATGAGCCGGCCGACCTTGGTGCTGACCGTGAACGTTGCGGCAGCGTCCGTCTTTTCCCGCAGAAAATGGCCGAGCAAATGTTCGGCGCGACCGAGACCATACATCGGTGCACTGTCGAAATGACGGATACCGGCCTGCCAGGCCGCTTTGAGGGCCGCCAGAGACGCATCCGCCGAAACCGGCGCATAGAGCCCTCCCATGGCCGCCGTACCCATGCCGAGAGCCGTCACCTTAAGCCCTGTCCTGCCAACTGTCCTCGCTTCGCCAGCCCGCATGAAACCCTCCTCGCAAGACCGCGCGAAAATCACCGGTCACCCTTGCTTGCGTTGTTACACTAATATAATAGCGGAGATCAAGGCAGCACAACGGTGCCGGAGAAAAGAGCCCGATAGCGGAGGAAAGCCATGAACCGGATCGATTTGTCAGGCCAGCATGCGGTGGTAACAGGCGGCGCGCAGGGCCTTGGCTTTGCCATGGCACGCCGTATCGTTGCATCGGGCGCCACCGTCACGCTCTGGGATGTCGATGAGGCTCTGCTGGCCTCGGCCCGCAAGACCCTCGGCAGCGCCGCCACAACAGTTATCGTCGATATCTCCGACTGGGAGCAGGTCGACGGCGCGCGGGCGCGCACCGAAGAGATCGCAGCCCCCGCCTCGCTTCTCGTCAACTCCGCCGGCATTGCCGGGGCCGCAGCGCCGCTCGATATCTACGACATCGCCATGTGGAAAAAGATAATCGACATCAACGTCAATGGGACCTTCTACGTCAACCGGGCGCTTGTGCCCGGCATGAAGGAACGCAACTACGGCCGTATCGTCAACATCGCCTCGGTTGCCGGCAAGGAAGGCAATCCGAATGCCGCTGCCTACTCGGCTTCGAAGGCTGCCGTGATGGGCCTTACCAAGTCGCTCGGCAAGGAGCTTGCCGGCTACGACATCGCCGTCAATTGCATCACGCCGGCGACCGCCCAGACCCGTATCCTCGAACAGCTGACGCCGGAGTTCATCGAATATATGCGCTCGCGCATACCGCGGGGCCGCTTCCTGGACGTCGACGAGGCGGCCTCCATGGTCGCCTGGCTGCTCTCCAAGGAGAACAGCTTCACAACCGCCGCGACCTTCGATCTCTCCGGCGGAAGGACGACGTATTGACGGTGCCACGCGTCTGGGGGTTAAACACGACCAAACAAAGTTGAGTTAAGATCGTATAGTACCCCCTCGATCTATCCTTGCCGAGGCGATGCAGGCAATCTCTGCAAGCGCAGATCAGGTCCTGTACAGTTGCCGATGGTGCATGCCGCGGCCATCGTCCAGTTCGCCGCTATCAGCCAAAGATCAAGGCGGAATGCCTCTTCTCAATGCAAACGGAAAACCCGGACGGGCCGACCTCGCGAAAAAACCGGCGGATGATTTCGATGAAGAGCCGCACGAACAGAGGCTTCGCGTTTCCATAGAGATCCAGGACGATGACCGATGGCGGCGGGAGTTCGTCGAGGATCGGGCGCCTCACGATGCCCTGGCCGTCCGACGTTGCCCGGCCTATAGGGCGCATGTTGAGGATCGACATACCAAAACCAGACGCAACCGCGGAACGGACCGTTTCATAGGAGCGGGTATGAAAGCGGACATCCGGCCGCTTCGCCAGGATATCGAACAGCGTCAGCAGATATGTCGCCGTCTGGGGCATGTCGAGCAACACGAATGGACGCGTCGCAATCTCCGATAGCCAGACGGCATCCTTGGCCGCCAGCGGGTCATCGACGTGCAGGACGGCGTGGGCCGGAACCTTGCAAATCCGTGTCATCGTCCCTGTCGTGATGGTGCCGATATCGTAGAGAACGGCCAGATCGATCAGCCCCTCGCCCAGCCAAGTTTGCAGCTGCACCTGGTCCCCTTCGAGAAGGTCGATTTCGACATCGCCGACATTGTCGATGTACATGCGCAGCATTTCCGGCATGAACAGGGCACCGAACGGTTCGAAACAGCCGATGCGCAAGACCTTCGGCACACGGTCGGCGAGGTCGCCGATTGCCCTGTCGAACTCCGTCGCAGCCGAAAGCATGATCCGGGCCGCGCTGATGAAGCGCTCGCCGGCCGGCGTGACCTGAACTCCGCGCGCCGGCCGCCGCTCGAAGATGCGTGCTCCCATCTCCCCTTCGGCGAGTGTGATCGCCGCAAGAATGGAGGATTGCGAGATATGCAGGACCTTTGACGCAGCCTGTACACTGCCGAGGCTTGCGACTTCGCAGACATAGCGCAGCTGCCGGATCGTCAGGTTCATCGAACCGAATGCTCCAGAAAATGTATGAAGTTATGCGAAAGAATACATTTTGTGCGTGCGAAGGAAAGGTTCATTCTGCCCTCAACGAACAAACCTGCCGCAAGATGCAGGGATATACGAAATCAAGGGAACGATAGAATGCCTTTTCAAAACCCTCTCGAAGGGGCGGCCGAGCTATGCCGTATGGACGCCGCAGCGCTTGCGGCAGCCTATCGCAATCGCACGCTTTCGCCGGTCGAAGTCGCCAGGGCAACCATAGAACGCGCCGAGAACGTGAACGCCACGCTCAACGCCTTCACATTCATCGATCATGATGGTGCACTTGCAGCCGCCGACGCAGCCGAGAAGCGCTGGGCGAAGGGTGCGCCCCTTTCGGATATCGATGGCATCCCGACAACGCTCAAGGATATCGTGTGGGTCGAAGGCTGGAGTGTGCGCTACGGCAGCACCACGACACCGGCACGCCCCCATGGCGATGACGCGCCGTCCGTGGCCCGTTTGCGCAAGGCCGGCGCGATCTTCATCGCACAGACCACCACGCCGGAATTCGGTTGGAAAGCCATCACGGACAGCGCACTTTTCGGCGTGACGCGCAATCCGTGGAACACGGAAAAAACGCCCGGCGGATCATCCGGTGGCGCAGCCGTAGCCGCTGCCGTCGGGGCGGGGGTTTTTCATCTCGGAACAGACGGCGGCGGCTCGATCCGCATTCCTGCGTCCTTTACCGGTATCGTGGGCCATAAGCCGACCTTCGGCCGGGTTCCGGCCCATCCGGCAAGCGCCTTCGGCACCGTCGCCCATGTGGGGCCAATGACGCGAAGCGCCCTCGACGCGGCAGCCATGCTAAGGGCGATGTCCGGCAGGGACATCCGCGACTGGGCCCAGGGCGTCGGCAAGCTGGCGAGCCTCGAGCCTGGAGAAGCTGCGAGCCTCGCCGGAAAACGCATCGGATACTGGTCGAAACCAGCCAGCGGGACACTCGATCCCGAGGTCGCCGCGGTGGTCGATGCCGCGGTCTCGAGATTGTCCTCCGCGGGGGCTATCGTGGAGCCGATTGCGCTGCCCGCGGAAGGCCTTCTGGACCTCTTCCATCATCATTGGTTCACCGGTGCTGCGGCGCGCCTTTCCTCGATCCCCGAGGCGGAACGTGGGTTGATCGATCCAGGCTTTCTCGAAATCGCTCGTGCCGGCGCGGCGTATAGCTCGACGGAACTGGTTCTCGCACAGGTCCGGCGCGGCGAATACGGCGCAGCGATGGATCGCCTGCTTGCCGAATACCATTTCGTGGTTTCGCCCGGGACGGCATTGCCTGCCTTCGACGCGGGGCTCGAAGTGCCGGCGGGAAGCGCCTTCAGCCGCTGGACGGAATGGGCCGGTTTCAGCTTTCCCATCAACCTGAGCCAGCAACCGGCCTGCGTCATACCGTGCGGCTTCACCTCCGCCGGCCTGCCTGTCGGTTTCCAGATCATCGGAGCACGCGGCGAAGACGCTGCCGTCCTTTCCGCCGCGGCCGGCCTGGAGGTGATGTTTTCCAGGTAAGCACCGACCACGCATGACGAACACAACCAACTATAAAAGGGGTAACCGTTATGATGAATAGACGTGCAATGCTTCAGGGAGCCTTGGGAGCCGGTGCGGCCGGCGGCATGCTCCTTGCCGATATGAACAGGTCCGTCCGGGCGCAGGATACGTCCCCGATTGCAGTGGGCTCGGCGCTGCCGATGTCAGGCATCGCAGCGGCGGACGGCATCGAGTTCAAGAACGGGCTCGACCTTGCCGCCGAGGAGATCAACGCCGCCGGCGGCATTCTGGGCCGGCCCGTCGAGATTCACATCGAAGACACCAAGGAGATGGGCGCCGACCTCGTATCCCAATCCATGCAGCGGCTGGTCGATCGCTTCAACACGCCGGTGATCATCAATGGCTACAACCTCGGCACCAACATGATCGAAATGGACGTCGCAGCCGACAACGACGTCATCATGATGCACTACAACACGCTCATTTCGCACAACGAGAAGTTCAAGACCGATCCCGAGCGGTATTACGGTTCCTTCCAGGGCGACCCTCCGGAATTCTGGTATGGACCGGGCTGCCTGAACTTCCTGAAGACCCTTTCGGAAGGTGGCAAGTGGACGGCGCCGAACAAGAAGATCGCCATCATTCCCTCGGCCAACGAGTATTCCATCGTGATCGCCAATGCGATCCGCGACAAGGCCAAGGACTACGGTTTCGAGGTGAGCCTGTTCGAAACCGTGCCGTTCCCGACCAACCAGTGGGGGCCCACGCTGGCAAAGCTGCGGCAGGACCCGCCGGCCGCCATCATCGTGACGCACTTCCTGCCGCAGGATCTTGCGCAGTTCATGGTGCAGTTCCTTTCCCAGCCCACGAACAGCCTCGTCTACATGCAATACGGCCCGTCGCTTCCCGCCTTTCGCGAGATCGGCGGCGAGAGCATCAACGGCGTCATCTATTCAACGGTCGTCGGCTGCCTTCCGGACGAATTCTCGAAGCCCTTCCGCGAGTCCTATCGCGCGAAGTTCGGCCCGAACTCCGCCTACATCACGGGATCGCAGACCTATGACGGCCTGTGGATGTGGGCGATTGCCGCCGCCATTGCCGGCGGTCCGGGCGAGCCCTTCAACAAGGAGCAAGTGGGCAAGGTGGCGGCCGTCATGCGACGCAATGTCTATCGCGGCGTCAACGGGACCTATCGGGCCGATACCGCCGGACAGTCGGCCTACTGCTACCCGACGCAGACGGCCGATCCTTCGCTGGGCATGCCGCATCAGTTCCTGCAGCATCAGGACCACACGACCGACCCCAAGCTCATCGCGCCGGCGCTCTACGCCACCGATGCGTTCGTCCTGCCACCCTGGATCAAATAGGCTCCTGCAGGTGCAGCGCTGAATCTGTGTATCGGCCGCGAAAGTGGCCGATACCGATGGCGGAAGGAGCGGGATGATGGAAAGCAGCGGGACAATCTTGCTGGAATGCGAAAACGTCGTGAAGCGCTACGGTTCGCTTTCGGCGGTGGATGGTATGTCGCTGACCGTCAGCCGTGGCGAGATCGTCGGCATCGGCGGGCCGAACGGCGCAGGCAAGACCACCTTTTTCGACGTGGTGACAGGCGTAACGCCAGCGACCGAAGGAAGGATGAGAGCGGCGGTGCAAAAGTCGGCCACGGTAGCGGCGGCATAATGCTGCTGCGGGCGGAGTAAAATCCGGCCACCT
>NZ_SHMI01000025.1:0-66142 GCF_004284735.1 Shinella sp. JR1-6 | reverse complement strand
ATCGGCGTAAGCAACCAAATCCTACGTCATTTCAACGGTTTGAACCATATCCGCCAACCCCTCGTGAATTATTCGGGCTAGGCGGCTGTGCATGAAAGACTTCTTCAAGTGGATACCTGAGAGCGGCTTGGAGCCGTGGTTTGAAACGGCTCCCTATCAACCCAGGCGCCTGGTGCCGGTTGCTTCTGAGGGGGCGTCCGCTTGTTGTTCCATGACGTTCGCAGCAGGAGAGGTGCTGAGCTCGTCGTTAGCCCACCGGTCACCGCCAAACGTTCTCCGACGAATCTGCCTTTCTCTTGGTTTTCGTTTTGGCGTCAGTGGAGGCACGACGGTAAGGCCGGCACTCCAGAGCAAAGTGCGTCACGGGCGATGCAGGGCAATATCTGATCTTATGAGTGCGCACTGCATTGAGCATCTTGTCTTCCTCAACCAGATGCTCATAGGTCTCCATGGTTGCATTTTCAGGACGGGCATCAAATTTCATGAATGACAAAACCCGCGATGCCTTAACCGGCATGTACTTCACGGTCGATGATCTCGACGGGACCTATGGTACCGGACAAGTCGTTCGGCTTGCCGCCGATGGCATTTATTTCGTACGCTTTGACGGCAACGAGGTGACCTTGCCCTTGGAACTCGCGTCTCTTGGCGAGATGCTGGAAACAACGGATGAGGGCTACAAACTCTGGCGGTTCTTCGACACAATCGATGAACGAGGAAAATGGATTGAGTGGCTGGACGCGCCGTCGAAGCCGAGAGTGGTTTCGCTTGTGAAGCCCGTTAAAGATTAAGCGGTGAGCCCATAGATGCGAATATCCGGGGCGAGCCGGCTTGTACGTAGCCCTTAAGTGGACACCTAGCCATCGGCGTTGCACAAAAACGCGGCCATCACGCCATGCTTGCCCTTCAATTTGCGGGCATCCGATACGTCATGCTGCCATGCTTCGCCTTGTACTTGCAGAAGGTTGCATCCGAGATGTCGTGCTTGCGGCATACATCGACCGTCTTCGCGCCCGCCTCCTGCTCCATCAATATCCCGATGATCTGTTCTTCCGCGAAGCGTGAACGCTTCATTCGTTCGTCTCCTCGTTGTGACGAACGGGGCTGCCACAATGCAGCGCTCACGGCCTGCGGAAGGTTGCAGCAACTCGATTTGCGAGGAGTGTCATTGGCATGCTGACGAAGCCGGCTGATTCGCTCGACGATGAAGACGAAACTGAGAACAAAAGTGTCCAAGAAAATCGGCTGAGAGATTTTCTCGGATGTTTAGGCCAATTTTATATAGGAAAAACAATGCAAAAAAATGCTTATGGTGCGCCCCAGCGGCGACACCCTGAACCAAATCTTTAGCGAATTAGCCGATTGGGAGCAAATTCTAAAAGATACGTCGCTGGGCCACCGCCCAGCGCCGCCCTCTTTGTGAGGTGCGGCCATGGACGATTTTCCGAAACTTGGCGGGAAGCGGCGCAAGAGCCGCCCCGAAGCGAAGAACTTCACCCTGCGGCTGACGGACGATGAAAAGCGCCTGCTGATCGAGCGGGCGGGCGATGTGCCGCTTGGCATCTATATCCGTAGCCTGATCCTCGGGGCGGATGTCCGGCAAAAGCGCCGCTCGGCCCCGCTCAAGGACGATACCGCGTTGGCGCGGGTGCTGGCCGTACTCGGCCAGTCCCGCCTGTCGAGCAATCTCAACCAGCTTGCCAAGGCGGTGCATATCGGTGCGCTGCCGGTCACGCCGGAGACGGAAAGCGAGATTGTCGCGGCCTGCGCCGCCGTGTCGGCGATGCGGCAAGATTTGCTCGCCGCCCTCGGCCTGCCGGAAGGCGGGCGCGCATGATCCTGAACGGCAACCAGCGCGGCGGGCATGGCGATCTTGCCCGCCACCTCATGAAGCCCGAAAACGAGCATGTGGAAATCCACGAGATACGGGGCTTCGTCTCTGAAACCGTCGCGGGCGCGTTCAAGGAAGCGCACGCGATTTCACGCGGTACCAAATGCACCCAGTTCCTCTATTCACTGTCCTTAAGTCCGCCAGCGGCGGAAAACGTGCCGATGAAGGTCTTCGAGGATGCGATTGACGCCGTAGAAAACAAGCTCGGTCTGTCAGGCCAGCCCCGCGTGGTCGTCTTCCACGAGAAACAGGGACGACGGCATGCGCATTGCGTTTGGTCGCGGATCGACGCGGACACGATGACGGCGGTGAAGCTGCCGCATACCAAGCTGAAACTGCGCGACGTATCCCGCCAGCTTTTTATCCGGCATGGCTGGCGGATGCCGGACGGTCTGGTGGACAGGTCGCTGCGCAACCCGCTGAACTTCGACCGTAAGGAATGGTTTCAGGCGAAGCGGACCAAACAGGACCCACGCGACATCAAGGGACTGTTTCAACAATGCTGGTCTGCCGCCGATTCCGGCAAGGCGTTCAAGCACGCCATGGAAGAACGCGGCTATTACCTCGCCCGTGGTGATCGCCGCGCCGTGGTCGCGCTCGATGTTCATGGCGAGATTTACGCCGTGGCGCGATGGGTGAACGTCAAGACCAAGGATGTGGTCGCCCGTATGGGCGATGTCTCCGCGCTTCCGTCCATGGAAGAGACGCAAGCCAAAATCGCCGGACTGGTACGCGAGAAGCTGACCGGCTTCATCGATTCCGCTGCGTCGGACTTTGCGCAGGCGGCGCAGGGTATCGAAGCCAAACGGCTTGCCATGGCCGAGCGTCATCGTGCAGACCGGCAGGCGCTACAGGGGGCACAGGATGACCGATGGACCAAGGAAGCGGTAGAGCGCGGCACCCGCTTCCGGCGTGGCCTTCGCGGCCTGTGGGATCGCCTGACGGGCCAAGCCGCCAAGCTGCGCGATCAGAACGAGCGGGAAACCACGCAGGCCGCCGAGCGGGACGCACGGGAAAAGCAAACCCTTATCGAGCGCCAGCTTGACGAGCGCCGCCGCTTGCAGCGGGAAATCGACCATACGCGGCGGCTGCACACGAAGGATATGGCTCTACTGTATCGCCAGACATCGGCCTGAAACTGGCGCAGGATGATGAAAGACAGCGCCAGAAGCTTAGGCAGAGGACGGGGCTGCGCCTGTAGGGTTATCTCCCTGCTTTGCGCCAACCGGCGGCTCTGGCGTCCTCTTCCGAGCAAAACCACTGCTCGCCGTATTGCGGGGAGATTTTGGTGGCGAGATAATCCTGCTGGCCCGAAACATGATAAATTCGCTCGCCGGAATTGATCGAGATATTGCCCTTGATGTTGCAGGCTGGATCGTACCAGTGGCGCGGCATGAGGGCGTAGCCACCGGTTGCGATGAAGGTGACAGCGGATGCGGCAGCGACGAGTAGCGTGAAATTGCTCATGCCAGCCTTATACCGCTAGTGATTTTCGGGTTTATTTCTCCTGCCTTTAAAGTTGTATATATTCAGAGCTGGTACATAGCTTTGAACGCCTTGGTCAAAGGCATTCCGGCAGCTTTCTGAACAAAGGCAGATCGTGGTGAAGCAAAAATACAAGCGAAACCATTGGGTTCCGCAATCATATTTACGTAGCTTCGCCGCAGATGCTGCGCGAGAAAAAATATGGCGACTAGGGAAAACGGGCCGTGAGGCCAAATCAGTCGGCTATCCGGAACTGAAACCCATCGAAAAGGTGGCTGTAAAATTCTATCTCTACGCCGACACAAAAAACGGCGAACGCGATTACAGCCTTGAGAACAAATTGTCCGACCTTGAGCAGTTGTTCGGAAATCCCTTCTGGAAGAAAATCTCCGAGGACTATGTCGACTTGCAGGACGAAAGCGTCCGTAAAGGCGTCTCGCTTCTTGCCGCCGTCATGTTCCTGCGCAATCCGGCGATGTTGGAAAAAACGAAAGACCTGCACGAAAAGATGCGGTCAGACTTCTTAAATGGAGACGAGTTGCCGGATGTAGTGGAAATTGGCGGTAAAAATACGAGGTGGATAAGGCATCGTGGCCTGCCTACCGGGACGCGACCGAAGATGACGTGAAGCGAATCTGGTTCAAATCGCTGAACGAAGCGGGTTGGCTGGCGGAGATATTCTTACAGATGCGGTGGGCGGTGGTCGCGTCCGAGAAGCCCGTTTTCATCACTTCCGATCATCCCGTCATGACCATTCATCCGAGCATGAAATTTCAGGGATTCAGGAACCCCGAAACCAGTGTTCGATTTCCTCTTAGTCCGACGCGAGTGCTGCATCTCGACAATCGCCATAACGAACCGGATGCAGAATATTATGGTTTTCGTGGAAACGGGGGGAGCCAAAACCTGACCACATGGAGCAATTCTAACGAATACACGTTCTCCCACCGCGATCCGATTGAGGTTCTAGAGGAAATGGAAGAAGACTCCGCCCACTTTATATGAGCGGAGTCTTGCATCCTCAATCATAACATTATTCGACCGCTGACCCTATAGAATAAAGTCTGTCGCTTTCAGCGTCAGACTTGCGTCGATGAGGACTGAAAAATCCGCTTTTTTGTCGCCGTTCACGTCAGCGAATACGATGGTATCGCCGCCCTTCTTGATGTAGCGCAATTCTCCAGCATCACCTGAAAAAGCCTTCGTTCCGATAAACTCAAAGGTTTGGTTTCCTTTGGTCGCCGTATCCGCATCGATGGCTTTCAGATCGATCTTGTCGCCCTGCTTGCTGGAAAAATCCTTGATCGTGTCACGCCCCGACGATGCGACCGCGGAGTCCTTGATCGATTTGAATATGAAGACGTCCTTGCCCGCTCCGCCGTGGAGTTCGTCACGGCCCGCGCCGCCGTAGAGCTTGTCGTTTCCAGCACCGCCTTTCAGAACGTCATTTCCGCCTTGGCCGGAAATCTGGTCGTGCCCTGCGCCACCATCATAGGTGTTCTTGCCGTTCGTCCCCAGAATGCGGTCGTTTTCCGTGACGGACGGCTTCATAATCCGATCGAGGGGGATTTTTTCGTCGGGGCCGAAAAACCCGAACGTGAGCGGTTTCTCACTGGTAATAGAATTTACGAAGGAATTGTACTTTCCGGCGGTGGAGAGGGTCGGAATGGTGTTTCCCGATACCTGCATAGTGAACTGCTGATCGCCGAGATCGATGACAAGGATGTTCGCCACACCTTTCGTCCCGTTTCCATCCCGCCACGAGATTTGCGTTATATCTGCGTCGAGCTTTTTCGGAGAGTAGACCTTGCCATCTATGCGTAGCTCGATGGCGGGGCTGGTAATCGTAATACCCTCTTTTCCATCGGTGCGCTTATAGCTGAAAACCGCATCCTTGCTGCTGGCCACCACGTCAAGCTTCGTTGATTTCAGCTTCGTGGCATCGTCATTCGAGTTGTGGGTTGAAAGGTAGCCCTTGTAAGAAAAAGTCGTCATATCTTTCTCCGGTATTCACAGCGAACGCATAGGCGACAGTCTGCCGACAGAATCTTGGTCAAGCCCGTTGATCGTCCTCGACAATAGGTTGTTATTCTGTCGGCAGAATATGGGCATTACCGGTTGCGGCAATAGTAAATGTGCCGCCACGCCATAACTTTTCGTGAGGCGCTACTCTCGTTGCCTAAAAATCTATCGCAATGAGCATTCAGGTCTTTGCAACCGTTGCCAGCGGCAGGAAGAGTTGCAGCGGCTTCGAGGCGAACGCCACAAACCCGAAATGCCGATAGAAGGCGGCGGCGGGTTCGTCTTTCGCGTCCACGGCAAGGGCGAATACGCCCATCTCGGCGCGCAGAGCGCGATTGGCCGCATCCCACAGCATAGCCGCGCCAAGCCGCTTCCCCTGAAAGTCCTTGTCGATTGCCAACCTGCCGACGCGGGCAACGGGAATGACGGGATAGCGCGGCAAGCGCTTCGCTACGTCGTCCGGCATATCCTTGAGCGCCATATCGCCCGCCGACAAGGTGTAGTAACCGGCGATCTTCTCCGAGTCCGGTTCATGGGCGACGTAGCACATGGCGGCACGGCGCTTGATGTCCTGCCCCGCCTGTTCTTTCAGGTAGCGGTCGAGCGCATACACGCCGCAAGAAAATTCCTTGCGGTCGTGCTTCGCTTCCAGCGCCCCTATGATGAAACGCGTTGTCACGGGGCGGGCTGGATCAAGTCGCTGTACGCCTGTCTTGCGCGCTTGAGGGCGTCCGCCGGTTCCGGCGGATTGAGCAGCATATCGACAAAGCGCTGCTGGTCTTCGACCGACAGGCGGATGATATGATTATCCTCAATCGTACGGCGGGCGGCTTCCTGCGCTGCCGAGACGATGAAATCGCTCAAGCTGCGGCCTTCCATTTCGGCGGCGCGCTTGACGATGGCAAGCGCTTCGGGCGCAATTCGCGCCTCAAGCCTTGCTGTACGGGGTGTTTCCTGTGCCATAGCCTTTATCTCCTACGTTCATTGTACGTGAAATTACCGTACAATAGCAAGAAAAATGATCTGTTCCCTGTTCGATGCGGGCCGCAGGCCGCGAGAACCCGCCCGAAGGGCGGAACGATGTTCCCCGTCCCGATGGCCTCCGGCTATCACGGAAGCGGGCAAATTGCATAAGCGGATGCGTTGCAATAGGCGGTTTTCCGGCCTGCCGGAAAATGCCCCAACGGGGCAAGCCGGTTGCCTGCGCCGTGATACCGCTGTGATGAGCGGATGGGGGATTATTTGTACTGCGCGCACATGGGGCCGACCTTGCGATAGGTCTTGAGGCCGACCATGAAGAGGGGCTGGCTTAGAAAGCTGCGCTGATCGACAATGGCCTGCGCCTGGCAGGCGCAGAAGGCGGAACTGTCTCCGCAATGCTTGATGATGTCGTTGTACTGTTCGTCGGTCGTATAGATGAAGGACATGACGAGGCACAGGCCGAGCCATACGCCTATCAGGGTGAACACCCACCCGAATTTTTCGTATCCATTGGCGGCGTTGCCGGACATGGGCGCTCCGTTGCAAAGCATGAAGGATGCCCGCCGATTTTCACAATCGGCGGGAGAGGATCGGCTTACGAGTGTTTCGAGGTTTGCGCGGCGTCCTGCTCGTAGAGGGTTTGCCAATCGCGCGCGCCAATCAGGCCGCCGATGAGGTAGCAGGCCGGATAACCGACTGCGCAAAGCAACGCGCCGAAGCGGTTGCGGCGGGCGGTGTCGCCGTAGAGGTAGGCGATATGATCGGCGCGGGCCTGTGCAAGGATGCGCCAGAAGGCCGTCGCCCGTTTCGAGCGGCGCATATGGCGGACGACGGCAATCGCCCATGCATGATAGCCGCGATAGTGGCGCTCGGTGAGATGTTCGCGAGCATAGTCCGCGCCCAGCGCGTAATCCGCACGGCTCATCAGCCCCTGCCGATGCAACTCCGTGCAGATGACTTTGTGGCTGTCGTTGTTCTGCGCGTTCTTCTGCGCCAGTTCCCTTTCCCTTTTCTCCTGCTCCTGCTTCTCTTTTTCTAGCCGCAAATGCCGCTCAAGATGCGATTCCTTCTGTGCCTGCGCGATGTCGTATTCCCGTTTTCCGAACATGCCGCCCATGGTGCCATCGTTGTATCCGGTGTGTTTCCCTTGTTCATAAGAATTACCCCACATGGCGTTCTCCTTTGCGTGGCGGGTGGGTTCGACTGCGAAGACTGGCGGCGAATATGCCGCGATGCGCTGTTATGAATGCGATGGCGGATTACCTGCCGTAGGCGGGAGCCGACGCGCGGGATGCAAGTGTTACCGGCTCCATGTCGTCCGGAATATCCAGTGTCTCGGCGGCTGGCCCCGCGTCGGCGCTGGCGTCCGGCTTCTGTGTGGATTCCATGTCGGGGATTTGAGCGCGTACCGCGTCCGGCATATCGGCCTTGAGTTCGTCGCGCAGGTCATCGAACTCCTTGCGCGTCATTTCACCGGAGTCGAGACGCTCGCGGGCCGCGTCCAACTTGTCCTGATATGCGATGATCTCGGCTCGCTCGCTTTCGAGCGCGTCAACACGGCCCCGTGCGGCACTGAACGTTTCCCATCGCGGGGAGCGGCCATCAATGTCCTCGGCGCGGATGACTTCTTCGGCAAGTTCTTTGCCGTATTCATCGAACACCCGCGTTCCATCTTCGGTTTTGAAGACGCGACGACCATCCGGCATCACATGCGCTTTAAGCAGGAGCTTTTCGACTTGCTCCCGCGCCTCTAAAAGCTCGATTTCATTTTGCTGGAGAGCGGCAACCGTGCCTGTACCGTATAGATCAAGCTCGAAGCGCAGTTCGTTCGCATCCGATGCGCTGATAACCGCCAAAGCAAAATCCAGCACTTCGCCCGCATCGTCGGTAAGGTCTTCCTTCCGGTCGCGGCGAAGACGTTCTTCTTCCTGCTGGCGGGCAAAGTGTTTGAGATAAGCAGCGGTGTTGGCGCTGTTCCTGAACGCCTGCCCCAATCCCCGCCCGCGACGAGAAGCTGCGTCATTCGCCGCACTCCTTCTTAATCATCGCAGCGATGATAATCGGCGGGATCAGATTTTCGTGCGCACCAAACTGCGCCTTCACCTTCTCGAAGGCAGCCGCATCGTTGGCGAAGAACCAGCCGTAGATGCACGACATTCCCTGTTCGTCTTTTTGGCCGCTGGAAAGGCTGTCCTTTCTGAAACGTGCGTAGGCCATGCCGTCCACGATCCCGTAGACGTAGGAGAAGAGTTCCTTGCCTTTCATCTCCTTGAGAACGACGCCCGCCGTCATGGCGGTGTCGGCGTTTGCGGGTGCGGCAATTCCAATAGACAGCAGAAAGGCAGCGGTTGCCGCCGCTTTGGCATCCCGCGAAAACGACCGTTTATGTTGGAATTTGAAAAGTCGATCTTTCCTATGAGACAATAATGCAGGAATTAAGGAAAATCAAAATGTTGGCTGGAAAGGTAAATTTGCAAACGGCGCATAATGCTATTCAACAAAAACGGTCGTTTATGTCAATCTAAATCGAGGATGAATCTATTGCCTAACGCGTTGATTCACATGCGAAATGATTGAAAAACTGAATGAATACAATGGCAGGCGGATCGGCTACTTACGCTGTTCACGCCCGACCAGTCCCTTGACCGCCAGATAGACGCTCTGCGGCCCCATTGCGATGAACTGCATCCGGAGTCCGGTAGCGCGGTTGCCCGAAAACGGCCCGTATTTGAGAGGGTTATCAATGACTTGCGAGAGGGGGACGTCATGGTTGTGCTTGATGTTGATCGGGCCTTTCGCTCTCCCATCGACGCGCTGCTCACCGAGGAAATGCTAAGTAAGCGCGGCGTCTTCCTACATATTATCAATGCGGCCATCGACACCTCGACAGCGGAAGGCGAATTCATATTCACGATCCTGACAGCACAAGCGCGGCTGGAGCGGAGGCACATATCCCGCCGCACGAAGGAAGGACTGGCGGCAACCCGCCAGCGCGGGACGCGGCTGGGCCGCCCGCCGAAGCTGACCGAGGACCAGTTGTCGGAAGTGCGGCAAAAGCTGGAAGCGGCCACCATCGGGGCCGTGGCGGCAGAGTACAAGGTCAATCCATGGACGCTGACGCGCTCGCTGCGCCGAGCGGGCGATATGGCGGCACCATGGCGCAATAACGAATTTTAGCCGTGAATTTCAAAGGAGGAAACATGTTGGAAAAAGACGGATTACTGAACGATCTACTGTCAGGACAAACGATCAGGGGGATTTCGTGCCGAACCGGTAGCGCGGAGTTTCAATGTGACGATGGGCGATCCCTCACCCTCTACGCTTTGCCGGACGTATATTTTCAGCCGGACGATGTATCGGAACGGCTGGCCGATGCTCCGCTGCCGCAAAAGTTGCGGGCGCTGATCGGCCAGCGGATCATGTCGGTGCGGGCGGACGGGATGGGGGACTATTGCATGAGGCTCGGGGACTTTGCCGGTCTGCGCTTCGGCAAAGGGCGCTCCTTCACCGGAGAGACGGGCGCGGTTACGAACGAAGGGCAGAGCGTCTTGCGGTTTTGATGGTGATGCACCGGCCAGACGGTGCGAGTGGTTGATCGGCGATACGATCAGATGGTGCGGGGCAGGCTCTATGCCTGATCCGCGCCACGGCTGGGGGGATGCAACGGGGGCGCGCAGCGGCCCCCTTGCCAAGGGGGCTTTCGCATGGCGAAAGCACACCTTGCACACTCCCCAAAGGGGAGCGGTGCGGCGCATGTGGGGGTTCAATGTGGAGCATGAAAAAACACCAGCGGAACGGGCCGCCGGTGTTCTGGGGTTTGAGTGGTTGGCTCAATATTCTGATGCCAGCATGACGGTCAGGACGCGGCGAGTAACGGTCGGGTCTGCTGGATTCTCGCTGCCATACCGGTAATCGGTGTCGTAGTAGTCGATCTTCCAGAAGACGCGGCCCGCCTCGGGGGCGGTAACGGTTCCGAAGTCGTGTTCACCGTAGGGATCGTTGTCCGGCGTGAAGGCGTCGAACGTCCGCACGGCGGCGAGGATGGAAATCTGCGCCAGTGGTGACAAGGCTGCGATACCGCGTGTGATGAAGACTTTGCCGTCGATTTCCGGTGTCCCGAATTGCGGGATATGGACCATAGATCGGAAGCAGTCGTTCTGTCCGGCGATGATATGGAATGTATCCAACGGCGCATCGGGTTTGTTTTTCGTGGTCATGTCGAGTTCTCCTTTGTTCAAGGGCTGAACCATTCAGCCGATGGGCCGGAGAAATCAGACCGGATGGAGGGTGCCGGTCATGGTCAACACGGGAGCCGCGTCTACGCAGCGAATGGAGCGGGCGGGCCATTGACCGGTGCGCGCCGGTCTGACCTCACGCCCATACGGTCGGCGGGATGGTCAGCGCCGGAAAAAAACCGAGGGATCGAGCCAAAGCAAAACTTTCAGTAAACCTAGGAAAGCTCCCTCGAAAAAGCTTATCCGCTTTGCCTACTTTATGGAGATGACGGTTCAGCCGTCGACGTATCTTCTTCAAAAGCCTTATCAATCGCTTCAAGCAGAACAGGGTGGTATCCTTTCCTGAAACTCTTTTCAGGGGGCAAGGACTTATGCAAGGTCGTCTTCATGTACTCTTTGTGTAAGGATACCTGATAGCGGATAGTGACATCCCATTCATCTGGCTCTACGCTGACCAATCCATCGAACGCCATGAGCATAATTGACAAATATGTATCGTATTTCTCGATTTGAGCCAAATTTGAAGAGTCGTATTTGCCGATAGACATTTCATGGTTTTGGAAAGATAGCTTTAGATATTCTAGATAATACAGCTTTGCACTAGACAAAACCTCCTTTTATCTCTCTGATTTTATCTCATTAATGAATCTCCTGTTTTCTTCTCGGTCTTCTCCTCTTTCTTTTCTTCCGGCTCGAAGTATCTCACAAATTGATAGAAATTTTGCTATAATTTATAGCAAAAATATTACTATATTTGCTACATCTAGACTTAGTTGTATTGGCCATCCAAATTAAATTATTGACATATTGCTCATTAATTGTTATAATTATTCTTACATGGAGGATATTATGGGGGACAATAGAGAGTTTTCTGCCGAAGGGTTCTTTCTCAGAGTTGGGACAATGCTTCCTGCTTTCGGGGCAGCTGTAGGCGGGAGCGTGACTTATGCTGCGACTGCATCACTGGGGCCATCTTTTTTAATGGCAACTGTTTTTAGCGCTGGTCCAGCGCTCGCTGTTGCAAGCGCTTATGGTGCAGTCAAGGCTATCGAATATTATGTGGATAAGGAAGATAGGGAAATTAAAGCTAAAAATCTCCCTTCTCGAAAATTCCAATGAAAAGTTCTCTATAAAATGTTTTATACATAATTGAAATTCATTTTTATTATTAAGTATTAAAGTTATGTAAATTTGTAATTATAAATAATAATTACAAATTAATAAAAAGAAATTTATCTTTTCTCTCATGCGTGAATTATTACTAAATATAGTGGAGTACTAGATTTTAATCCTATTTTTCTCGTAAATTTCGTAAATTTCCGCGCTTCTCAGCGTCGTTAAACTTCACAGAGTTCCGCTCCAGCCACAGCGCCCGCTGATCCAATTGCTCGACGGCCAGTTTCAGCCCCGCCAGTTTTCCCTGCGCCGTTGGCGCATCCTTCGCGCCCACCGGCCCGAACGTGCGAATAAACGCCATCAGGCATTCCAGCATCATGCGCTGCACCAGTTCCGGCCCGCGTTCCTTCATCATGTCGTGATGATCGAAGCGCCAGTTGCTTTCGGCAAAATGATAATCCGGCTCGTCCATGCGACAATCCAGAGCGCCATGCTTCTTCGTCACGCGGTTGAGGTGATAGGCAAGGATCAGGTGTTCGATGTCCTCATAGCCTTCTTCTGCAAACCCGTTGCGCGGATCGCCGCCCTTGTACGGGTCGCGGAATAGCCGGTAATCGAAGAAGAACTTGCGCAGCTTGGCGTAAATGGCGGTGAACGAGTTGGCGCTCAGGTTCACATGCTTGGCCGCTTCCGCCGCCGAATGGTCGAGCACGAACTGCCAGAGCACCTTCTTGAACTGGTAATCGCTGATCTTGGCCGAGAAATAGAGCGGCTTCACCCTCTGCCGTGACTTTGCATTTGCTGCCTTCGCCATCCGCAAAATTCCCGTTATCTGGCAAAGAGATAGCAAGACGTGTTCGCCCCTGCCAGCGTTTTTGCTTGGGTGGTCGCTGGTCGGTGCCTCTTTCGCAGCGTTGACCGGTGGGCTATCCCTTTAATTAGCAGCCTTCGGGTTTCTCCAACCACACGGATTTCACGGTTTTTAAAGCCGGAATCCGTGTCCAACAGGAGAAACCAGACATGATACCAAGCATATTTTCCGACATCGCGCCGAAGGCGCTGCTCGCATCGCTCACCGTGTGGGCGGGTGCCAACTATGTGGTGATCGGCCCCGAGGTGGCGAGCCGCGTGGCGCGGGCCGATTATCTCCCCATTTGCGAAGGCAACTTCAAGGCGATGGTCGCGGCGGCGGGCGAAGAACGCGCCAGTCAGGTGCGCATGCCCAAGCTCGACGCGATGCAGGAGTTTGCCATCGGGCAGGCCCGCGAACTCTACAATAGCGAATGGATGGACAACCTGCGCGCCATGTCGGGCGGCAAGGATTTGTTCGGCTTCGACAAGGGCGCGCGCCTCGCTCTCCGGCAGATCGAGGACGCCAAGCGCGCCGCCAAGGCGGCGTATGAGACCGCGCAAGCGCGTATCAAGGCGGAAACCGCCACCACGCTCGGCAAGGCGGGCGATATGTGCGGCTGCGTGGCCGATGCCGCGATAGCCGACACGCGCACGGATTGGGCCATCTATTCCGGCACACTGACTTTTATCACGCCTGCTGGCGTGAAGGCGTTCGACCAGCGGATGGGCCAAGCCTTCAATGCCGGTGCCTGCGGGTTGAGAGGCGGTGCGTGATGGTGGAACGTACTGTGTTCTATTCCGGCGGCGGTTTCGAGGTCAGCGAGTCGATGCTCAAGACGCCGCGCAAGACCTATGCCTTAGGCCAGGTCGAATATGTCTCCGTCAGCCGCCCGCTGCTGCTTTTCGCCGGTCTTCCGGCGGCGGGCGTGATCGGCTTCGCGCTCACCTTCCGCCGCTACCTGCTTGCCGAGGAAATCGGCATGCTGGTCGGCTGCGCGATTGCGGCGCTGGCCGCCTCGCTGGTGTTCGGCACGCTTCGCGTTCATTCGCTCGCGCTGCGCGACGATGAGGTGGCGATGAACTTCGGCACGATCCGGCGGCTGCGCGCCGTGCGGCTCGCCGTCGAAAAAGCCATGGCCTACCGCGACCACGGAAAGCAGGACGCATGAGCCTGCCCGTCCACCCCAAGAGCGGCCCGATCAATCGGGCCGCATTCCTCTCCGGCCTCGGCGGCACCGCCGCGTGGCAATTCTGGCCGATGGCCGATAGCGGCCTGTTGCAAACGATCACGGCGGGGCTATGCCTCGCCGTGGCGCTTCCCTCCGGCGTCCGCACGGCGGACCTGCTGGTCAAGGATTACAAGCTGCGGCGCGATTTGGCACGCGCAGCGCAAGCCTCCAGCGACCACGGCACGGCGCGGGAAGCCGAATGGCACGAGCTGGTGGCGCGGGGCATGGATCAACCTGCCAGCGGCAACTTGCTCGGCCTGCACCGGCATGACGATGGCGCGCTGCTGCCGGTCTTCCCGCCGCCGAGGAACGCCGTTCGCCCTGATCGAAATGCCGCCCGGTGTCGGCAAGACGGTCAATTACGTGATCGGCTCCGTGCTGCATCAGGCGCGGCTCGGCAAATCCCTCTTCATTCCTGACGTAAAGGCCGAACTCGCGCCCATGCTGGTGCGGGCGTTGAAGGTGCTCGGCATCGAGGTATGGTGCGTCAATCCGGCCAAGCTGCATTTGAAACTGTGCGGCAATACGGAACTCAATCTCTATCAGGCGGTGCTCGATGCCTGCCATGATGAGGGCGACTTCCGCAAGGACGCGATCAAGCTCGCCCTCGATCTGGCCGATTTGCATCTGCCGGAACCCTCCGGCGGCGAAGACAAGAACATTTTCTTTCGCAACGGGTCGCGCCGGTGCTTGACCGTCGGCATTTTGAGTCAGGCTATTCTCGATCCGGCGGGCTGCACGCCGTCCGACGTCTTCGCGCTGCTGAACGATCCGGCGCTATTCCCGAAACGGCTGGTGGAGCTTCGTCACAACCTGCCGAAGAAGATGCCGAAGGACGCGATTGTCGCTTTCCTGAGAACGCAGGCCGCCAGCCTGCTCGATATTCTCAAGAACAATGCCGAACACGCGCACTCCTTCATCGAAGGGGCGACGCAACGCCTCATCGCCTTCAATCAGGGCGGACGCATGGCGGGCTGTGGCCGGACGGCCACCGTCAATATTGCCGATATGCGCAAACGCCAGATTGTCGTCTTCGTCATGGCCCCGCTCTCCCATGCCCGCGACTTCGCGCCGGTCGTCTCGCTGCTCAATCATAGCCTCTTGGAAGTGGCGAAGCGCAATCCCGCCGGTCATCCCGTCCATATCGTCGGGGAAGAGGCGCTGAACTTCCGCTTCTCCAACCTCGCCAGCGACATGGAAACCATGCGCGGGCTTAAGATCAGCGCCGACCTTTATATCCAGTCCTTTGATGGCCTGATCCGCAAATACGGGCGCGATACCGCGAACGCCATCGAAGCCTATAGCGATGTGCGCATTTATGCGGGGCTGAACTCTTACCATCGCGCCAAGCACGTCTCCGACATGCTGGCCGAAGCCACCATCCGGCGGCAGGATTATTCCTACAAGGCGGATGTGGCTGACATCGGGGTATCCAGTCGCGAGCTTGGCCGCAAGCTCATGACTCCCGATGAAATCCTCGCCATGGATCGCGGGGATGCGTGGGTGTTCGTGCGCGGCTTGCGGCCCATGCGCCTTGCCATGATCGACTATGGCCGCGTAGCGCCATGGCGCAATGAGGTCGCGGACAATCCGCTGGAAGGCACCCGCCTGCGCGGCGAACCAGCGTTCACGATCCGCTATGCCGACAAGGATACCACGCCGCCGGAACCGCCGACCATTGAGGGCGTGGCCTATCCGTCCGCGATACCGGCCAAGCGCAAGCGCCGCATGACGCCGCCCATCCGGCTGCGCCATCTCGCATGGGTGCCGTTCGTCGTCGCGGCGAGCTTCATCGACCTGACCGCGCTGCCGACGCCGCATGTGCGGCTGACGGCCACCTATAGCGGGCCGGATTCCGCCCGCTTCTATCACGCTTGCGATTATGTCGGGCTGCACGCCCGCACGATTTCTCCGCCGGACGGGCGCTGCCCCGTCGTCGCTTTCTTCCCCGCCTATTGATGGAGAATACCATGACGCGCAAAACGCATCCCGTCATCCGCGATAGCTTCAACATGAGCGCCGACGAACTGGCGCTGCGCAAACCCTCGAACGATATGCGCCCGCTGGAAACCTTTGCCCGCGCCGCCAGCGGCAATCTGGTCGCCGACCGGTATCTTGCCCGCCCCAGCGTGCCGGAACGCGCCAAGGGCCTCGATTATCCGGACAAGACCATGACCCGTTACATCAACGGGCTGGAAGCGCGCCTGATCGACCACATGCGCAAACACGCCCCGCGCTGGCAGACCAAGGAAGCGGCCCGCGTCCTTGCCACATGGCACCGCCCAGCCGCCAATCATCCGGCTCCCTCATGGGCCGCGTCCCGCGATGCCATGGCCGACGCGCACGATGCCGCCGCCGCCCTCCTGCGCGAACGGCTGATCGCCCGCATGGGCAAGCTTGGGGATATTCGCATTGCCCGCACCCTCGGCGGCTACAAGCAGGCCGACCCGCTGCACCTGATCTTCCATAATCGCTCCCCCGTCCTGTCGAACCGGCTCAAGCACAAGCAATAGCCCCAACAATAGGAATTTATTCTTGCAATGTAGGTATATGTTCCCGTATTGTTCTCATTAATGCCAGCCCGAAAGGACAGGCAGATGGTTGATAAGAAAAGGCGCAAAAGACGGAAGGACGGCGGCAAGACAGTGCAGGCAGGCAATACAGGCGGAAACTCAATCCCTACTATCTACTCTTCCGGCCCGCTGGTGCCTCCGGTCGCTTCGGATGCTGTCTTCGATGCCGAGAAGTACCGGCATCATGTCGCGCATATCGACATGCCGGATGATCGCAAGGCCGAATTGCTCTTCGCCGTCTGGCAGATCATGCAGAGCTTCGTGGATCGCGCCTTCGGCGACGATCCGGTGCAGCAGGTGCTGCGTGTCCGGCATGTGGATGCTTTGTCCATGGAAGATGAAACCGCTGGCCCGTCCGTGGTAGGATCGTCCGAAACCCACGACAAGCAACAAAGACTGACAAGCGCCTTCCGGCCCAATGCCGCCGATAGGCGCGGGAAGGAGGATTCATCGGCATGACCATGACAAATATGGAGAAGAAGCAGCGGGCGGTGATTTATTGCCGCGTGTCGGATTCCAAGCAGGCGACGGAAGGCCACGGTCTCGACAGTCAGGAAACGCGGTGCCGCGAATATGCCGCCCATCGCGGTTATGAAGTGGTTGAGGTGTTCAGCGAGGACAAGACCGGCAAGATCGCCGAACGCTCCGGCATCATGGAAGTGCTCGACTTCCTGCAAACCAACCGCAACCGCGATCATATCGTCGTCATCATCGACGACATCAGCCGACTGGCGCGCGATATTGAAGCCTACAAGCATTTGCGCCGTGCCATCAAAGCGGCGCGGGGCAAGCTTGAAAGCCCCTCCATTCAGTTCGGCGAGGATTCCGATAGTACCCTGATCGAAAACCTGCTGGCCTCCGTCGCGCAGCATCAACGCGAGAAGAACGCCGAGCAAACAAAGAACCGCATGCGCGCCCGCGTCATGAACGGATATTGGGTGTTTCCGCCGCCTATCGGCTATCGCTATGAGAAGGTGGAGGGGCACGGCAAGATACTGGTGCGCAACGAACCCTTTGCCTCCATCGTCGCCGAGGCGTTTGAAGGCTACGCATCGGGGCGCTTCGAGACTTTTTCCGAGGTGAAGCGCTTTCTTGAAGCGCAGCCCGTTTGGCCGAAAGGGCATAAGGGGGAAGTGCATTTCGAGCGCATCGGCGAACTGTTCTCGCGGCCTGTCTATTCGGGCCATATCTCGCATGAGACGTGGGGTCTGACGCTCGTACAGGGCAAGCACGAGCCGCTGGTGAGCCTTGCGACATGGCAGGCGGTGCAGGATCGCCGCGACGGTGTGGCGAAGGCTCCGGCGAAGAAGAATATCAGCGAGGACTTCCCCTTGCGCGGCTTCGTCACCTGCGGCTGCTGCGGCCACGCCATGACCGCTAATTGGTCGAAAGGGCGCAGCAAGCTCTATCCGTACTATCTCTGCGACACCAAAGGATGCCCCGACTACCGGAAATCCATCCGCAAGGAGAAGATCGAAGGCGAGTTCACGGCGCTGCTGGCGTCATTGAAACCATCCGAAGGGCTGTTCAATCTGGCGTTCGATATGTTCCGCGACCTGTGGAACGCGAAACTGTCTTCATCGCAGAATCAGGGCGCAACGCTGCGCAAGGACATTGCCGCCATTGAAAAGAAGATCGACCAGTTTCTTGAGCGCGTCACGGAAGCCGACAGCGATACTCTCATCAGGGCATACGAAAAGAAGATCAAGGAACTGACGACGCAAAAGGCGCTGCTGTCCGAACGTGTCGCCCATTGCGGCAAACCGCTCAAGACATTCGGCGAAGCTTATCGAACCGCGTTCGATTTCCTCGCAAACCCCTGTAAACTTTGGCTTTCTGATCGACTCGAAGACCAGCGGGCAGTGCTGCGTTTGGTCTTTGCCGAGCGGTTGCCCTACCGGCGGGGGGAGGGTTATCGAACCGCCAAAATCTCAACACCGTTCAAGATGTTAGGAGACATCGACATGTCTAAAAATGGAATGGTGCCCCATGCCGGAATCGAACCAGCACTCCTTTCGGAACTCGATTTTGAGTCGAGCGCGTCTACCAGTTCCGCCAATGGGGCACGGCACTTGCAGCCATCGCCGTTTACACGAAGCGCTCGCGGGCGGCAACCGGCAAATCCCCGTATGCGGACGATCACTTGTTTGTGCGGGTGATTTACAAAGCCGCCTCACCTGATAGAACTCGGCGCCGTTTCGCCGGTACCCCGCTGGCCCGATTGGACGACCCTGATGACGGCATCTCTCGACCTTTCCCGCAAGGCATCCGCAGGCCTCCTGACGCTCGGCATGGCGGCGACCGTCGGCGGGGCGCTCGCTTTCGAACATATCGGTGGCTATATTCCCTGTGCGCTCTGCCTGCTGCAGCGTGACCCCTACTACTACGGTATCCCGGTGGCGGTCGCCGCCCTCCTATCGGCCCTCTTCGGTGGCCCAGCCTGGCTGACGCGGCTGCTGCTCGCGATCGCCGGTATCATGATGATCGTCGGCGCGGGCATGGGTGTCTATCACGCGGGTGTCGAATGGGGATTCTGGGAGGGGCCTGCGACCTGCGCGACCTCCGCGCAGGGCGTTACGCAGAATGCCGGCGATCTCCTCTCCGATCTCAACGCCAAGCACGGGCCGTCCTGCACGGAAGCCTCCTTCCGGCTCCTCGGCCTCTCCTTTGCCGGGTGGAATGTGATCGCAAGCCTCATCCTCGCCGCGATCGCCTTTTCAGGCGTGCGGTCGGCGAAAGCGTGATATCCCCGCAGCCTGGGCGCAAATGCCTGTTGGTGCCGCAAAAACGCCAGGCGTTTCTGCGGTTCCGGCATCAGGGCTGCAGTTCGACGTCCCAGTAGAGATAGTCCATCCAGCTTTCGTGCAGATAGTTGGGTGGAAACAGTCGCCCGTTGTTGTGCAGATCCTGAACCGTCGGCTGATAGGGCTTCTGATGCGGGTGCATGCCCGCCTGCTTCGGCAGCTTGCTGCCTTTTCTCAAATTACACGGGGAGCAGGCCGCGACCACGTTGCACCAGGTCGTCTCGCCGCCATGGGCACGCGGGATGACATGGTCGAAGGTCAGGTCGTCCGGCGACCCGCAGTACTGGCATTCGAACCTGTCGCGCAGGAACACGTTGAACCGGGTGAAGGCCGGATGACGTGACGGCTGCACGTATGTTTTCAGGCACACGACGCTTGGCAGGCGCATCGTGAAACTCGGGGATGACACCGAATGCTCGTATTCGGCGATGATGTTTACGCGGTCAAGAAACACGGCCTTGATCGCGTCCTGCCAGGACCAGAGCGACAAGGGGTAATAACTCAGCGGCCTGTAGTCAGCATTCAGTACAAGGGCTGGCAGGGCCTGTGGTGAAACAGAAATCGTCAAGGGCTTCTCCTGATCGATTCGGCATCTGCCCTTCTATATTAGGCCCGTTGTTACAGCATTGTGAAGCGGGAAAGGAAAAGCGAAAACAAGCAATTTCGCGACGGCTCAGCCTTCGAGCACCGGAGCCGCCTCGCGCCGCATCTCCCGGGAATAATAGGCCCAGAACAGCCGGGCCGAGACGCCGCGCCAGGGCGACCAGCTTTCCGCGATCCGGTCGAGTTCCTGCGGGCTCGGGCGCACCGCGAGGCCGAGCGCATGGGCGACTGCATTCTGCAGAGCGATATCGCCGGAGGGGAAGATATCCGGATGACCGCCGCAGAAGAGCAGGTAGACATCCGCCGTCCAGCGCCCGATGCCCTTGATCGCGGTCAGCTTCCGGGCCGCCGAAGTTGCCTCCATATGGCAGATCGCATCGAGGTCGAGTTCGCCGCGATCGACGGCATCGGCGGCGCGGCGCAGTGTCTCCGCCTTGGCGCGCGACAGGCCCACGGTGCGACAGTCCTCGTCGGAAAGGCCGAGGATGTGATGGGGGGTGATGTCGCCGGCCGTCTCCTCGAGCCGGCGCCAGATGGCATCGGCGCTGGCGCGCGAGACCATCTGCGCGACGATGATGCCGGCAAGGCCGCGATAGCCGGGCGAAAGGCGGCGAAGCGGCACGGGGCCGGCCTTGTCGATGACGGTGAAAAGACGTGCATCGAGCAAAGCGAGATCGACGAGACCCGCCGCGACATCCGCATCCGTCCTGATCATGTGCAACTGCATTTTCTTAAGAGGCCTCGATCCTTGCTGCCACCGCGGCCTTGGCGGTTTGGGTCCTCAATTGTCCGTGTAGCCCTGCCGTAGAACGCTGCGCAGCTTTGCCCGGCATGCCTTGGTGGCGTAACGCACTTCTTCGTGCCAGAAGACCCCATGCAAACTGCTTTGTCAAAACGTCGTGTCTTCCGATTTGCGCCGAGCCCGAATGGCCTTCTGCATCTCGGTCATGCGCTGTCGGCGATCCTCAACCATGACCTTGCTGCGGCCTGCGGCGGGGGCTTCCTCCTGCGCATCGAAGACATCGATCCCGCCCGGTCGCGGCCCGAATTCGAGGCGGCGATCTATCGCGACCTCGCCTGGCTGGACCTTGACTGGGAAAGGCCGGTGCGGCGCCAGTCGGAGCACCTTGCCTTCTATGGTGAGGCGCTGGAACGGCTGAAGGCCATGGGCGTGCTCTATCCGGGCTTCCTCAGCCGTGGCGAGGTGAAGGCGCGGGTTCTGGCGCAGGAGGATGCGGGCGGGACATGGCCGCGCGATCCGGACGGTGCGCCGCTCTACCCGGCGGACGAGCGTTCGCTCGATCGGGATCAGGCGCTTGGCTGGATTGCGGCGGGTCGCCAGCACGCCTGGAGGCTCGATATGGGCAAGGCGCTGGCGCTCGTGCCGGAGGCGTTGACCTGGTCGGAGGCGGGTGAGGGGCCGGAGGGGGAGACCGGTATCGTTGCGGCGAGACCGGAACGCTGGGGCGATGTCATCCTCTCGCGGCCGGATGCTCCGGCGAGCTACCATCTTGCCGTGGTGCTCGACGATGCGGTGCAGGGTATCACCGACGTGGTGCGCGGGCAGGATCTCTTTCATGCGACGGCGGTGCATCGCCTTCTGCAAAGCCTGCTCGGCCTGCAGGCGCCCTCCTACCGGCATCATGGGCTGGTGCCGGGGCCGGATGGACGGAAACTGTCCAAGAGCAATGAGGATACCGGTCTTGCGGCCTACCGGGAACGAGGCATCTCACCTGCCGGCATTCGCGCCCTGCTCGCGGGCTATGGCTTCGTCCTCCATTGAGTCCTCCTCGGGCTGCCGTGGCTTGCGGACGCCGCGGACCTTGTCGAGGATCAGGTGCTTCACCCGGTATTTCATCAGGGCCGCGTTGATTTCAGCACCGATGATGAAGATCGCCCCGACGATGTAGAGGAAGACCAGCGCGATCATGATCGAGGCGAGACCGGCATAGGTCGAGACGTAATTGGCGAAGGTGGTGAGGTAGGAGGCGAAGGCATAGGCGCCGATGCCCCAGGCGATGAGTGTCACCAGGATGCCGGGCAGCACGTCGGCGATCTTGCGCCGGCCGGCGGGCAGCCACAGATGGGCGATCAGAAGACCGGAGAGCAGCACCAGGATGGTGCCGAACAGTCCCCAGCTTTCCACCCAGGAATAGACATAGGTCAGCCAGGGCAGCCAGTCGCCCGTCGCCCGCACGGCAAGAGGGGCCGCGACGAGCACGATGCTGAGGACCGCCAGCGCCAGAACGCCGGCGATGACGAAGCCGAGACTGGCAAGGCGCGTCACGTACCAGTAGCGCGTCTCGGCCACCCGGTAGGCGCGGTTGAGCGAGACGCGCAGCGCCTCCACGCCGTTCGAGGCGAAGTAGGCGGCGGCGAGCACGGAGACCGTGAGCAGGCCGCCGCGCGGGATCGTGAGCACCGCGACGACCTCGCGCGATATCGGTGCGGCGATCGATTCCGGCCAGGTATCGAAGATGAGATGCACGGCGGTTTCGGCGAACTGGTCGGCGCCGAGGAAGGAGCCGAGCGCCGTGCCGAAGATCAGGAAGGGGAAGATCGCCAGCAGCGTCGACAGCGCGACATGGCTCGCCATCGCCCAGCCGTCGTCCTCGGAAAAATGCCAGATCGCGTCGAAGACGACCTTGTAGGCAAGACGGATGGCGGTCGGCATCGGCAATCTCAGGTCCTCGCGGCCGTCTTCGGCCGTCTCTCGCATTGTCTGCCCGGGTATAACCCCTTACACCGGGGTCGGTTCAAGGGCGGCCCGGATTCAATGGCTTGCCACGCCGGTGCGGGATGGCAATGGCGGTGCGCTGGTGGTGAATATGGGAAACACGAGCAGATTTGTACAGGAAACCGACATGCCTTCTTCGAATGCGACAACGCCGCCGAGCATCATCGTGACGGGATGCTCCTCGGGCATCGGTGCTTATTGCGCCCGGGCGCTGAAGACGGAGGGCTGGCGGGTCTTTGCGACGGTGCGCCGGCAGGAAGACCTCGCAGGCCTAGAGGCCGACGGCATTGAGGCTCTCCTGATGGACTATACGCAGCCGGAGTCGATCGCTGCGCTCGTCGAGACCGTGCTGGCGCGCACCGGCGGCCGGCTCGACGCGCTCTTCAACAACGGTGCTTATGGTCAGGCCGGTGCCGTCGAGGACCTGCCGGTCGAGGCGCTGCGCCTACAGTTCGAGACCAATGTCTTCGGCTGGCACGATCTGACGCGGCGGGTGATTCCCGTCATGCGCGGGCAGGGGGGCGGGCGCATCGTGCAGTGCTCGTCGATCCTCGGCATCGTGCCCTATCGCTGGCGCGGCGCCTACAATGCCTCGAAATTCGCGCTCGAAGCGCTGTCGCTGACGCTGCGCATGGAGCTTGCGGGCTCGGGCGTGCATGTCAGTCTCATTGAGCCGGGGCCGATCACCTCGCGCTTCACGGCCAATGCACTAGTCCACATCGAGCGCAACATCGATCTCGAAAACTCCGTACATGCGGACGAGTATCGCCGCCAGTTGCAGCGGCTGCGCGGCGAGGCAAAGCCGGCACGCGGAAAGCTTGGACCTGAGGCAGTGCATGCGGTGCTGCGCCATGCGCTGACGGCAAAAGCACCGCGGCCGCACTACATCGTGACGACGCCGGCCAAGCAGGGCGCTCTTCTGAAGAAGCTGCTGCCTGCCGCGCTCTTCTACCGGATCATCGGCAGGCTCGGCTGACGCGTCGCGGCGTCGCAGGGGGCTCGCCAGCAAAAAGCGTGCACTTTGTGCGAAATGCCCTATTTGAATAGGGCTGACGGAAATCAAATCGGATCGTTGGCATGTCTTCCTTCCTCACCTTCATGACCCTGCTCGTCATGGGCCTCGTCGCCATCGTGCTGGTGCGCGGTCTCGTCAACATGGCCAAGGGCGGCAGCGGCAACACCTCGAACAAACTGATGCAGCTTCGCGTGCTCTTGCAGGCGATCGCGATCGTCCTCATCATGCTGACGCTCTGGATCGCGGGCGGCGGGCGCTGAGGGGGATCATGGTCAAGCTCAACAAGATCTACACGCGCACGGGCGACGACGGCACGACCGGCCTCGTTGCCGGGCCACGCCGCAAGAAGCACGACTTGCGGGTCGAATCCTATGGCGAGGTTGACGAGGCGAATTCCTGCATCGGCCTCGTGCGCCAGCATCTGGCAGACCATCCGGATCTCGACGCGATGCTGATGCGCATCCAGAACGATCTCTTCGATCTCGGCGCTGACCTTGCGACGCCGGAGACCGGGAAAAAACTCGACTATGAGCCGCTGCGCATCGCGCAGGTGCAGGTGGACCGGCTGGAGACGGAAATCGACCTGCTCAATGCCGATCTCGAGCCGCTGCGCTCCTTCGTCCTGCCGGGCGGCACGCCGGCCGCGGCGGCGCTGCATCTTGCGCGCACCGTCGCGCGGCGGGCCGAACGGCGCGTCGTCGCCCTGCAGGATATCGAGGGCGAGGCGGTCTCGGCCGCGGCTGCAGCCTATATCAACCGGCTCTCCGACTTCCTCTTCGTTGCGGCGCGCTGGGTCAACGAGAAGGGCCGTACGGACATATTGTGGGTTCCGGGCAAGAACAGGTAAGCTCGCTTCCAGCAAGCCTTGGGAAGGGGATCCATGTTCATACCGCTGCATGACGCGAACGCCCTCAAATACATCAAGGTGCAGTATGTCACGATCAGCCTGATCGTGATCAATGTCGTCGTCTGGCTGGTGACGGGGCTTGCCTCCACGCAGGCCTTCTCGGATGCGACGGTCGTCGGCCTCGGTTATATCCCGGCTGTCGTCTTCGATTTCGCCGACCTGGAGCCAAGCCTGGTGCTGGTGCCGGAGGACGCGACCTACATCACCTATGCGTTCCTGCACGGTGATTTCATGCATCTTGCCTCGAACATGCTGTTCCTCTGGGTGTTCGGCGACAATGTCGAGGATGCGCTCGGACACTTCCGCTTCCTGCTCTTCTACCTGCTCTGCGCGGCGGCGGGAGCGCTTGTGCACGGTTTGGTGCAACCGGATTCGGAGGCGCCGCTGATCGGTGCTTCGGGTGCGATATCCGGTGTGGTGGCGGCCTATTTCCTGCTGCATCCGAAAGTGCGCGTCTGGGTGCTCGTGTTCTTCCGTATTCCCCTGCCGCTGCCGGCAGTCATTCCGCTCGCTTTCTGGATCGCCCAGCAGTTTTACATGCTGGTGGTTGACGGCGACAGCGGTGTTTCCTGGGGCGCCCATGTCGGCGGCATCCTCGCCGGCGCGCTTCTGGTGCTTGTGCTGCGGCGGCGGGGTGTGCCGCTGTTCGACCGCACCATCGTCACGCCAAAGGCGGTGCGGCATGTCGAGGCGACGCCCGTTGCTGCCGAGGAAACTGCCGCGCGCCCCTCCGTGCCGCCGACCCATTGGGGACGGTGAGCATGTCGTTCTGAGAAAATTGACGTGAACGTAAAGGCAATTTATAACCCGCCCGTTTTCACGCCGGGAGGGGCCGTGGCGCATTGTAATTGGGAAAAAAACGCGTATCGATGTCGCCAACCGACAATCAGGGCGCCTTTGAAAGGCGCATTTTCCCTCGCGGGCATTTGAAGGAAGGAAGCCATGAAGATCTTGGTCCCTGTAAAGCGGGTCGTTGATTACAACGTGAAGATTCGCGTGAAGTCGGACGGCTCGGGTGTCGAGCTTGCCAATGTGAAGATGTCGATGAACCCGTTCGACGAAATCTCCGTGGAAGAGGCTTTGCGGCTGAAGGAAGCCGGCAAGGCCGAGGAAGTGGTCGTCGTTTCGATCGGCCCGGCCAAGGCCGAGGAAACGCTGCGCACCGCGCTCGCCATGGGCGCGGACCGCGCCGTGCTGGTCGAGACGGAAGATGCCGTCGAGCCGCTCGCCGTCGCCAAGATCCTCAAGGGGGTTGCCGAAGCCGAACAGCCCGGCCTCGTCATCGTCGGCAAGCAGGCGATCGACGACGATTCGAACCAGACCGGCCAGATGCTGTCGGCCCTGCTCGGCTGGGCACAGGCGACCTTCGCCTCCAAGGTCGAGATCGGCAACGGCTCGGCGCAGGTCACCCGTGAAGTCGACGGCGGCCTGCAGACCATCGACGTGAAGCTTCCGGCGGTCGTGACCACCGACCTTCGCCTCAACGAGCCGCGTTATGCCTCGCTGCCGAACATCATGAAGGCGAAGAAGAAGCCGCTCGACAAGAAGACGCCGGCCGATTTCGGCGTTGATACCGCCCCGCGCCTGAAGGTGCTGAAGACCGAGGAACCGTCGGGCCGCAAGGCCGGCGTCAAGGTCAAGTCGGTCGCCGAGCTGGTCGAGAAGCTCAAGACCGAAGCCGGCGTGCTCTAAGGCAGGAAAGGGAGAACATTACCATGGCCATTCTTCTTCTGGCAGATCACGACAATGCACATCTTTCCGACCAGACCGCCAAGGCGCTGACAGCAGCCTCCAAGATCGGCTCCGACGTGCATGTGCTCGTCGCCGGTTCCGGCGCCAAGGCTGCGGCCGAACAGGCTGCAAAGCTCTCTGGCGTTTCCAAGGTCCTGCTCGCCGACGACCAGAACCTTGCCAACAACCTGGCAGAGCCGCTGGCAGCGCTCATCGTCTCGCTTGCCGGTAACTATGAGGCCATCGTCTCGGCCGCCACCTCGGTCGGCAAGAACGTTCTGCCGCGCGTTGCCGCCCTGCTCGACGTCGCACAGGTCTCCGAGATCGTCGAGGTCGTCTCGTCTGACACGTTCAAGCGTCCGATCTATGCGGGCAATGCCATCCAGACGGTTCAGTCCACCGATGCCAAGAAGGTGATCACGGTCCGCACCGCATCCTTCGCCGCTGCGGGTGAGGGTGGAAGCGCCTCTGTCGAGACGGTCTCGGCCGCATCGAACCCGGGCCTTTCGACCCACGTCAAGGATGCCCTGTCCTCGTCGGATCGTCCGGAGCTGACTTCGGCCAAGATCATCATCTCGGGCGGGCGTGCGCTCGGTTCGTCGGAAAAGTTCCAGGAAGTCATTCTTCCGGTTGCCGACAAGCTTGGTGCGGCTGTCGGTGCCTCGCGCGCGGCCGTCGATGCGGGCTATGCGCCCAACGACTGGCAGGTCGGGCAGACGGGCAAGGTGGTTGCGCCGCAGCTCTACATCGCCTGCGGCATCTCGGGCGCCATCCAGCACCTTGCCGGCATGAAGGATTCGAAGGTCATCGTCGCCATCAACAAGGACGAGGAAGCGCCGATCTTCCAGGTCGCGGACTACGGCCTCGTCGCCGATCTCTTCGAAGCTCTGCCCGAACTCGAAAAGGCGCTTTGAGCCAGCTTCGACCCGGCTGTTTGCGACGATGATTTCACTGGAAAAATGCGTCGCGGCGCTTTATCACTTCACCGGGCCGGCTTGACCGGCCCGGTGTTTTTTTGCCTGCGCCTAGGGGCGCAGACGGTGTGATGGGGCGATTGGCGCTATGATCAAGAACGTCGGTATTGTCGGTGCGGGCCAGATGGGATGCGGTATCGCGCACGTCTCTGCCATGGCCGGATACAAGGTCCACATCTACGACCTGTCGCCGGAGCGTGTCGAAACCGGGCTTGCCACGATCAACGGCAATCTTGCCCGCCAGGTCTCCTCCGGCAAGATGACCGACGAGGAGCGCAAGGACGCACTCGCCCTGATCAAGGGATCCTCCGATATCAACGACCTCTCCGACGCCGATCTCGTCATCGAGGCGGCGACAGAGGACGAGACCGTCAAGCGCAAGATCTACGGCCAGGTCTGTTCCGTCCTGAAGCCGGAAGCGATCCTCGCCACCAACACCTCTTCGCTGTCGATCACGCGGCTCGCGTCTGCCACCGACCGCCCGGAGCGCTTCATGGGCATCCACTTCATGAACCCGGTTCCGGTCATGAAGCTGGTCGAGCTCGTGCGCGGCATTGCGACCGAAGAGGGCACGTTCTCCGCCGCGAAGGAATTTGTCGCCAAGCTCGACAAGACGATCACCGTCGCGGAGGACTTCCCGGCCTTCATCGTCAACCGCATCCTGTTGCCGATGATCAATGAGGCGATCTATACGCTTTACGAAGGCGTCGGTTCGGTGGAAGCCATCGATACCGCGATGAGGCTCGGCGCCAACCATCCGATGGGTCCGCTGCAGCTTGCCGATTTCATCGGCCTCGACACGTGCCTGTCGATCATGCAGGTGCTGCATGACGGCCTCGCCGATTCGAAGTACCGCCCCTGCCCGCTGCTGGTGAAGTATGTCGAGGCCGGCTGGCTCGGCCGCAAGTCCGGACGCGGCTTCTACGATTATCGCGGCGAAGTCCCTGTCCCGACGCGCTGAGCAGCGGGACATTTCCCAAGCTTGCCCTTTCAGGGAAAAATGTTTCGTCTGCCGCAAGTGCTGCGGCAGGCCATACCTCGGATCGGAAGCGGCCGGTCGCTATTGTCTGCCCGAATTCAGGTTCCATTCGGGGTTTTTCAGATGAAACGTTTGCTCCTTCTCGGCGTGGCTCTCCTTGGCCTTGCCGCTCCGTTCTCCGCGCAGGCCGCCGACAAGCTGCTCAACGCCTCCTATGACGTGGCGCGTGAGCTTTTCGCTGCCGAGAACGAAGCCTTCGTGAAGGGGCATCCGGGTGTCGCCGTCGACCAGTCGCATGGCGGCACCTCCAAGCAGGCGCGCGCCATCGTCGAGGGTCTGGAGGCGGATGTCGTGACCTTCAACCAGGTGACGGATATCGACTTCCTCGTGAAGAACGGCTTTGTCGCCGAAGGCTGGCAGCAGAAATTCCCGAACAACGCTTCGCCCTTCTACTCTTTCCCGTCCTTCCTCGTTCGCGCCGGCAACCCGAAGAACATCAAGGACTGGTCGGACCTTGCCCGTGACGACGTGAAGGTCATCTTCCCGAACCCGAAGACCTCGGGCAATGCGCGCTACACCTATCTTGCAGCGACCGCCTATGCCAAGGAAGCCTTCAACAACGATCCGGCCAAGGTCGAGGAGTTCGTCACCAAGATCTTCGACAACGTTCCGGTCTTCGACACGGGCGGCCGCGCGGCGACGACGACCTTCGTCGAGCGCGAAATCGGCGATGTCATCATCACCTTCGAGGCGGAAACCAAGTCGATCGCCAAGCAATATGGGGAGGACAAGTTTCAAAGCGTCGTACCCTCCGTCTCGCTGCTTGCCGAGTTCCCGGTCGCCATCGTCGACAAGGTGGCCGACGCCAAGGGCAGCCGTGAGCTTGCAAAGTCCTACCTCGATTTCCTTTATGCGCCAGAGGGCCAGAAGATCGCTGCCGAATTCGGCCATCGCGTCCATGACCAGACGGTCGCTGCCGAGTTCAAGGGCCAGTTCCCGGAAATCCGCCTCGTGAATGTCGATGACGTCTTCGGCGGCTGGAAGAAGATCTCCGAGGAGCACTTCGCCGAAGGCGGCGTGCTGGACAAGATCTACGGCAGCCGTTGATCCATCGACCTTCGTTTTATCGCAACCGGCGGCCGAAAGTCCGCCGGTTGTGGCATGAAAAGTGTTCGCACAAATCCGGCCGGATGATCGCGCTCCGCACTTTTCCTGGATCAGCTTGAGAAAGGAAGCGCCTCTTGAGACGGCGTGTACTGCCCGGATTGCCGCTCGCGCTCGGCATAACTCTCGTCTATGTGGCGATCATCGTCGTGCTGCCGCTGGCTGCGCTCGTCTTCAAGGCGGCCAGCCTTGGGCCGGAGGACTACTGGCGCATCATCTCGTCGGACCGCGCTTTTGCGAGCTACCGGGTCACGGTGCTCTGCGCGCTGGCAGCAACCGCGTTCAACCTCGTCTTCGGCCTATCGCTCGCCTGGGTGCTGGTGCGTTACCGCTTTCCCGGTCGCCGGCTGGTCGATGCGCTTGTCGATCTGCCGTTCGCGCTGCCCACCGCCGTTGCGGGTATCGCGCTTACCACGCTCTTTGCGACCAACGGCTGGTTCGGCGGACCGCTCTCGCTTCTCGGTATCAAGGTCGCCTATACGCCGCTCGGCATCATCGTCGCCATGAGCTTCACCAGCATTCCCTTCATCGTGCGCACGGTGCAGCCGGTGCTGGAGGAACTGGATCCGGCGCTGGAGGAGGCGGGGCAGACGCTCGGGGCGAGCGACCTGTCGATCTTCACGGGCGTCATCCTGCCGCTCCTCACGCCGGCGCTTCTGGCCGGTGTCTCGCTCTCCTTCGCCCGCAGTCTTGGGGAATTCGGGGCCATCATCTTCATTGCCGGCAACCAGCCGTTCTCAACGGAGATCACCGCGCTGCTCGCCTTCATCCGGCTTGAGGAATACGACTATCCGGCCTCGGCCGCCATCGCCTCCGTCATGCTGCTGACGGCTTTCGTCATGCTGGCGATCACCAACCTCATGCAGGCCCGCGCCCTGCGTTATACGGCAAGGGGCTGACCATGGTGCACCCTGGAAAAGGCACGCCGCCCCGCGTCGGCGACAATCCGGTCTTCCGCCGCTCGCTCCTCGCCTTCGTGCTCGTGCTGGTCGCGCTGATGATCGTCGCGCCGCTCGTCGTCATCGCCGTCGAGGCTTTTTCACGCGGTGTCGGTTATTTTGCCGCCTCGATTGCCGACCCGGACACGCGGCACGCCATCCTGCTGACGGTCGTCACGGCGCTGATCGCGGTGCCGATCAACACGGCTTTCGGCGTTGCGGCGGCATGGGCCATCACCAAGCACGATTTCCGCGGCAAGCGGCTGCTCACTGTCGTTATCGAACTGCCTTTCTCCGTATCGCCCATCGTTGCGGGCGTCTCCTATCTCTTCGTCTATGGTCTGCAGGGCCTGTTCGGACCGTCTCTGCAATCGATGGAGATCAAGATCCTCTTCGCGCTGCCGGGCATCGTGCTGGCCAGCATGTTCGTGACCGCGCCCTTCGTGGCGCGCGAACTGATCCCGCTGATGCAGGCGCAGGGCCGCGACCTAGAGGAGGCGGCGACGTCGCTGGGGGCAAGCGGCTGGCGCACATTCTTCTCCGTCACGCTGCCGAATATCAAGTGGGCGCTGCTCTACGGTGTCGTGCTTTGCAATTCGCGCGTGATGGGCGAGTTCGGTGCCGTTTCCGTCGTCTCGGGCAATATCCGCGGCCAGACGAACACGCTGCCGCTGCACATCGAGCTGCTCTATCACGACTACAACGCGGCCGGTTCCTTTGCCGCCGCATCCATTCTCGCCGGTCTTGCCATCGTTACGCTCGTCGCCAAGGTGGCGCTGGAGCGGCAGGGCGCAGGCCGCGTGCAGCGCCCCTCTCAGCTGGCCGGCGCCGACAGCATCACCCCGGAGGTAAAACCGTGAAGATCCGCCTTACCAATGTGGTCAAGGAGTTCCAGACCTTTCGCGCCGTGCACGGCGTGTCGCTCGATATCGAAAGCGGGGAGCTGGTGGCATTGCTCGGCCCGTCCGGCTCCGGCAAGACGACGATCCTGCGCATGGTTGCCGGCCTCGAATATGCCGATGGCGGTGCGATCTATTTCGGCGATGAGAATGCGACGGACATTCCGGTGCGCGAGCGCGGTGTCGGTTTCGTCTTCCAGCACTATGCCCTCTTCCCGCATATGACCGTCGGCGAGAACATCGCCTTCGGCATGAAGGTCTCCAAGGTCAAGCGCTCGCCCGACGCGATCGCCAAACGTGTTGCGGAACTGCTCGATCTCGTGCAGCTCGGTGGCCTCAAGGACCGTTTCCCCGGCCAGATCTCCGGTGGCCAGCGCCAGCGTGTGGCGCTCGCCCGGGCGCTCGCCGTCGATCCCCGCGTTTTGCTGCTCGACGAGCCATTTGGTGCGCTTGATGCCAATGTGCGGCGGGACCTGCGCCGCTGGCTTCGGAAAATCCATGACGAACTGGGAATCACCACGCTCTTCGTCACACACGACCAGGAAGAGGCGCTCGACCTTGCCGACCGGGTCGTCATCCTGAACAAGGGCAAGATCGTGCAGGAGGGCACGCCCGAGGCGGTCTGCCGCAACCCGGCCGATGCCTTCGTGATGAATTTCCTCGGCGATGCGAACCGGCTCGATGCGGAGATCCGCGGCGGCAAGGCCTATGTCGGCGACGTGGCCTTCGAGGCGGGCGGTGTGGCCGATGGCAGCGGTCAGATCCTGTTCCGCCCGGCCGACGTCACCTGGCGCGAGGATGGGCAGGGCATCGCTGCGAAGATCGTGCGGGTCATCGACCGGCCGGACTCCCGCCGCGTGCTGGCGCTGACGGGCAGTGGTCAGCCGGTCGAGTTCGATACGGCGCCGGAATTCCCGCACCGCAAGGGCGAAGCGGGTTTCCTCGACATCCGCCGGTCGCGCGCCTATCCAGCGGCGTGAGCGAAACCTTCTCGCGATGCCTCAGCTTTTCGGCGCAGCAAGCGCGGCTTTGATCAAGGCCTTGGCGTCGTCGCTGTCCCAGGCGGCGGGGCCGTTCATTGCCGAGATCAAGCAGCCCTTGTCATCCATCAGCAGCGTGACGGGCAGGCCGAAGGCGAGGCCTTCCTTCTTCAGGGTGTTGAACACGCCCATCGAGGCGTCGCGATAATAGCCGAGGTCGTTGACGCCTGTTTCGGTGAGGAAGGTTTTCGGCTTTTCGTCATCGCCCGTGTCGATGTTGATCGCCACGACCTCGAACTTGTCGCTGCCGAGCTCCTTTTCGAGCGCGTTGAGCGCCGGCATTTCCTCACGGCACGGCACGCACCAGGTGGCCCAGAGGTTGACGAGCAGGGTCTTGCCGGAAAAATCGGCGATCGTCTTCTTCTTGCCGTCGGGGCCGTCGAACACGAGATCGGGCAGCGCGCGATGCTCGTCGACCGTGCGCATGGCGGCGACCTGTCCCTTGGAAAAGGGTGTCAGGGCTTCGGCCTTCGCTGCGGTGGCCGTGCAGGCGGCGGGATCGGCGGAAGCGACCGCGCCATTGCCAGACAGGCTTTCCTTCACGTATATCGCTGCACCACCGGCGAGAAGTCCGGCGAGCCCGGCAATGGCGATCAGTTTTCCTGCCGGCAGGCCGAGTTTCTTCTTCACTGTCATTTCACTCTCCAGGACGGGACCCATGGCTGACGGCACTTCCGAGACGAAATCCTCGAACCAGATGTGGGGCGGCCGTTTCGCCTCGGGACCGGATGCGATCATGGAGGAGATAAATGCCTCCATCGGCTTCGACAAGAAGCTTTACGCCCAGGACATCCGCGGCTCAAAGGCGCATGCCGAAATGCTCAGCCACCAGGGCATCATTTCGGCGGACGATAAGGAAAAGATCGTTCACGGTCTCGACACGATCTTGTCAGAGATCGAAAGCGGCAATTTCGAGTTCTCGCGCCGCCTGGAAGACATTCACATGAATGTCGAGGCGCGGCTGGCGACGCTGATCGGTCCCGCCGCCGGACGCCTCCACACCGCCCGCTCGCGCAACGACCAGGTGGCGCTCGATTTCCGTCTGTGGGTGAAGGAAGAGCTGCAGAAGACGGAGAAGGCGCTGACGGGCCTCATCGCGGCCTTCCTCGACCGTGCCGAGGAGCACGCCGAAACCGTCATGCCTGGCTTCACCCACCTTCAGACCGCCCAACCCGTTACCTTCGGCCATCATTGCATGGCCTATGTCGAGATGTTCGGCCGCGACCGCCAGCGGGTGCGCCACGCCATCGAGCACCTCGATGAAAGCCCGATCGGTGCCGCCGCGCTTGCCGGCACGGGCTACAATATCGACCGACACATGACGGCGAAGGCGCTCGGCTTCCGCGAGCCGACCCGCAATTCCATCGATACCGTGTCGGACCGCGATTTCGCCCTGGAGTTCCTGTCGATTGCGGCGATTACCGGCGTTCATCTGTCGCGCCTCGCCGAAGAGATCGTCATCTGGTCGACGCCGCAGTTCGGTTTCATCCGCCTGTCGGATGCCTTCTCCACCGGCTCCTCGATCATGCCGCAGAAGAAGAACCCGGATGCCGCCGAGCTGGTGCGTGCCAAGACCGGCCGCATCAACGGTTCGCTGATCGCACTCCTGACCGTCATGAAGGGTCTGCCGCTCGCCTATTCCAAGGACATGCAGGAAGACAAGGAACAGGTCTTCGACGCTGCCGAGAGCATCGAGCTGGCCATTGCCGCGATGACCGGCATGGTGCGCGACATGACCATTCGTACCGACAGGATGAAGGCGGCGGCCGGCTCCGGTTATTCCACTGCCACCGATCTTGCCGACTGGCTGGTGCGGGAAGCGGGACTTCCCTTCCGAGATGCCCATCATGTGACGGGCCGCGCCGTGGCGCTGGCCGAGAGCAAGGGCTGCGACCTTTCCGACCTGTCGCTCGAGGAGCTGCAGGCGATCCATGCCGCCATCACCGCCGACATCTTCAACGTCTTGACGGTCGAGGCCTCGGTCGCCAGCCGCAAGAGTTTTGGCGGTACCGCCCCTCTGGAGGTCCGCAAGCAGATCGCCTGGTGGCGGCAGCGCAACTGATCAGATTGCTTGCAGGACTCATCAGTAGATTAAGGGTGCACAAGGGCGGGCGAATTCGCTAAGGATGATGCCCACCCGATCACCGGCATTTCCAGGGAACGCTTCATGACACGCATCGACATCGGCAGGCTGGCTCTCGCGCTCTGCCTTTCCGCGGCGGTTCTGACCGCCTGTGGTCGCAAGGGCGATCTCGACCTGCCGGGCGGGGCTCAACCGGTCGTGAAGACCGTCGATGGCAAGAAGGTCGAGCAGGTCGAAGACAAGCCTTTCATCCTCGACCCCCTTCTCTAGTTTTGACGCAGTTCCCAACGCAAGGCCGCCGCGCGGTTTTGCCGGAACTGCCCCTGTTTAACGGACGAGACCTGTGAACCATTTCGAGCATCGCGACGGCATCCTCCATGCGGAGGACGTGCCGGTTCCGGAAATCGCCAAGACGGTCGGCACGCCCTTCTACGTCTATTCGACGGCGACGCTGGAGCGTCACTACAAGGTCTTCGCCAAGGCCTTCGACGGTGTCGATGCCATGGTGTGCTACGCTATGAAGGCGAACTCGAACCAGGCGGTGCTGAAAACGCTTGCCCGGCTTGGCGCCGGCATCGACGTGGTCTCGGAAGGCGAACTGCGCCGGGCGCTGGCCGCCGGCGTTCCTGCCTCGCGCATCATGTTCTCCGGCGTCGGCAAGACGCCGCGCGAGATGGATCTGGCGCTTGAGGTCGGCATCTACTGCTTCAACGTCGAATCCGAGCCCGAGCTTGAGGTGCTGAATGCCCGCGCCGTGAAGGCCGGCAAGGTTGCGCACGTCTCCTTCCGCATCAATCCAGACGTCGACGCCCGCACGCATGCCAAGATCTCGACGGGCAAGAAGGAAAACAAGTTCGGTATTTCCTGGGAACGCGCCCGCGCCGTCTATGCCCGCGCCGCCAGCCTGCCGGGCATCAAGGTGACCGGTATCGACATGCATATCGGCAGCCAGATCACCGAGTTGCAACCCTTCGAAGATGCCTTCAAGCTTCTGCGCGAACTCGTCGATACGCTGCGCGCCGACGGACACACGATCGATCACGTCGATGTCGGCGGTGGTCTCGGGATTCCCTACAAGACGGACAATGCGCCGCCGCCGCTTCCGGATGCCTATGCCGAAATCGTCAAGAACCAGCTCAAGGGCCTGAACTGCAAGATCGTCACCGAGCCTGGCCGGTTGATCGTCGGTAATGCCGGCATCCTCGTCACCGAGGTGATCTACGTGAAGGACGGCGGCGAGAAGACGTTCGTCATCGTCGATGCGGCCATGAACGACCTCATCCGCCCGACGCTCTACGAGGCCTGGCACGAGATCCAGCCGGTCGTCATTTCGGCGGCCAGCGCGCCGCGCATCCGGGCGGACGTGGTGGGTCCCGTCTGCGAGACCGGTGACTATCTGGCGCAGGACCGAGAGATGGCGCAGCCGAAGCCCGGCGATCTCATTGCCGTCGGGTCCGCCGGTGCCTATGGCGCCGTGCAGGCGGGCACCTACAACAGCCGTCTGCTGGTACCGGAAGTGCTGGTCAACGGGGCCGAGTTCCATGTCGTGCGGCCACGCCTCAGCTATGACGACCTGATCGGCCTCGATTCGCTTCCGGACTGGCTCGCCTGACCTTCGCAAGTGCTAAACCAGGCTGCGCGCGCGATCACGATTTTGCGTGCGCCCTCGTCTTCGCCACAAAGCATGTTATCTTTTGGCGGTGACAACCTGCAGCGGAGAGCGGCGATCGATGGCGATTGACACGCAAGGACAGCGCGAGACGGAAGCGGCCGGCAACCCGGTGGCCCGACGGCTTGCGGGCAAACGCCTTGCCGCCCAGACCATCCTCTATCTGGAGGCGCTCGCCCCGCGGGTGCTGCCGATCCTGCTTCTCGTCGCGGCGTTTCTCGCGCTGACCTGGTTCGGCTATTTTCGCCATGTTCCCACCTGGCTGCATCTTGCGACGCTGGCCGGCTTCGCGCTTGGTCTTGCCGGTCTGCTCATTCGCCTGCGCGGTATCGGCTGGCCTTCGATTGACAAGGCCTATCGCATGCTGGAGGCGCGCAATGCGCTGGCTCATCAGGCGATCCGGGTGCAGGAAGATCGGCCGGCCGGTGGCGGTGCCGTTGCCGAAGCGCTGTGGCGCGAGCACCAGAGCCGTATGGCACGGATGATCGGCGCGCTCAGGACCGGTGCGCCTGAGCCGGACATTGCCCGTCATGACCGCCATGCCCTGCGCGCCGTGCCGCTGCTCCTTGTCGCCATCGCCTTTGCCTTCTCCTATTCGAATCGCGGTGGTCTTCTGGCGGATGTGGTTACCCTTCGCGCGCCTGCCGAAACTGCGCCGGATGTGCGCATCGACGCCTGGGTGACGCCGCCGGCGCACACGTCGCGTGCACCCATTTTCCTGACCGGCAGCACGCAGGGCCAGCCGGGCGAGGCTGCCAAGGGCGAGATTCGCATTCCGCAGTTCAGCGAATTGACCGTGCGCGTTACGGGTGGCGGCGGCGATGAGCCGGTGAGTTACCAGGTGACGGGCGAGGCCACGGCGACGGCCATACGCCCGGAGGCGGAAAAGCCGAAGGATGAAAAGGCCGAGGGCCCGAAGGCCGAAGCGAAGGTGCCGGTTGCCGCGGCCAATGGCGCCAAGACCATGCGCTACAAAATTCTGAAGGACGGCACGCTCTCGGTCGCCGGCCAGACCTGGGCGTTTGCGGTCATTCCGGACCGCGTTCCGGAAATCGCCTTCGATGGTATTCCGAAAAAGACCGTCGCGTCGGCGCTGGAGATCAGCTTCGTCGCCAAGGACGACTACGGAATCCAGGAGGCTCATGCGGAGATCGTGCCGGTCGAGCAGCCGAAGGATGCACGTCCGCTCTATCCGCTGCCGGAGTACCGCCTTGACCTGCCGCGCCGCGCCGCGCGCGACGCCAAGGGCACGACAAGCCGTAACCTGTCCGAACATCCGCTTTCCGGCAAGCGTGTGAAGATCACGCTTGTTGCCAGGGATGCCGCCGGGCAGGAAGGGCGCAGCCAGCCCGTGGAGATGATCCTGCCGGCCAAGAATTTCTTCGAACCGCTGGCCGGGGCCGTCGCCGAACAGCGGCAGGTCTTCGCGCTCGATGCCAACCAGCTGCCGCATGCCATCGCGCTCAACGAGGCGCTGACGATCCGGCCGGAAGAGACGATCCCCAACCTCACGCATTACCTGCTGCTGCAATCGGCCAATGCGCGCATGAAGCTTTCCCGTACGGACGACCAGATGCGCGAGACGGCGGACTATCTCTGGGAAATCGCCCTTGGCATCGAGGACGGCAACTTGTCTTTGGCTGATCGCCGGCTGCGCGAGGCGCAGAAGGCGCTCTCCGAGGCGCTGGAGCGCAATGCCTCCGACGAGGAGATCGCTGCGCTCATGAAGGAGCTGCGTGAGGCGATGCAGGCCTATATGGAGGAGCTTGCCCGCCAGGCGGCCAAGAATGGCCAGATGCAGCAGAACGCCCAGCAGCAGGGCCAGATCCTGCGGCAGCAGGATTTGCAGCGCATGATGGATCAGATCGAGAATCTGGCCCGGTCCGGCGCGCGTGACCAGGCCCAGCAGATGCTCTCCGAACTGCAGCGCATGATGAACAACCTGCAGGCCGGTCGGCCGCAGCAGGGTCAGCAAGGCCAGCAGAACGACGCGATGCGCCAGCAGATGGACAAGCTCGGCCAGCTGATGCAGCAGCAGCAGAAATTGATGGAGCAGACCTTCCAGTTCGATCAGGCGTTGCGCGACCGCCAGCAGCGGGGCGATCCGATGCCGGGCGAGGGCGAGGAAGGCCAGCAGCAACAGCAGCCGGGCGACAATGGCGCCGGTCAGCAGTCGACCGACCAGATGACGGCCGATCAGCTTCGTGAGGCGCTGAAGAAGCTTCAGGAGCAGCAGGATGGGCTCGGCAAGCAGCTCGGGGAGATCCAGGAGGCGCTGAAGGGCATGGGGCTTGAACCTGGCGAAGGCTTTGGTCAGGCCGGTCGTGAGATGAAGGGTGCTTCCGAAGCGCTGGGCGAGGGGCAGGGCGAATCGGCTGTTGGTAGCCAGGGCCGTGCACTGGAGGCACTCCGCCAGGGCGCGCAGAACATGATGAGCCAGATGCAGGCCATGGGGCAAGGGCAAGGCCAGGGGCCGGGCGAAGGCATACCGCAGGCCGGGCGCAACGGCCGCGACCCGTTGGGCCGCGAGCGCGCGCTCAACGGACAGGGCCCCGACTTCGGCGGGCCGACCAAGGTTCCGGAAGAAATCGATATCCAGCGGGCGCGTGAAATTCTGGAAGAGATCCGTCGCCGTCTGGGTACCGGATCTGCGCCCGGTTTTGAACGGGATTATCTGGAGCGGCTGCTCGGAATCCGTTGAGGCGTGGTCAGGCGGCGAGTGCCGTTGCCACGGCGCGGCGGATGTCGGGCAGGCTGAATGGCTTGCTCACCACATCGACGATCTTCGAGGCAAGGTCGTCTGCCCGCTCGCGCTGTTCGGCATAGCCGGTCATCAGCAGGATTTTCAGCGCCGGATGGGCGGCTGACGCCTTGTGGGCGAGTTCGATGCCGTCCATCACAGGCATGCGGATATCGGACAGGAGGAGATCGAAACCGCCATCCGTCAGGGCGTCGAGCCCGGCTGCACCGTCCGGCGCTTCGACGGTCTCGTGGCCGTCCATGCGCAACGCCCGCGCCACGAAGGTGCGGAGCGAATCCTCGTCTTCGGTGATCAGGATCTTGGCCATCGGTTCCCCTTTCGGTCCGTTCATCCGGCCTTGTTCCGAGGGAACGGTAGGCCGGAGCGGTGCGCCGATTCCCGGTGCCGCTCCTTGAGTGAAAAGACCAGACTTTCCTTGTCGATCGGTAAACGGCCGATGGGGGAATCTGCGGTCAGGATAGCCTCAGGCGTCCGCGTCACCCGTCACGATGCCGACGAAGGGCAGTTCGCGGAAGGCATAGGCGACGTCCATGCCGTAGCCGACGACGAAATGATCCGGGCATTCGAAACCGACATAATCGGCTTCGAGGTCGGTCTTGCGCTTCTCGCGCTTGTCGAGCAGCACGGCGATGGTGACGTTCTTGGCGCCGCGCTCGTACATCAGTTCCTTGGCGAAGCTGAGCGTGCGGCCGGATTCGAGGATATCGTCGATCAGGAGGATGTCACGGCCGTGTACGTCGCTATCGATGTCCTTGATGACCTTCACGCCCTGCGAAACGGTGCCGGCGCCGTAGCTCGACAGCGTGATGAACTCGACTTCCGGGGCAAGGCCGGCGGCGTGGAGGGCACGGGTGAGGTCGGCGGCGAAGATGAACGAGCCCTTGAGGACGGCGATGACGAGAAGGTCTTTCGTCGGCCCGCCGGCGATATCTGCCGCCAGTTCTTCGTTGCGCTTGGCGATCGTAGCGGCGTCGTAGAGCGTTTCGATCTTCTTTCCGCGGACAATCTGCATCGCGAGGCGGCTCCTTGGTCGTAGGCAGATCCGGCAAACCCGATGGTTTTGCGTGCGGAACTGGGAGAAACAAAGGAGCCGATTAGCACAGTCAGCGAGCGGGCGCACCCTCGGCGGCAAGCGAAACCGAGACTTTCGGTACTTTTCCGCCACTGTGCGGAATGCGCAACGCGAAGGTCTCGCTGGCACCTGGGGCGAGTGCGGCAGTTTCGAGCGAGAGACGGTGGCGGAGCGTCTTGCCAGCGCCTTCGAAGACGATGTCGACCGGCGGGACGGCGGCAGTGGTGTTGCCGCCATTGGTGAGGCGGCCATAGACGGCAAGCACCTTCATGCCGTTGCGGTCGTCGACTGTCGTGATGACGTCGGCTATGCGCAGGGTCTCGCCCGGCTCGTTCTCAGGGAGTGCGGCCTTCAGGGCGGAGAGCCCGCCGGCATAGGCAAAGACGAAGATGAAGGCTGTCGTCACGAGGCCGGCAAAGGCACGGCCTGGAAGAAGCTGCAGGCCAGCCTCGCACAGCCGGGCACTGGCCGTGGCGATGCGGAGCAGCAGGTGATGTGGCTGTTCGGCAGATGGTGCAGGGCGGGCGGCGCGGCGATTGTCATTGCTGGTGCGGGCGGCAGTGCTGCGAATGACGATGAAATCGGCGTCGACCACTTCGAGACGTGCCGGAAACGGCTTTGCATTCCTGCGGGCTGGTGTCTTCGGTTCCGGCGGCAGAAGGTCGATCCGGCCCTTCGCCTCGCGTCTTGCCCTGAAGGCGTTCATCGCGACCTCCTCGTTCCGCCTGTGCCCTTCCGCGCAAAATCATCGGCGAAAAGTCGGGCATTGAATGAAATCCTTACCAAACGTAAACCATACTGGTTAATGCTTTGGAAACCCGACCGTGAAAGAGCCGTTTTCCTGTGCGACCTCGCCAGCGAACCTGCCTCGGCGGGCAAGGGTAACCCGCTTCTAGAACCGGATTGATCATTGATTCACTTCGAGAATGTCGGACTGCGCTATGGGATGGGCCCGGAGATTCTCCGCGACCTGACCTTCGATATTCCGCGCCGGTCTTTCCAGTTTCTCACGGGGCCTTCCGGCGCCGGCAAGACGACGCTGCTGCGTCTTCTCTTCCTCTCCCTGCAGCCGACGCGCGGTATCATTCGCACCTTCGACCGGGAGATTTCCACCATTCCGCGCGATGAGCTGCCGATGTTGCGTCGGCGTATCGGCATCGTCTTCCAGGATTTTCGCCTGCTCGATCATCTCACGACCTATGAGAATGTCGCCCTTCCGCTGCGCGTGCGTGGCAAGGAGGAGGCGAGTTATCGCGCCGACGTGCTGGAACTCTTGAAATGGGTCGGGCTCGGGGAGCGAATCAACGTGCTGCCGCCGGTGTTGTCGGGCGGGGAAAAGCAGCGCGCGGCCATTGCCCGCGCCCTCATCGACCGGCCGGAACTGCTGCTTGCCGACGAGCCGACCGGCAATGTCGATCCGCCGATGGCCCGCCGGCTGCTGAGCCTCTTCCTTGAGTTGAACCGTCTCGGCACCGCCGTGGTGATCGCCACGCACGACCTGTCGCTGATGGACCAGGTGGAGGCCCGGCGCATGATCCTCTCGCAGGGACGGCTCGATATCTATGACTGACGCGCCGCACGATACCGCCCAGGACGCCCAGCCGGCGCGCCGGCCGGAAATGAAAGTGCGCCCGACGGCACCCATCGTGCCGCAGGCGAACGTGTCCGGCAACGCGCTGATGCTCGTCATCGCCATCATGGCCTTTCTGGCCTGCCTCACCTTTGGCGCGGTCAGCATGGTGCGGGCGACGGCGGCGAGCTGGCAGAGCCAGATCTCCCGCGAGATCACCATCCAGATCAAGCCCGACGACAATCTCGACATGGAGAAGGCGCTGACGGATGCGCGTGACCTCGCGCTGACCTTCTCCGGCACGCGTGACGGCACGATCGTCGACAAGACGGCGACGGCGCGGCTGCTCGAACCCTGGCTTGGGGAAGGGCTGAACATCGACGAACTGCCGGTGCCGCGTCTCGTCATCGTGACCATCGATGAGCAGAGCCCGCCGGATTTCATGGCAATGCGGGCAGCATTGGCGCAGAAGATCCCGACGGCCTTCCTCGACGATCACCGTACCTGGGTCGATCGCCTCGTCGCCATGGCGCGCACAACGGCCTTCATCGGTACCGGCGTGCTGGTGCTGGTCTTTTCCGCCATGGTGTTGACCGTCATCTTCGCAACGCGTGGCGCGCTTTCCGGCAACCGGCACATTGTCGAGGTGCTGCATTTCGTCGGCGCGGAGGCAAGCTTTGTCGCGTCCGAGTTCCAGAAGCATTTCCTGAAGATCAGCCTGAAGGGTTCGGTGGCCGGCGGGTTCCTGGCAGCCTTGTTCTTTGCCGTCGCCGGCTTCTGGCAGGGGCGCTCCATCGCGACCCCCCAGAGCGACCAGGCGACGGCCCTGTTCGGCACCTTCTCCATGGGGTTCACGGGCTATCTCGGCATTGCCGGCACGATTGTCGTCATCGCGCTGCTGACGACGCTGACGGCCCGTTTCACCGTCATGCGGACCATCCACGAGATCGACCAGATCCGTTCCGACCCATCTCGCACCGACCAACTGCCCGACCCATGAGCCGGCCCAGACGAACCGCTGCCGCGAAACGGACCATCGGTTGCCGCAATCACGTTCTATGGACGGAATCATGAACGCGCTTGAACGGGCAAAACCGGGTCTGCCGCAGGGCGTCCGGTCTGAGGGGGAGGGGCGGCGGCGCAAGGGTCCCGTCCGCCTTGCCGTGCGTGCGCTGCTCGCACTCATCCTGCTTGCCGCCGCGGCGGGTACCGGCGGCTTCCTCTATTTTGCCGAAACCGTCGCTGCGCTGGAAGCGCCGAGCGATCCGAAGGCCGATGCTATCGTGGTGTTGACCGGCGGCTACCAGCGTATCGACCGGGCAATCGGCCTGCTCAAGCAGGGAGCCGGGCAGCGGCTGCTGATCTCCGGCGTCAACCCTGCCACCAGCGGCAACCAGATCCGCAAACTCACCCAGAGCTCGTCGGCGCTTTTCGAATGCTGCGTCGACATGGGCTACGAGGCGGTGGATACGATCGGCAACGCCAACGAGACGGCGCGCTGGATCAGCGATCACCAGTTCCGCCGCGTGCTCGTCGTCACCAACAACTACCATATGCCGCGCAGCCTGCTGGAGTTGAAGGTCATCGATCCCCGAACGGAGTTCATCGCCTATCCGGTCGTCAATTCGGACCTGAAGAACGGCAACTGGCTGCGCCAGCCGGGCGTCGTGAAGGCGATGTTGTCGGAGTACCTCAAGTACAGCCTCGCGCATATCCGTGCCTTTGCAGGGGCGGGCAACTGGTCCGGCCTTCGTGGTGACATGGCGGGCCTTTCCGGTGGTTGAGATCGCTGCAACGGGAGTTTCCCCGTCTTTGAATATCGTGTAGGGCGAAGGAACGCGTCCCGCTGACAGGCTGCCCGATGATCGCTTTCCGTTCCGTCCTCTTCAATACCCTCTTCTACCTGAACCTCATCTTACAGATGATCATCATGACGCCGGCCTATTTCCTGCTGCCGCGCAAAAAGGCCTATGGCGTCGCCAAGAACTGGGCGAGGAGCAATCACTGGCTCTTCGACAAAGTCGTCGGCACGACGTTCGAGATCGAAGGATTGGAGAACATCCCGGCCGATGGCGGTTACATCTTCGCACCGAAGCATCAGTCCTTCTGGGATGCCTATGCGCTGCTGCCCTGGCTCGACGATCCCTTCTACATCCTCAAGCGCGAGCTGACCTGGATTCCGCTCTTCGGCTGGTATCTGAAGAAGCAGCGCATGGTGCCGGTCGATCGCAGTGCGCGTGGCAAGGTCATGGCCGCCGTCATGCAGCGCACCAAGGAAGAGATGAATTCCGGCCGCCAGCTCATCATCTATCCGGAAGGCACCCGTCGCCCACCGGGCGCGACACCGGAATACAAATACGGCATCGCTCGCCTCTACCGGGATCTGCAGGTGCCTGTCGTGCCCGTCGTCATGCATCCGGGCCTGTTCTGGCCGCGCCGCAAGTTCATCCGTTATCCCGGCCACTTCAAGGTGCGTATCCTGCCGGCGATCGCGCCGGGCATGGATCCCGATGCCTTTCTCGCCCATCTCGTCGAGGTGATGGAGACGGCGAGCGACCGGCTGCTGGTGGAAACCGTCGCGGCAAATCCAAACCTGCCCCTGCCGCCGACGGCCGAGCAGCGGCTGGCGGAGCTGAAGGCGCACACCGCCTGATCAGGCGGGGCCTTGCGTGTGGAGGTTTTCCGCGGTGCGGCCGACGTCCTCCAGCCAATGGTCGCGGATACCCATGGCGCGCAGATGCGTCAGCGTGTTGCGCACATAGTCGATGTTGTGGCCGGACTTGCCGATGGCAGCGCTGACGGTCGTCGCCGCCTCCTCGATGGAGAGCGAGCCGGCGAACTGGTGATGGGCACGGTCGCAGATGTAAGCGAGCGTCGAGACGCGCCGGCCGTCGCCCAGCGTCGCGGCAAGTGTGCGCTCCTTGTAGACATGGGTCACCAGTTCCCGCTCGCGCAGGTAATCGACCACGGCCTCCTGGCTTGCGGGGGCAATGCGGAAGGCGACGCCGCGGCAGGAGCCGCCGCGATCGAGGCCCAGCACGAGGCCGGGCTTGGCCTCGGTGCCGCGATGGACCCAGGAGCGCACGCAGAGCGAACGGCGGAAGCCGAAGAGATGGGCCGGCTGCTGTTCCTCGAATTCGAAGCCCGGATTCCACATCAGCGAACCGTAGCCAAAAACCCAGAATTCGTTCATATCCACCGTCACCTGGACCATCTCTCAAAAAGCCGCCGCAATTGCCGGCTTTGACGCGCTTGCGGGCAAATCATGTCCGCCACCATTGGAGAACAGCATGGCATCGTCAAGCCACGCCGGCACATCCGGCGTCACGCGCAAACTCGTCCGGCTCGCCGTTGCCGTCGTTCTCGTCGTCGCGCTCTATACGGGCGGATGGTTCTACGCCGCAAGCTGGTTGAAGGACACGCTGGATCGGCAGCTCACTGCATCCTCACAGGGCATGCATTCGGCCTCGTGCAGCAACCTTTCCGTCCGCGGCTTCCCGTTCCGCATCGGCCTGTTCTGCGACGCGGTCGGTATCGACGATCGCCCGGCGGGTCTTTCGGCGACCTTCGGCGCACTTCGCTCGGCTGCGCAGGTCTATCGCCCCGGCCATGCGGTCGTCGAGCTCGACGGGCCGGCGCAGGTGCGCGTGACGCCCGATCTCGTCTTCGACGCAAACTGGGACCTCATGCGGGCAAGCGGCACTGCCTGGACGAACGGGCTCGATCGCGCCTCGGTCGCCTATGACGGGCTGAAGGGCCGGCTCAACGTGCCCTCGGAGGCCGTGTCGCTTGGCGTGACGGCTGCCCACGGCGAAAAGCACATCCGCCAGTCGGGCGGTGCGCTCGATGTCGCCGCCTCCTTCGACGCGCTCTCGCTCGATCTTGGCGACAGGGTGCTGCCGCCGCTTGATGTTGCGGCCGACATGACGATTGCCGATGCGGCGACATGGATTTCCGCCGAAGGGCCGCCGGCTGGTGCGCCGCTCGGCGCGAATGTGGAGCTGCGCCGCCTGTCGCTCGACCTCGGTGACGGCAAGGTGGCGAGCCTTTCCGGCCCGCTCAGGGTGGGCGACGATGGGTATCTCTCGGGTACGCTCGATCTCGACATTGCCGGCATCACGGTCTGGCGCGACCGGATTTCCGAGGCCTTTCCGGAGATCGCGGAAACGGCGACGCAGGTCGCACAGGTGATCGAAGGCCTCTCGAAGGGTGGCGACCGGGCCGTGGTAAAACTCAATGTGCAGGAAGGGACCGTTTATCTTGGCCTCTTCCCGATCGCCTTCATCCCGCCGGTCTGACGCCTCGTTCCGGCGGGATCCCGCGGAAAATGCTCAGCCCTTCTTGTCGGCGACCGGCCGGCCGAAGTTCGGTGCGGATGTGTCCTGGCCCGCATCGATGATCGAGCGGCGGATGGCGCGGGTGCGCGTGAACAGGTCGAAGAGCTTTTCGCCGTCGCCCCAGCGAATGGCGCGCTGCAGATAGGCGAGGTCCTCGGAAAAACGCGCCAGCATTTCAAGGATCGCGTCCTTGTTATGCAGGCAGACGTCCCGCCACATGGTCGGATCCGAGGCGGCGAGGCGGGTGAAATCGCGGAAGCCCGAGGCCGAGTATTTGATGACTTCCGATTCCGTCACGGTCTCGAGGTCGTCGGCTGTGCCGACGATGTTGTAGGCGATGATATGCGGCAGGTGCGAGACGATGGCGAGCACCTTGTCGTGATGCTCCGTATCCATTTCATCGACCTTCGAGCCGAGGGCTTCCCAGAAGGCGGCGAGCCGGCGCTTGGCTTCCTTGTCTGTGCCGTGCACGGGCGTGAGGATGCACCAGCGGTTCTGGAAGAGTTCGGCAAAGCCGGCGTCCGGACCGGAATGCTCGGTGCCTGCCAGCGGGTGGCCGGGGATGAAATGTACGTTCTTCGGCATGTGCGGCAGCATCTGTGCGACGACCGAGGCCTTGGTGGAGCCGACATCGGTGACGATGGCGCCGGACTTCAGGTGAGGAGCGATGTCCTCCGCGACCTTGCCGGAGGCGCCGACGGGCACCGACACGATGACGAGATCGGCGTCTTCGACGGCCTTGCCGGCGTCATGGACGTAATCGGTGCCGAGCTCGAGTTCGCGGGCGCGGTCGAGCGTCTCCTGGCTGCGGCTCGAAATGGTGACGGTCTTGGCAAGGCCCTTCGCCTTGACGGCGCGGGCGATGGAAGAGCCGATGAGGCCGATGCCGATCAGCGCGATCTTGTCGAAATGTCCGTCCGTCATGCCCTTCGCCCTTCGTTTCCGCGTGGGCCCGCTCTAGCGGGCGGGCCGGCATTTGTCGAGGGGATCAGCGTTGCGCGCGCTCGCGCGTCGTCGGCACGCCGTGTGGGGCGAGTACGGGCACGAAGACGCGGCGTGAGGCGCGTGCGGCAACGGGCAAGCCCTGGTAGAGTCGCTTCTGGGCCTCGACGATGATGACGCCGGAAAACATCGGCCAGAGCGTTCGGCCTAGCCGCTCGAAGGCGCCTCGTAATTTCTGCACGCTGCGCAGTTTGGAAGGCGGAAAGAACAGCGCCTCGGCCGAGGCGCCGGGTGTGAAGTTGGTCTCGCGCAACAGCGCGGTCAGTTGGCGGCGCGAATAGGGCCGGCCGGAGCCGAAGGGTGTGTGCTCCATGCGTGCCCAGACGCCACGCCGGTTCGGCACGACGATGACGAGCCGCCCGCCGGGGGCCAGCACGCGCCAGAGTTCCTTCATCGTCTCGCGCGGGTTTTCCGCAAACTCCAGCGAATGCACCATCAGAACGCGATCGACCGAAGCGTCCGGCAGTGGCAGTTCTTCGTCGAAGACCAGGGCCGTGGAGGAGAGCTCACTCGGCGGCCAGTTCACCGCACCCTGGCCCGCCGGCATGAAGGCGAAGGTGCGCTCCGTATCGGCGCGGAACCGTTCCAAATAGGGCACGGCATAGCCGAGCCCGACCAGCCGTTCGTCCGGCAGGCGCGCCCAGAGCGAAGCGAGTGCCATCGCGATCGAATGATCGGCGAGGCGCCCGAGCGGCGAGTGGTAGAATTCGCGAAGGTCGACAATATCGGCATGCATGACCTGAATGTGCGCGATGGGCCGGTGGACTTCAAGGCCGATTGCCTTACATTCCCGCCGACCGCTCTGCCAATGCGATGAGGAATGCATCATGATCCCGCTGGAAATAGACCTCTTTCCCTGCCGCAGCGACAATTTCGGCGTGCTGCTGCATGATCCGGCAACGGGGGCAACCGCGAGCATCGACGCACCGGAGGAAAAGCCGATCCTCGACGCGCTCGCCCGCCGCGGCTGGGCGCTCAGCCACATTTTTACGACGCACCATCACAACGACCATGTCGAAGCCAATCTTGCGCTGAAGGAGCGTTTCGGTGTGACGATCATCGGTCCGGTGCGCGAGACGATCCCGGGTATCGATCGCAAGGTGGATGGTGGCGACAGTTTTGACTTCGCCGGCCGGCGGGTCGAGGTCATCCTGACGCCGGGGCATACGGCAGGACATATCTGTTTCCATCTGCCGGCGGAAAAGCTGCTCTTTGCGGCTGACACGCTTTTCGCGCTCGGCTGCGGCCGGCTCTTCGAGGGCACGCCGGCGCAGATGTGGGACTCGCTGTCCAAGCTCGCCGTGCTGCCGGACGAAACGACCGTCTATTTCGGCCATGAATACACGCTCTCCAATGCGCGTTTTGCCAGGACCGTCGATCCGGACAATGCCGTGCTTGCAAGCCGCGTGGCGGAAATCGAGGCGATCAGGGCGGCTGGCGGCTTTACCGCGCCGACGACCATCGGCCTTGAAAAGGCAACCAATCCCTTCCTGAGGGCTGCCGAACCCTCGATCCGCCGCCATCTCGGCATGGCGGAAGCGCGTGACGCCGAGGTCTTTGCGGAAATCCGTGCGCGCAAGGACCGGTTCTGATGACGCCGCAGGATATCATTGCCCGGCTCGGCATGGAGCGCCATCCGGAAGGCGGCTGGTATGTGCAGACCTTTCGCGACACAGCGGGTGGCACGCGCGGGCATTCGACGGCGATCTACTACCTCCTGGAGCGGGGTGAGCGCTCGCACTGGCATCGGGTGGTGGATGCGGTCGAGGTCTGGCACCATTATGCCGGTGGGCCGCTGGCGCTTTCGGTGAGCGACGGTATGGAGCGGGCGGAGGCTCAGGTGCTCGGGCCGGATCTTGCGGCCGGTGAGCGGCCGCAGATCATCGTGCCGGCGAACTGGTGGCAATCCGCCGAGCCGCTCGGCGACTGGACGCTGGTTGGCTGCACGGTCTCGCCGGGCTTCCTCTTCTCATCCTTCGAGATGGCGCCTGCCGGCTGGGAGCCGGGTGCCTGATCAGGCCGGGCTTGCTGCGGTCTTGCGGAAGATCATGTCCTTGGCGGCGAGGATGGCACCGCCCGTCACCAGCAGGCAGGCAAGGCCGATGCGCCAGGATGGTTCGGCAAAGCCGCTGAGAATCAGCACGAGCGTCGAGAGCAGCGGTGCGGCATAGCTTGCGGCCCCGAGGATCTGGATGTCGCCGTTCTTGACGCCGAAATCCCAGGCATAGAAGGCCGCGCCGACCGGCAGCAGGCCGAGCCCGGCGATGGCGAGCCATTCGAAGCCTGTCTGCGGCCAGACGGTGGTTTCCAGCATCAGGTGGCAGAGAAGCGAAAGAAGGGCGGTTGCGAGGCAGAAGCCGGTTACCACATCCGTCGAGACCGCCTCGAAGCGGCGGGTGAGCAGCGAGTAGCCCGACCAGGTGAAGGCACAGAGAAAGGCTGCTCCATAGCCGATGAGGTAAGCCTCGTCGAAGGCGAAGCCGTTGCGGCCGACGATGAGCACCGTGCCGCCGAGGCCGAGAAACGCGCCGACGACATGGTTCCACTTCAGCTTTTCACCCGGCAGCAGCGCCGAGCCGACGACGATGAGGAGCGGCCAGAGATAGGCGATGAGGCCGGCTTCCACGGCCGGCGCGTTGCGCAGCGCGGTGAAATAAAGGAAGTGATAGCCGAAGAGGCCGAGGATGCCCGTGATCCAGACCTTCGCCGGCTGCCGAAGCAGCCTGGCGCGCTCCGGCCGGGCGATGAGCACGAGGATGCCGGGTAGGCTTCCGATGAGGAAGCAGACGGCCGAGAGCTGGAAAGGTGGCATCTTGCCGGAGGCCGCGGTGAAGAGCGCGAGCAGCGACCACATCAGGATCGCCGAAAAGCCAATCAGGGTTGCACGCGTCTTCAAGGCCGATCACTCCGGTCGTCCGACCGGAGCCATGTGTCAACCGCCGAAGCGCGTGGCCGAGACGGTGACAGGGCCGAGCTTGGTCGGAATCTGCACATAGACCGGAGCATATACCTTCGCTCCCTCGGCCTTGGCAAACCAGATTTCCATCGTCTTCAGCTTGCGCAGATATTCCACATCGTCGCGGCCCTTCTTGTAGCCGGATTTCGGGACGAAGCGGATGCCGCAGACGACGACCTCTCCCTCGAAGCCCTTGGTGGAATAGGGCTTGGTGCCCTTGGAGCTCAGCTTCAGGTCGAGGCGGCTCTCGCCGTCGAAGATCGGCAACGTCTTCGGGCAGACACGGCTTCCTTCCGGGATGATGAGGCCAGAGATCGGGTCGAGCACGGCGCGCATGTCGGCGGTGGAGACGGGCACCCAGTTCTTCGGCTTGCGCCGCGGCGGCGTCATGCTGGCGGTGATGACATTGCCGTTGTGGAAGGTCACGTCGATGGCGCGGCTGCGCTTGCCGCTCTTGTAGTTCACCGAATAGTTCGTGGCGTGCAGCCGGCCGCGGCTGACGGTGCCGGAAACCGATGTCGTACCCTTGGTGCTCGAGAAGATATCGGCAAGGCCGGCCGATTGCATGCTGCCGGAAATCGTGTAGCGGTTGCCGTTGAATGCCGAGCGGAAGGTGGCGGTGGCCACAGGCAGGCCGGACAGGCGGATGCTGTAATCCGTGCGGTGCTCGATTTCCGCCGAGGAAAGCGGCGTCGCGCTACCCGCCAGGGCAACCGACATGACTGCGCCTGCAACCCAAACCCGCCCGTTCATCTTCACGACTCCCATTGAGACGCTCCGCCTAGTCTGCCATTGCGGCGATTCTACGCCGTGGCAAAAGCCCGATCCATTTGCTCTTGCCTGCAAATCATGGCCCTTGGCAACTGAATTCCCGATGAACGGCAGGTTTGGCTTGACGTCGGCGTCGCGTGTGACTATAGAACCGCAACTTTCCAAAAAGGCCAGACGGACTGCGGCCGGTTTCGGTGCCGGAAACGTATTGTCCTGAACCAAGAAAAATAGGTGTACCATGTCCCGTAGTTGCGAATTGACCGGCAAGGGCGTCCAGTCGGGCAACAATGTGAGCCACGCAAACAACAAGACGAAGCGCAAGTTCCTGCCGAACCTGTGCAATGTCACGCTGATTTCCGATGCCCTCGGCCAGCGTTTCCGTCTTCGCGTTTCCGCTGCTGCCCTCCGCTCGGTCGAGCACCGCGGTGGCCTCGACGCCTTCCTTCTGAAGGCTGAAGAGAATGAACTGTCGATGCGCGCTCGTCTGCTGCGCCGCCAGATCGCCAAGAAGACCGCTGCTGCTGTCGCTGCCTGATTTCAGGCCCTAAGCTGCGCTGCTTTTATTGAGGCTTGACCGGGTTCCGGCCAGGCCTCAATGCTGTGTGCATAGCGTGGCGCAAAAAGCGCAATTCCGGACGCAACTCCTGGAATTGCTTTATTCACTCCAGCTGGTGGCATCACCCAGGGTAAAAAAATGCAAGCGAACCGCATTACGATTCTCTATGTCCTCCTGATGACGGCCGTCGTCGTCGCGTCAAACGTGCTCGTGCAGTACCCGCTCTCAGGCGAACTGTTCGGCATCGCCCTCGGCGATCTCCTGACCTATGGCGCCTTCACCTATCCGGTCGCCTTCCTCATCACGGACCTCACCAACCGCCAGTTCGGGCCGCGTGTCGCGCGCCGTGTCGTTGCGGCCGGTTTCCTCGTGGCAGTGGTGTTCTCCTTCGCGGTCGCCTCGCCGCGTATCGCGATCGCGTCCGGTTCGGCTTTCCTGTTCGGCCAGTTGCTCGACATCTCCGTCTTCAACCAGCTCCGCCGGCAGGCCTGGTGGCGCGCGCCGCTGATCGCTTCGCTGATCGGCTCGCTGCTGGATACGATCCTGTTCTTTTCCCTCGCCTTCGCGCCGGCCTTTTCCATCTTCGGACCGAACGATGCCTTTGCCATCGAATGGGCGCCGGTACTGGGTGTTCTCACCGCGGAAGCTCCGCGCTGGGTATCCTGGGCGTTCGGGGACTTTACGGTAAAGATGCTGGTCGGTATCGCCATGCTGCTGCCCTATGGCGCGCTGATGAGCAGGCTGAAGCCGATGCCGGGTGTCGAAAAGACCACCTGAGACGAGTGGAAATGGTGAATGAAGAAGAGCCGTCCGGCGTTTTTTGCAGGGCGGCTTTTTACTTTTCCGGAAGCAGGCGGAACTCCAGCATGAGGTTGCGCTGGAGAATGGAGTGGTTGTCGTCGGAAACGACGATGATGCGGATGTCATCATCCGCCATGGCGATGACGTCCAGTCCTTCCATGTTGTCGATCTGGTGGCTGAGATCGACGTCGATCAGCACATCGCCATCGACCACGGCGCCGGGGCGGATCTTTTGACCCTCGATCCGGCGGATGCGCATGCCGATGCCGTCGGAGAGGCGGAAGCGGCGCTCCAGCAACAGGAGGTCGCCATTCGGCAGGAAGGCGCCGTCGGTGATGTCCCACGGGTCGTTGCGGGTGACCGCGAAGATACCGGCGCGAGGGCCGCCGAGTACGGCGGCGAAGACGTTCCCATCGGCGTCGAGGCTGCGTTCCGTGACGGTGACCGGTACCGCACCGAGCGGCCCCGCCTCCGGCGACATTGCCAGCGTTTCCATGCCGCGGTTGCTGCGCAGCTCGCGCAGGGGAAAGGGCAGGGCGAGGCGGCGTGCAGGCCTTTCCTCCATGAAGCCCGGATCGGGGTAGGTATCTATCCGGTGGAGGTTCTCGAAGCTCACCAGTACCTCACCCTTGCCGAGGGCAAGGCCTTCGGCGTCCATCTGGTACTTGACGTTCTCGTCCTGGCCCTTGTCGTTGAGCATCGAACGGGCCTTGAGATCGGCAAGACCGCTCAACCGGCCTTCAGCGTCCCGCTTGATGCGGCCGGTGAGCCAGTGGCCGGTATCAAGCACGGCGACGAAATCCTGGCGGTCGGGGCGAAAGCGGATCGCCGAGACCGCGCCAAGCAGGGGATTGCTGGACGAATAGCTGATGCCGCCGAGGAATTCGAGCTTGCCGAAGGTGCGTTGGTCAGAGCTGAAGGTGAAATGTGTGATGGTGTTGCTGGTGACCGGAAGCTCGACGGCCTCCGCCGTTGCAGCCTTCGGCAACGGCAGCGAAAGCGCGATGGTGGCGGAGAGGAGTTGGAGGCCTCGCAAAAGGCCTCCGTTACGCCGCCGCTGCGCCGCTGCTTCAGCCGGCACGGCGGCGGCCGGCAGGGCGTCGGCTGGTGGCCTCGTCGGCGAAGAGCGAGGCGAGCTGTTCCGTCATGGCGCCAGCCAGTTCGTCGGCATCGACGATCGTCACGGCGCGGCGATAGTAGCGTGTCACGTCGTGGCCGATGCCGATGGCGAGAAGTTCGACCGGCGAGCGGGTCTCGATCTGGTCAATGACGGCGCGCAGGTGCCGCTCCAGATAATTGCCGGGGTTCACCGAAAGTGTCGAATCATCGACCGGCGCACCATCCGAGATCATCATCAGGATACGGCGCTGCTCGGGGCGGGCGAGCAGGCGATCGTGTGCCCAGATCAGCGCCTCGCCGTCGATGTTTTCCTTCAGCAGGCCTTCGCGCATCATCAGGCCGAGATTGCGCCTTGCACGGCGCCAGGGGGCGTCGGCGCCCTTGTAGACGATGTGGCGCAGGTCGTTGAGGCGGCCGGGCGATTGCGGCTTGCCGCTGCCGAGCCATTTCTCGCGTGACTGGCCGCCCTTCCACGCCTTGGTGGTGAAGCCGAGGATCTCGACCTTCACGCCGCAGCGCTCCAGCGTGCGGGCCAGGATGTCGGCGCAGGTGGCAGCGACGGTGATCGGCCGGCCGCGCATCGAGCCGGAATTGTCGATGAGGAGCGTCACGACCGTATCGCGGAAGGTGGTGTCCTTCTCACGCTTGAACGAGAGCGGCTGCATCGGATCGATGATGATGCGTTGCAGGCGGGCGCTGTCGAGGTAGCCCTCCTCGAGGTCGAACTCCCAGGCGCGGTTCTGCTGCGCCATCAAGCGGCGCTGCAGGCGGTTGGCGAGGCGGCCGACCGCGCCCTGAAGGTGGGCAAGCTGTTTGTCGAGGAAGGCGCGCAGGCGGTCGAGTTCGGCCTCGTCGCAGAGTTCCTCCGCGGTGATCGTCTCGTCGAATTCCTGTGTGAAGACCGAATAGTCGACCTTCTCGTTGAAGTCGGTAAAGGGATGGTTCGGGCGGCGGACCTCGCCCGGCGTTTCGCTGTCGTCGCCGTCGTCATCGACGAGGTCGTCGTCGGAGATTTCCGCGCCGTCCATCTCGCCTTCGTCCATCTGCTCGTCGGACGTCTCGTTCTCGTCGGCAGGTGCGGCGTCGTCGCCAGCGTCTTCCTGGCTCTCGTTGTCTTCCTGTTCGTCGCTGCGCGGCTGATTCTCGTCCTCGGGCGTCTCCGAATCGTCGGGCTCGGTTTCGTCCTCGCCATACTGTTCGGCGACGTTCATCGAGGCGAGCATGTTGCGCACCACGCGGGAAAAGGCCTGCTGGTCGTTGATGGCGGCGGTCAGGCCGTCCATGTCCTTGCCGGCCTTGTCGGTGATGAAGTCGCGCCAGAGGTCCAGCACCTTGCCGGCGGAGGCAGGCGGGGCCTGGCCCGTGAGTTTTTCACGCACAATGAGCGCGACGGCCTCTTCGAGGGGCGCATCTGCCTGACGGGTGATCGCGCCGAAATTCGCCTTGGCGTATTTCTCCGTCAGCATGGTGGTGAGGTTCTGCGCCATGCCCGGCATGCGGTTGGAGCCGATGGCCTCGACGCGTGCCTGTTCGACCGCGTCGAAGATCGCGCGGGCGTCGGCACCCTGCGGCGACATGGTGGCGTGGATGCGAGCGTCGTGGCAGGCCTTGCGCAGCGCCATCGAATCACCGAGGCCGCGGGTGATCGCGACTTCGGTGGGCGAGGGGCGTTTCGTCAGTTCCGGCAGGCGAATGCGCTCGCCAGTCATTCCGGGTCGCTCGTTGGCGAAGGTGACCTCCACCTCGCCATCGCCGGAGACGGCGCGGACGCAACCGCTCACGGCGCGGCGGAACGGCTCCATGTCGACCACGCCGCCGGGCCTCGGCTTCGAATTGTCTCCGCGAGCTGCCATGCGCTTCTACCGGGCCCTAGGCCGTCGCCTCCAGCACGATGTTGGCGGCACTTTCCTTCAGCTCCACACCGAAGGCGCGCTGATAGAGTTCCGCGACCAGCGTCCGTTCCAGCTCGTCACACTTGTTGAGGAAGGTGACACGGAAGGCGAAGGCGAGATCACCGAAGATCTCGGCGTTTTCACCCCAGGTGATGACCGTACGCGGGCTCATCACGGTCGAGAGGTCGCCGTTGATAAAGGCGGCGCGGGTGAGATCGGCAACGCGAACCATGCGCGAGATCGTGTCGCGGCCGTCCTTGCCGGCGGCCAGGCGCTTTACCTTGGCGGCGACGATGCTGACTTCGTGATCGTGCGGCAGGTAGTTCAGCGTGGTAACGATCGACCAGCGGTCCATCTGTGCCTGGTTGATCTGCTGCGTGCCGTGATAGAGGCCCGTCGTATCGCCGAGGCCGACCGTGTTGGCCGTCGCGAACAGGCGGAAGGCGGGGTGCGGGCGGATGACGCGGCTCTGGTCGAGCAGGGTCAGGCGGCCGGCGGATTCCAGCACGCGCTGGATGACGAACATCACATCCGGGCGGCCGGCGTCGTATTCGTCGAAGACGAGCGCGACATTGTGCTGGTAGGCCCAGGGCAGGATGCCGTCCTTGAATTCGGTAACCTGCAAGCCGTCCTTGACGACGATCGCGTCCTTGCCGACGAGGTCGATACGGCTGACATGGCTGTCGAGGTTGACGCGCACGCACGGCCAGTTGAGGCGCGCGGCGACCTGCTCGATATGGGTCGACTTGCCAGTGCCGTGGTAGCCGGAGACCATGACGCGGCGATTGTGCGCGAAGCCCGCGAGAATGGCGAGGGTGGTTTCCCGGTCGAACAGGTAGTCCGGGTCGAGGTCCGGTACGTAAGCGTCCGCCTTGGAGTAGGCCGGGACCTTGAGGTCCGTATCAATGCCGAAAACCTCCCGAACGGATACCGTGGTATCGGGGAGGTTGGAAATATCGAGATCCATCTTGCTCATCACGTCTCCGCGGGCGGTGGGTTTGCCTCCACCCCAATATCCTAGTGCACGCCGACTGCGCCTTTGCCTGATAGCATCGTGCGAAACCGGGCGATTCCGTCCGGCCGCAAAATGCTCTAGCAGAAGCCGGCCTGCTTTAACAATTGATATGCTTGGATGACCGCGCGAAAACGCTCTTCCGAGCCTCTATCTCCGCCATTTGCATCGGGGTGATGCTTTTTGACAAGGGCTTTGTAGGCGGTCTTGATATCCTGTGCTGTCGCATCGGCGGAAAGACCGAGTGTATCATAGGCCTTCGCCTCCAGCGTTTTCAGCTTTCTCGCGCGCGGCTCCATCTGCGGCCGGCGGCCTTTGCCTTCGGGGAAAAAGCCGAAGGGGTCGCGGATGCGCTGATTTGCCCCGGCGGAACCCGAGCGTGCCGTGCCCTGCGCGGGGCCGTTCTTGGCGGCCTTGTTGACGCCGATCGTCCAGGTCGGACGGTGACCGGTGATCGCCTCCTTCTGGTAGCGGGCGATCTCGCCGTCGGAGAGGCCGGAGAAGTAATTGTAACCCTTGTTGTATTCCTTGACGTGCTCGAAGCAGAACATGAAATACTGGCCTTCGGCATTGCGGCCGACGGGCGCGCGATGCACGGCATTCTCTTCGCAGCCATCCCACTGACAGGTCGGCGCGGAACGTTCCGGACGCTCCATGCGCCGCTTCGTGCGGATGCGGTCGAAGTATTTGGAATCGAGTTTCATGGCCCCATTATGGGGTTCAGGATGGCCTGCAACAAGAATTGACAAAGCGGATTGTTGCTGGCTTTGTGGAACCATTTTGTGCATTGCGGCGCACGGTTTCCGCCGCCCAAGGTCTGCCATGTCCATGAAGTCCAGCATCACCGAAAAGCTGACCGCCGCCTTCGCGCCGGAGCGGCTCGACGTCCTCAACGAGAGCCACCTGCATGCCGGCCACCAGCCGGATTTCAACGGCGAGGGGGAGACGCATATGCGCGTGCGCATCGTCGCTTCCGCCTTTGCCGGCATGAGCCGCGTGGCGCGCCACCGGGCGATCAACGATCTGGTGAAGGCGGAGTTCGATGCGGGCCTGCATGCCCTGGCCGTCGAGGCGGCGGCACCTGGGGAGGCAACCCGCTGGTGATCAGGTCCGCGGCGCTTCCGGCTCGACCGGGCGGACGCGCAGCTTGGTGATGCGGTTCTTCACCCGCTTCATGACGATGAAGCGCTTGCCGTAGAAGGTGAAGGCCTGGCGCTCTTCCGGGATCGATTTCGATTCGTGAATGACGAGGCCGGCAATGGTCGTTGCTTCCTCGTCGGGGAGGTTCCAGTCGAAGGCGCGGTTGAGGTCGCGGATCGTCACGCCGCCGTCGACGACGAGCGAACCGTCCGCCTCCTGCCGCACGCCCTGCATGTCGACATCCTTCTCGTCGGAGATATCACCGACAATTTCCTTCAGAATATCTTGCAGGGTGACGAGGCCCTGCACCTCGCCATATTCGTCGACGACCGTCGCGAAATGCTCCTTGCGGCGCAGGAATGCGGCAAGCTGCTCCTTGAGCGTCGTTGTGTCGGGCACGAACCAGGGTTTTTGCGCCACCCGGGTGATGTCGAGGTTCTTCGGCTCAATACCCGGCTCCGCCAGCGCGCGCAAAAGATCCTTGGCGTGCACGACGCCGACGATGTTGTCGACGGAGCCCGCCCAGAGCGGCATGCGCGTATAAGGGCTTTCCAGCACGGCCTTGACGATCTCCTCCGGCGGATCGCCGGCGTTCAGCGCCCGCATCGTCGTGCGATGGACCATGATGTCGGAGACCTCGAGCGCATCGAGGTCGAGCATGCCGGAGGATTTTTCCCGGTCGGACTTTGCCGCCGCGCCGTCGCGGGCAGACTGGCCGTTCCGGCGGTCTCCCTCCGCTTCGCGCGCGTCCTGATGTCTGCGCCAGAGCGCGGCGATCGAACGGCGCCAGCGGAAAAGAACCACAACGAGAACAATGAGGCCGAGCAGCAGAATGACCAGCGGCCAGGAGACGGGAGCGAGCGCGGCGGGCGTGTCGCTGTTCATTTCGGCAGCTTTTCCTTGAGGAAAGCGATGACCTCGGATTGCGGCACGTCGTCGGCGACGAAGGACTGGCCGACGCCGCGCGTCAGGATGAAGGTGAGCTTGCCGCCCTTGACCTTCTTGTCCTGGGCGATGGCGTCCATCAGCACGTCCGCCGGCGGCAGGCCGCCCGCGATCTGGTTCATGGCGGTCGGCAGGCCAACGTCGGCGAGATGTGCCTCCACACGCTTGCCGTCGTCGGGGCTGGCAAGGTTCATGCGGGCGGAAAACTGATAGGCGAGCACCATGCCGATCGAGACGCCCTCGCCGTGTACGAGGCGGGCGCTATCGTACTGCGTCGCCGCCTCCAGCGCATGGCCGAAGGTATGGCCGAGATTGAGCAAAGCGCGCTGGCCGTTCTCCCGCTCGTCCGCGGCAACGACGTCGGCTTTGGCCTGGCAGCTCGTGGCGATCGCCTCGATGCGGGCCTCGCCGCCGGCAAAGACGGCACGCCAGCTCTTTTCCAGCCAGGCGAAAAAGTCCGGTTTGTCGATCAGGCCGTATTTGGCGACTTCAGCATAGCCGGCGCGGAATTCACGCAGGGACAGCGTATCGAGTACATCCGTATCGGCGAGTACCAGGTCCGGTTGGTGGAAGATGCCGATGAGGTTCTTGCCGTGTGGCGAGTTGATGCCGGTCTTGCCGCCGACGGAGGAATCGACCTGTGCGAGCAGCGAGGTCGGAACCTGAATGAAGCGCGAACCACGGCGCGCGATACCGGCGGCAAAGCCGGTGAGGTCGCCGATGACGCCGCCGCCGAGCGCCACGACCGCGTCGTTGCGCTCGATGCGGGCGGCGAGCACGCTGTCGCAGACGCTGATCAGGTGTTCGAAGCTCTTCGTCTTCTCGCCGGCCGGCAGCACGAGAGAGACGGCCTCGATGCCCTCCGCCTTCAGCGCGGCCATGAAATTGTCGAGATAGAGGGGGGCGACATGCGCGTCTGTGACGACGGCGATCTTGCGGCCCTTGAGGCGGCTGGCGATCTCGCGGCCGGCGGCGGCGATGAGGCCGGGGCCAATCAGGATATCATAGGAACGGTCGCCCAGATCGACCCGGACGGTACGGCGGGCGTTGGCAGGTGCAGTCGCAGTCATTGTCATCTCGTCAGGCTTTCTTGGCAGCGGCGGTGATCGCGGCGAGCACCTCCTCCACCATGGTTTCCTTCTTCACATCACGCGACAGGACCGTGAGATCGGCCTGCGCATAGATCGGATAGCGGGCGTTCATGAGGTTTTCGAGCGTCTGGCGCGGGTTTTCCGTTTTCAGCAGCGGGCGGGTGTCGCGCTTGTTGACGCGCTCCCAGAGGACGTCGAGGTCTGCGTTCAGCCAGACCGAGAGTCCACCACGCTTGATGTGCTTGCGTGTGTTCTCATTGATATAGGCGCCGCCGCCGGTTGATACGACCCGCGGGCCGGAGCGCAGCAGGCGCTTGATGACGCGGGTCTCCAGCGCGCGGAACTCCGCTTCGCCATAGGCCGCGAACAGGTCGGTGATCGACATGCGCGAGACGCGCTCAATTTCATGGTCGCTGTCGATGAAGGGAATGCCGAGCGCTTGCGCGGTCATGCGGCCGATCGCCGACTTGCCGGCGCCCATCAGGCCGATCAGCACGAGGTTACGCTTGCCGAGCACGGCGCGGGCCGCCTCGGCAAGCGTGGGGGCAAGCGTGAGAGGGGGCTGGTCGGTCAGCTCGGTCATTCGCGTTTTCCGGGGTTTCGTCCCTTTCCGTATCGACAAAAGCGCTGGAAGCGTCAAGCCTCGGCGCGGATCCATCGCTTGCGCCGGGCCGCGGCCGGCCTTGCACTCGGCCTATGGTGGGGCGATATAGGGACCATCGTCCCGGAGAGTGCCATGCCGACCCTGTTCCGATTCCTGTTCTTCTGCGCCGTGATCGCCGGCTCGATCTATGGCTCGATGGTGGCGCTGGTGACCTTCGTGGAGCCGACAGAGCGCGAGGTAACGATCCGCATTCCCTCCGAACGGGTGAACTCGCAGCAATGAGGGACCCATCCGCCCTTCAGGTCGAGTCCTTTCTCGAGATGATGAGCGCCGAACGCGGCGCGGCGACGAACACGCTGCAATCCTACGAGCGGGACCTGGAGGATGCGCGTTCCTTCCTCAACGAGCGGAGCGTGCGCCTGGTTGAGGCGGCGCCGGATGATTTGCGCGCTTATCTTGCCCATCTCGCCCGGCAGGGCTTTGCGGCGTCCTCTCAGGCCCGCCGGCTTTCGGCGCTGCGGCAGTTCTTCAAGTTCCTTTATGGCGAGGGGCTGCGCGGCGATGACCCGACCGGCATTCTCGACGCACCCCGCAAGGGTCGGTCGCTGCCGAAGACGCTGAGTGTCGAGGATGTCGGCCGCCTGATCGCCCGTGCGGAGGTCGAGGCGGCGGAGCCGGGCAACACGCTTCTGCTGCGCCGCCGCATGCATCTTCTGGTGGAGCTTCTTTATGCAACCGGTCTGCGCGTCAGCGAGCTCGTCTCGCTCCCGGCCAGCGTGCTGGCGCAGACCGGTCGTTTCCTCATCGTCAAGGGCAAGGGCAACAAGGAGCGGCTGGTGCCGTTGTCGCGCGCCGCCGTTGCAGCTCTCGAAACCTATCGCGAAGCGCTGGCCGCCGATATCGGCGATGATCCGGCTGCGGGCGCCTTCCTGTTTCCGGCAAAGAGCAAGGAGGGGCATCTTCCGCGCCAGGTGTTTGCCCGCGACCTGAAGGCGCTGGCCGGGCGAGCGGGAATCCGGGCCTCGACGCTCTCGCCACACGTGTTGCGCCATGCTTTCGCCAGCCATCTCCTGCAGAACGGCGCGGACCTGCGCGCGGTGCAGGAACTGCTCGGCCATCAGGACATTTCGACGACACAAATCTATACGCATGTGCTGGAAGAACGGCTCCACCAGCTCGTTCAGACCCATCACCCCCTTGCCAAACAGGCAAAAAAACCGGATTAGGACCCCTCTTCATGCCACTGGCCCCTGGCCGACGGCATCCTGACGCGGTTTGAGCAAACGATCGGAAACGCATCTCATGCACAACTACCTCGATTTCGAAAAGCCCATCTCGGATCTCGAAGGCAAGATCCACGAGCTTCGCAAGCTCGCCGAGGAAGATGAGAGCATCGACACGACGGATGAGGTCGGCCGGCTGGAAGTGCGCGCCCGGGAGGCGATGGCCGATATCTATGCGAAGCTGACGCCCTGGCAAAAGACGCAGGTTGCGCGCCATCCCCAGCGCCCGCATTTCCTTGATTTCGCCGCCCAGCTCTTCGAAGAGTTCACCCCGCTTGCCGGCGACCGCAAGTTCGCCGAGGACGAGGCGATCCAGGCTGGCCTCGGTCGTTTCAACGGTGAGGCCGTCGCCATCATCGGGCAGGAAAAGGGCAACGACACCAAGTCGCGCCTCAAGCACAATTTCGGCAGTGCTCGGCCGGAAGGCTACCGCAAGGCGATCCGCGTCATGGAAATGGCAGACCGCTTCGGCCTGCCGATCATCACGCTGATCGACACGGCGGGTGCCTATCCCGGCATCGGTGCGGAAGAGCGCGGCCAGGCCGAAGCCATCGCCCGCTCCACCGAAATGTGCCTCAATGTCCGCGTGCCGATCGTTTCGGTGGTGCTGGGCGAGGGCGGTTCGGGCGGTGCCATCGCGATCGCCACCGGCGACCGCGTCTATATGCTCGAACATGCGATCTACAGCGTGATCTCGCCGGAAGGCGCCGCCTCCATCCTCTGGCGTGATTCCACGCGGGCCAAGGAAGCGGCCAGCAACATGAAGATCACCGCCGAGGATTTGAAGACCTTCGGCATCATTGACGGGATCATCCAGGAGCCTGTTGGTGGCGCGCACCGCGATCCGCAGGGTGTTATCGCCCGCACCGGCGACGTCATTGCGGCTGCGCTCAAGGATCTTTCGGCAAAGCCGGGCGACCAGCTGCGAAAGGATCGCCGCCAGCGTTACCTTAACATCGGCCGCCAGCTCTGAGCGGATTCTTGCCGATCGGCGGCTTTCGCCCCATCTCGGCCATAATCCTTGTGTCTGAAACGGTGCGGCGTGCCGGCAGCCTCGCAAAAGAATTTCCGGTTAACACTTTATGAAGTATAAGCCGGTTACCACTGCGCGTCCGCCCGCCGGCGCGACGGCTTGCGATCTCGTGATTGTTGACGGACCTCTGGAATGCGCCTGACTGCTCTTGCCGCCGTATCGCTTCTTGCTGTGGCCGCCGCCGGCTGCACCAACGAGACGCTCGACACGTTCGATAAAGTCGACGTCGATATCACCAAGGTTTCCAAGAAGACCGACTACCAGCTTTCCTCGGCGGTGCTCGGCAAGCTTTCCTCGATGAACATCGACCGGTCTTCGCCGATGATGCTGCGCATCTTCAAGGAAGAGGGCCGGCTGGAGTTGTGGAAGGCCGACCGCTCGAACCGCTACCAGCTGGTGCGCAACTACAAGATCTGCGCCTGGTCGGGCAAACTCGGGCCAAAGATGAAGGAAGGCGACCGTCAGGCGCCGGAAGGGTTCTATCCGCTGTCCAAGGCGAACATGAACCCGAACTCGAGCTATTTCCTGGCCATCAACACCGGCTTTCCGAATGCCTTTGACCGCGCCAACAAGGCGAGCGGTACGCATTTGATGATCCACGGCGCCTGTTCGTCGTCCGGCTGCTACTCGATGACCGACGAGCAGATGGTCGAGATCTTCGCCTTCGCGCGTGATGCCTTCAATGGCGGACAGTCGACGATCCAGCTCCAGGCGTTCCCGTTCCGCATGACCGCGGAAAACATGGCGCGCCACCGCGACAATCCGAATATCGACTTCTGGAAGATGTTGAAGGTCGGTTACGACCATTTCGAGCTGACGAAGCGTCCGCCGGAGGTCAATGTCTGCGAGAAGAAGTACGTCTTCAACCAGCAGGCCGACAAAGCCTTCTCGCCGGCGGGTGCCTGCCCGGCGATGACGACGCCGGCGAGCCTTGAAGTGGCGCTCGGCAGCTACAACAAGACCTATGCGGCAGCCTATGCCAAGGCCATGCAGAAATATGACGGCACGGTCTGGGTCGAGCCTTCGGAAGCCCAGCGCAAGGCGATCGTCGCCGACCAGCGCAAAGGGCGTGAACTCGCCTATGCGCCGACCGGCAATTCGCTGGATGCCGGCAAGCTGATGACCACCCGCGAAATCGCCGAGCAGAAGCGTAAGGTCGAAGAGGCCGAAAAGCGCAAGGTCGAGGCAGCGGAGCGCGCGGTTCGCGAGGCCGAAGAGGCGAAGCTTGCGGCGGAACAGGCGAAGATCAAGGAAGCGGAAGCCTTCGCTGCCGATGTCGCGGCTGAAAAAGCCGAGAAACAGGCGCGGGGCGCGGGCGCACTACCAGTGCCGGAAGAAAATCCGGGCGTTGCCGTCGTCGAGAAGAAGGACGTAAAACCCTTCTGGAAGTTCTGGAACAACAAGGCCGAGCCGCGCAAGGCTGAGCCTGTTGCCGAGGTGACCGAGCAGAGCCAGCAGGATGCGGGTCGGCAGGCAGTACGGAAGACGGAGACCACCGTCGTCGCGACCACCGGCCAGCCTGTTCAAAAGCCGGTTGCCGGTGCCGATGCGCTGCCGGTGCCGGAAGAAAATCCGAGCGTTCAGGTCGTCGAAAAGGCGGCGGAAAAGCCGTTCTGGAAGTTCTGGCAGAAATGACCGCGCCAGGGACCGGCGTCGATGCCGAGGTCTACGACCTGCGCGGCCTGAAATGCCCACTGCCGGTGATGAAGACGCGCAAACGCCTTTCGACGATGAATGCCGGCAGCGTGCTCTGGGTGGAGACCACCGACCCGCTGGCCGTCATCGACATTCCCCATTTCTGCCACGAGGATGGCCACGCGCTCGAAGCAAGCGAGCGCGTCGAAGCGGGGCACCGTTTCCTGATCCGCAAGAAGGCGTGAACCTGCGGCTTCGTATTTTTCCGCTCGATTGATCTGGTTTCGAATGACGGGTGCCATTCGCCCGTACATCGTTGGCCGTTCAAGATGTCCCCGGGCCTTAATGGCTCTCGGCGACTTCCGTCGATCCGTCGCCGCGCCCGAGCAGGTCGTCGATACGCTTGCGCTCGACCTCGAACTGGGTAAGGGCCTTGCCCTCCAGCGACTTGCCGCCGGGCAGGCGGATCTTCAACGCGTCCACCTTGTTGCCGTTGACGATCATCTCGTAATGCAGGTGTGGGCCGGTCGAAAGACCGGTCGAGCCGACATAGCCGATAACCTGGCCCTGGCGGACCTTGACGCCGGGCTTGATGCCCTTGGCGATGGCGTTCTGGTGATTGTAGGACGAGACATAGCCATTGGCATGGCGGATCAGCGTCTGGTTGCCGTAGCCGCCGGAATCCCAGCCTGCCTTCTCGACGACACCGTTGCCGGCCGCGATGATGGGCGTGCCGCGCGGTGCCGACCAGTCGACACCGGTATGCATGCGCGAAAAGCCGAGGATCGGGTGGCGCCGCATACCGAAGCCGGAGCGGAATGTGCCGTTCGGGACCGGGTTGCGCAGCAGGAACTGCCGGATGCTCTTGCCGTTCTCGTCGTAATAGTCGACGGAATCGTCTTCCGGGTTCTGGAAGCGGTAGACGCGGGTTTCCGTGTCGCCGAACTTGGCATCGAGGAAGAGGATTTCCGATTCCTCGGTGGCCGCGCCGTTCTGGTCGGTGACGGAGAAAAAGGCTTCGAGTGAATCCGTCGGTCGCAGCTGCGCCTGGAAATCGACATTGCTGGCAAGGACACGGATGACCTCCGCCGTCATGTCCTTGCCCATGCCGTAGGAAAGCGCGGCGCGATAGATGCCGTCATAGACGCGTGGCAGGTCGCGTCCCGCGATGATGGCGGGCCTGTCGTCGTCGTCGAAGGCGGTGGCGACGGCGTCGAGCACCGGCGGCTCCGTTCCGTTGACGAAGCGGCCTTGGTCGTCAAGTGCGGCGGTCGTCACATGGCGGCCGCGCGAATAGACGCTGGCGCGCACGATGCTGGCTTCCTTGCCCTTCTGCACGATGCAGATGCGCAGCACGTCGCCCTCGGCCAGCTGCTTGCTGCCCAGCGGACTTTCGAGATAGGCGGAAAGGTCTTCGGCCTGGGCCTTCGTGTAGCCGGCGGCCGTCATGATCTCGCCGATATCGGCGGCGCGGCGTACGGGGATGACGTCGTCGGCATATTCGGTATCGTCGGGCGTCAGCGTATCGAAGGTCGAGACGCTCATGTTCTCTTCGACGATGCGGGCCGTCAGGCCCTGCAGGAGGTCGAGATCGGACGAGTCCGAGGCGAAGCGCTGCGGATCCACATAGTAGAGGGAGGCGACCTGCGTGCTGCCGTCCGTCAGCACCGAGCCGTTGGTGCGCACATTCTCCTCGACCTCCTCGATCGACATCTGGTCGGCATAGTCGAGCGCCGAGCCGCCGGTCGGAAAGGCGTCGGTCTGCAGCGCGACCTCCGATTCGACATCCGAACCATAGATCGTACCCATGCGCGAGGCGGGCGCTGCATCCTTGCCATTGGTGGAGAAGATCGCGAGCGGGTCGAAGCGCGGATAGTCCTCACTCGTCGCGTGGTTCGCGGCGAGCGCCATCTTCACATGGGCGAAGGGCTGCCGGCGCACCACTTCCTTCTCGCCGTCATGGATCACGGTGGAGATTTCCATGATCTTCTTGTCAGCCGGCTTGGCGACGATGGCCGTCTCGACCACGCGTTCGCCGCGTTTTGCCGTTTCGCCGGACTTGCTGGTCTGGTTCGCCGTGCCGAGGGCCGCAAAGGCCTCGGCTGGAATGGCGAGCTGCTGGCGCCCGTCGAGCGCGGCGAACAGCGCGACACCCATCAGGATGGAGGAGGTGATACCGGTCAGGAACGTGCCGGAGAGCCAGCGAAGCGAGATTTCCCGGCGGTCGGGCGCCTTGCGTCCGTCGGCGAGAATCGGCGGTTCATTGCCGAGGGATCGGATCATGTTCCGGTCAGTGGTCATGCCGATTGCGCTTCGCCCTGTGTCGCGGTCTGTTTTCAGCGCGGGACCATGCACGCAGGAAGGCATGCGAGTCAAATCACGCTCGTTCTTGTGACCTCCTCTAGAGTGCCGGAATGTGAAAATCTGAGGGCAAGTCGGGGCAAACGCCTTTTCTTCCGCCGGAAAACCCTGAAAATCCGGGAGAATCGCACGGCGGACGTATCTTTCTGCTGATTTTTTCAAAAAACTGTCACATGCCCTGTTGACGGTTCAAAAGTGTGGGCCTATAACCCGGCCATCGAACGAGAGCGGCGGCGCTTCTGGCGGCCGACGAACTCGCTCTAGGGTTTCCTGA
>NZ_SHMI01000024.1:0-67831 GCF_004284735.1 Shinella sp. JR1-6 | reverse complement strand
TCCGTCCCTCGCCAAAAGCGCCGACCCCGCCTCGCCACGACGCCTCGCGGTGTATCCGTGGCGGGATGGGGGATTGTCGGCATGGGGAAAAGGAGTGGGGAAAATGCGAGAGTGGATTTCTGCGAAGGTCGGGCAAAAAAATACCCCGGCAAACTGCCGGGGTACCATGTTTCGTTATTGGCCTGTGCCGGCAGTCTTAGCTGCAGCCGCTCGTCGCGCCGCAGGTGTCGCACTTCTCGCAGGTGCCGTTGCGCACCATCGTGAAGTTCTGGCACTCCGAGCACATGTTGCCGGTGTAGCCCTGCGCGATGGAGCGCATGCGGCGTTCGTTTTCCAGCTTCTTGGCATCGGCCTTGGCGCTGGCGGCTTCGGCGGCGGCTTTGTCGGAGAAGAGGGCGGTGACGCTCTGGGTGCCTTCGTCCGCGACCTCGTCGGCGATTTCTTCCGCAAGCTCAGCCGCGCGCTCCTCGTAATCGCGCTTGAAGGCGACGATTTCGTGGGTCGAGATCGCGGTGGTCGGCTCGATCTTGCGCGCGGCGTTGCCGGCGAACGAGGTGACGTTGCTGCCCGAGGAGGCTTTTGCCGGAGCGGCGGTGGCCGCGCCCTTCGGCTCGGAGAGCTGGCGCTCGCCGCCCTGGCCGCCCTGGATCAGCGTCGGCTTGTGGCCGCGCGTCCAGCCGGTCGAGAACGGGTTGGTCTTGCCTTCCTGGATGCCCTTGCCGAGCGCCGTGTTCGAGAAATCCGACTGGTCGACATGCGCGAGGTCGTGACGGCCGAGATAGGAAACGGCGAGTTCGCGGAAGACATAGTCGAGGATCGACGTCGCGTTCTTGATCGCGTCGTTGCCCTGGACCATGCCGGCCGGCTCGAACTTGGTGAAGGTGAAGGCCTCCACATATTCCTCGAGCGGCACGCCATACTGGAGGCCCAGCGAGATGGCGATGGCAAAATTGTTCATCATCGCACGGAAGGCGGCGCCTTCCTTGTGCATGTCGATGAAGATCTCGCCGAGGCGGCCATCGCCGAATTCGCCGGTGCGCAGATAGACCTTGTGTCCGCCGACGACGGCCTTCTGGGTGTAGCCCTGGCGACGGTTCGGCAGTTTTTCCCGGTCGCGCACGACGCGTTCGATGATCTTCTCGACGATCTTTTCCGTGACCGCGACAGCCTGGGCAGCCGCCGGAGCGGCGACCAGGGCTTCCACTGCATCGTCCTCGTCGTTCTCGTCCTCGATCAGCGAGGCGTTGAGCGGCTGGGACAGCTTGGAACCGTCGCGGTAGAGGGCGTTGGCCTTCAGCGCGAGCTTCCAGGAGAGCATGTAGGCGTTCTTGCAATCCTCGACGGTCGCCTCGTTCGGCATGTTGATCGTCTTGGAGATGGCGCCCGAGATGAACGGCTGGGCGGCCGCCATCATGCGGATGTGGCTTTCGACCGAGAGGTAGCGCTTGCCGATCTTGCCGCAGGGATTGGCGCAATCGAAGACCGGCAGGTGCTCCTTCTTGAGGAAGGGCGCGCCTTCGAGGGTCATCGCACCGCAAACGTGGATGTTGGCGGCTTCGATGTCCTTCTTCGAGAAGCCGATATGCTCCAGGAGGTTGAAGGACATGTCGGAAAGCTGCTCGTCCGAGACCTTCAGCACGTCCTTCAGGAAGTCGGCGCCGAGCGTCCACTGGTTGAAGGCGAACTTGATGTCGAAGGCGGACTTCAGGCCGGCATTGACGGCTTCGATCTTGTCATCCGGAAAACCCTTGGCCTTCAGAGAGCCGGGGTTGACGGCGGGCGCCTGATTGAAGTTGCCATGGCCGACCGCATAGGCCTCGATCTCGGCGATCTGGCTTTCCGAATAGCCGAGCGTGCGCAGCGCTTCCGGAACGGCGCGGTTGATGATCTTGAAGTAACCGCCGCCGGCGAGCTTCTTGAATTTCACCAGCGCGAAGTCGGGCTCGATGCCGGTCGTGTCGCAGTCCATGACGAGGCCGATCGTGCCGGTCGGCGCGATGACGGTCGTCTGGGCGTTGCGGTAGCCGTGCTTTTCGCCGAGGTCGACGGCCTTGTCCCAGGCAGCCTTGGCGTGGACGATCAGGGTCTGGTCCGGGCACTCGCCATGAATGAGGGCGACCGGGTTGACCGAGAGGGCCTCATAGCCGGTGGTTTCGCCATAGGCGGCACGACGGTGGTTGCGCATGACGCGCAGCATGTTGTCGCGGTTCGGCTCGAAGTTCGGGAACGGGCCGAGCTCGCTCGCCATTTCGGCGGAGGTCGCATAGGAGACGCCCGTCATGATGGCGGTCAGCGCACCGGCAATGGCGCGGCCTTCCGTCGAATCGTACGGAATGCCCGAGGACATCAGGAGGCCGCCGATATTGGCGTAGCCGAGGCCGAGCGTGCGGTACTCGTAGGAGCGCTCGGCGATCTGGCGCGAGGGAAACTGCGCCATCATGACCGAGACTTCGAGCACGATGGTCCAGAGGCGGACGGCGTGTTCGTAGTCGGCGATGTTGATGTTCTTGGTGGCCGCATCCTTGAACTGAAGCAGGTTCAGTGAGGCGAGGTTGCAGGCGGTGTCGTCGAGGAACATGTATTCCGAGCACGGGTTCGAGGCGCGGATCGGGCCCGCGGCCGGCGAGGTGTGCCAGTCGTTCATCGTCGTGTTGAAGTGCAGGCCCGGATCGGCCGATGCCCAGGCGGCGTAGGAGATCTGCTCCCAGAGGTCGCGGGCCTTCAGCGTCTTCATGACCTTGCCGTCCTTGCGGGCGGTGAGGTTCCAGTCGCCATCATTCTCCACGGCGCGCAGGAAGTCGTCCTTCAGCGAAACCGAGTTGTTGGAGTTCTGGCCGGAGACGGTGAGGTAGGCTTCCGAATCCCAGTCCGTATCGTAGGTCTTGAACTCGAGGTCCTTGTAGCCCTGCTTGGCGAACTGGATGACGCGCTTGATGTAGTTTTCCGGAACCTGGCTCTTCTTGGCAGCGCGGATTTCGCGCTTGAGGGCCGGGTTTTCCGCCGGGTCGTAGCAACGGTCGCCCTCGGCCGAGCAGTTGACGCAGGCCTTCATGATGGCCTTGAGGTGGCCCGCGACGATCTTCGAGCCGGTCACGAGGGCCGCAACCTTCTGCTCTTCCTTGACCTTCCAGTTGATGTAGGCCTCGATATCCGGGTGATCGATATCGACCACGACCATCTTGGCCGCACGGCGCGTCGTGCCGCCGGACTTGATGGCGCCCGCCGCACGGTCGCCGATCTTCAGGAAGCTCATCAGGCCGGAGGAGCGGCCGCCGCCCGACAGCTTTTCGCCTTCGCCGCGCAGATGGGAGAAGTTGGAGCCGGTGCCCGAGCCATATTTGAACAGGCGGGCTTCACGCACCCACAGGTCCATGATGCCGTTTTCGTTGACGAGGTCGTCCTCGACCGACTGGATGAAGCAGGCATGCGGCTGGGGATGCTCGTAGGCGGACTTGGACTTGACGAGCTTGCCCGTGAAGGGGTCGACATAGAAATGGCCCTGGCCGGGTCCGTCGATGCCATAGGCCCAGTGCAGGCCGGTGTTGAACCACTGCGGCGAGTTCGGGGCGACGCGCTGCGTGGCGAGCATATAGGCGAGTTCGTCCTTGAAGGCGGCAGCGTCTTCTTCGGAAGCGAAATACTTGCCCTTCCAGCCCCAGTAGGTCCAGGTGCCGGCGAGACGGTCAAAAACCTGGCGTGCGTCGGTTTCCGAGCCGAAGCGCTCACCCTCGGGGAGCGCCTTCAAGGCTTCGGTATCCGGCACGGAGCGCCACAGGAACGAGGGAACGTCGTTTTCCTCGACCTTCTTCAGGCGCGCGGGCACGCCCGCCTTGCGGAAGTATTTCTGCGCGAGGATGTCGGCGGCGACCTGGGAGAACTGGGCCGGCACGTCGATATCCGCGAGGCGGAAGACGATGGAACCATCCGGGTTCTTGATTTCGCTGGTGGCCTTGCGGAATTCGATCTCCGCATAGGCCGACTGGCCAGGTTTGGTGAAACGACGTTCTATGCGCATTGTCCGTTGTCCTTCGCTGCCGCATCCTGCCTCAAAACAGGGCGCAAATTATCCCCGTCCGGCTGCAACTGCTTGCAGCCAGCCCAAATCGTCCAGTCCGTGCGGGAAAGCCGATCGATCTCGGCCTCCTGTATCTTGTGCTGAGTATGGCTGCAAATACTAAATATAGTATCAACAGGTTCTTTTTTCCAGCCCAGTCGGCTGCGTTGGCGTCTCAGGAAAACGAGCGCGAAAAAACCCGTGCAGCGAGCGGATCATCCACCCGGCCACATGCGCATGATACGCGATTTCATGATGAGAACCGACCTCGTAACACTACGGTCCAGTCGCCGCCGCAACTTGGATTTCATTAACCTCATCTGGCCGATTCCCGTCAAGGGCTGGTTTATGAAGGAAGTTTGAACGCTACATCTTGTGCCTGCCGGCTGTGGAAAACGGGGACGATGCCGGATGCCTGAAAAATCAGCGGGTTCGGGGCAAAAGCACAGGCGGCGCTGCACGCGACTGTGGAAAAGCGAGAAAAATTACAGGTAAATTTAGAGGGTCTTTTCCATCCCACGACTTCAGGGAATAGCCATCCGGGCGGAGTTGTGATCCGTGGATAAAGTGATTCCCTTCCGTAACGTCAAAGCGCGTCGAGATTGACCCCGACGGTGATGGCGCCGATGACGGTGCCGGTCGCCGGATCGCGGATCGGCAGGCTCGCCTGGGACTGCATGAGCTGGGTGGAGTCGTCCCGGTCCGGCTCATCGATGTGAAGATGGCCGGTGCGGAAGCTCTTCTGCCACTTCGCCTCGTCGCCCTGCCAGTAGTCGGAGGTGATGTCGCTCTGGCCGACATTCAGGCCGCGGTTGTCCATCACGAAGATTTCGGTGATGAGGCCTTCCGCCGCGCGCTGGCGGCCCTTGAGATAGAGCGAGAGGGGATTGGAGAGCTGCGCCTCGATCATCGGGCGGTCGGCACGCGAGAGCTCGCGGCGCCAGCGGGCGTCGAGATCGTCGATCTCCGCCTGGCTGAGCCCGGCATGGGCGGCATTCTGGGCGATGATGGCATTGAGGATCGCCGGCTCGTCCAGCCAGGGGCGGACGCTCTCGTCGATGAATTCGGCGACCGCGGTGGTCCGCACGTCCTGCTGCGCGACGGCCTTTGCGCCGAAGACGAGCGCGCCGGTGAGAACTGCCGCGAATGCCGGCCTTGCGTAGCGCATCCGTGCCATGCCTCCCGTCACCGCGCCGATGCGGTGAACATAAGCACTATCTTTGGCAGGAATTGCGGAAAGATTAAGCCGGCGGGTACGCTTGCGCATCCACCGGCCATCGACGAAAAAAATGCCAAATCAGTATGTTGTGTCGCAACCTGAAGGACGTTTCACGCTGCCGCGGATAGAGGGCTCAGCCGCGCGTGCCCTTGGCGATCGGCTCCTGGTAGGTGAAGCCCATGTCCCAGGGGAAATAGATCCAGGTGTCCTGGCTGACCTCGGTGACGAAGGTATCGACCAGCGGGCGGCCCTTCGGCTTGGCATAGACGGCGGCAAAATGCGCCTTCGGCAGCATGGCACGCACCTGCGCCGCGGTCTTGCCGGTATCCGTCAGGTCGTCGACGATGAGAATGCCTTCGCCGCCTTCCTTGGTCAGTTCCGGCGAGATGCCCTTCAGCACATGCATGTCGCCCTGCGAGACATAGTCGTGATAGGAGGCGACGCAAACGGTCTCGATGAGGCGAATATTGAGTTCGCGCGAGATGACGGCGGCCGGCACGAGGCCGCCGCGGGTGATGCAGACGATCGCCCGCCATTCCCGTCCGCCATCCGCCAGCCGCCAGGCAAGCGCGCGCGCGTCACGATGAAACTGATCCCAGGATACGGGGAATGCTTTGTCGGGCAGCGACATGGCGGGCTCCTGATAGGCAGAAAAAGAAGATTCATCCTCTGTACTGCAACTCGCTGCCCAAGAAAATCGCCATGGCGGCAACGGGACCGGGGCATCCACAAGGAAGTCGGGCAGGGTGGCCGCCAAAAAGGGCGCTGTGGAATTGCACTGTCACTATGCCACTCCCATCTGTTTGCTGCATGACACAGGAGAACGACATGGAGCGCGACAGTGAGGATGGCGGCCAATTCCGCATCGAGCCGGGGCTGAGGCCGGAGCATCGCGGGATCGCTGCTTCAGGATATTGGGAGGCCTTTTCCCGCAAGCTGCGTTATCCCCTCGGCCCACGGCAAAAAGCGGTAGCCTTCATCGAGCGGATGCTCAATCCCAGCCATGCGCTGAGCGCCGTTTCGGTGGATGGCGGTTTTCTGGGCGTTGCCGGGTTCAAGACGCCGGACGGCGCCTTTGTCGGCGGCGGCCTGTCGGATATGGCGAAGGTCTATGGCTGGCTCGGGGGATCTGCCCGGGCGCTGCTGATCAGCCTGCTGGAGCGGCCCTGCGAGCCGGATACGCTTCTCATGGACGGCATCTTCGTGCGGCCGGAGGCGCGCAGCCTCGGTGTCGGCTCGGCCCTGCTGGATGCGCTGGAGCATCGCGCGGCAGAGGCGGGATTGAAACGGGTGCGGCTCGATGTCATCGACGAGAACCCGCGGGCCCGGGCGCTTTACGCCCGGCGCGGGTTCGAGGCCGTCTCGACCGTCTCGCTCGGATTCCTGAAACCGGTCTTCGGATTTGGAGCGGCGACGACGATGGTCAAACCGGTTGTTTGAGAGGCGGCAAGGGAGGCAGGCCCGCCTCCCTCGTCTCAGCGTGACATCAGCGTCGGCACGCGGGCATAGCGCATCATGGCGCTGGTGACGCCGCCGAAAAGGCGCTGGCGCAGCCTCGAATGGCTGTAAGCCCCCATGACGATGAGGCCGGCATCGATTTCCGTTGCGCGCCGGTTCAGCGCCTCGGCCACCGAGTGGCCATCGGAAGCACCCGACGTGACCGTGGTCTTGATGCCGTGACGGGCAAGCGTTGCCGCAAGCTCGGCGCCGCAGAAGTCGCGCGACTGCATGACGTTCTCCGGCGGATCGACGGTAAAAATCTCGACCTCCTTCGCGCCTGTCAGGAAGGGCAGGGCGTCGAAGGCGGCGCGTGCCGATTCGCGCGAGCCGTTCCAGGCAAGCAGCACGCGGTCGATCGGCGCCGGGCCGGCCGGGGCATTGGAGACGAGGTAGACCGGGCGGCCGCTCTCGTAGAGCAGGTCTTCGATGTCCTCGCGCGCCGGGCCGTCGAGATCGGGGTCGAACTGGCCGGCAATGACGATGTCGGCGCCGCGCGCGCTGTCGATGATCCCGGCGGAGGCATAGCCGGCGGTGCCGGTGAAGAGGCGCCACTCATAGGAGATGTCGTCGCGCTCGCAGCGTGACTTGAAGGCCTGCTCGACCTCCCGGGACTGTTGCTGCGCCCGCTCCTGCAGGTCGAGAACGGCGTTCGGGTCGGGATATTCCATCGGCGCGATCAGCGTGACCACGACCGGCGTTTCCGCATGGATGCCGATGACGTGAGCGCCGGTCTTGTGCGCAAGGGCAAGCGCATGATCCGTCACCTTGCCGGCGTCCTCGGCGGCGCTCAGCACCGCCACGATGGTCTTGTAGGTCATTTCGGCCTCCTGTTCTGGGTCGATGGAAGCATGCGCCTGCCGCTTTCGTCAAACCTTGATCGGGATCAAGACGCGGCCTTGGCCGCGGCGATTTCGGCAATCATCTGAAGTATATCACGTTCGGCGGCTTCCGCCGGGGCTTCTTCGCGGCTGCGGATGACGATTTCCGTCGAGAAGCGGTTTTCGCTGAAGCGCGGATAGGAGCCGATGCTGGTTTCGGGATGCTTCTTCTGGATACCGGCCAGCGCGCTGCCGATGTCGCCTTCGCCGAAGGGCGAGGCGACCGAGCGCGAGAGCATCGGAACGCCGCCCTCAAGGGTCGGCACCACGGTGCCGAGCATGGCGGTGAAGACCTGCGGCACGCCGGCCATGACATAGACATTGCCGATGTGGAAGCCCGGCGCCGTCGAGACGGCATTCTCGATATGGACAGCGCCTTCCGGCATGCGCGCCATGCGCTGGCGCGCCGCGTTGAACTCGACGCCGCGGCGCTCGTACATGGCGCCGAGCAGCTGCATGGCGAGCGGGTCGTGCAGGCAGGGCACGCCGAAGGCCTTGGAAATGGCGTCCGCCGTGATGTCGTCATGGGTCGGGCCGATGCCGCCGGACGTGAAGACATAGGTATAGCGGGCGCGCAGCGCATTCAGCGCCTCGACGATCGCGTCCTCGTCGTCGCCGACGATGCGCACCTCCTTCAGGTCGATGCCGGCGAGGAAGAGTATGTCGGCGAGCTGGCCGATATTCTTGTCCTTGGTGCGCCCGGAGAGCAGTTCGTCGCCGATGGCGAGCATGGCGGCGGTGGCGATGGGACGGGAACTCATGGGCGCTCTCTGTAGTTCGGACAGAAATGCCGACCGAAGGCGCGGCATTGTCAATGGTGGGTGAACAGTCTGTCGACCGGGCAACCGCTGGGGCATTGCCACTCCGAAGTGCTACATCCAACGCGACGCCGCGATCAAGCGGAAAGGCATCATCGAAACAGGAGACGACGATGGCAAAAGTACTGGTTCTCTACTACTCGGCCTACGGCCATATCGAAGCCATGGCCTATGCGGTCGCGGAAGGTGCGAAATCGGCCGGTGCCGAGGTGACCGTCAAGCGCGTTCCGGAACTGGTGCCGGAAGACGTGGCGAAGGCTTCGCATTTCAAGCTCGACCAGAAGGCCGAGATCGCCACGGTGGCGGAACTTGCCGACTATGACGCGATCATCGTCGGAGCCGGCACGCGCTTCGGCACGGTCGCCTCGCAGATGCGCAATTTCTGGGATCAGACCGGCGGCCTCTGGGCGCAGGGCAAGCTCGTCGGCAAGGTCGGCTCGGTCTTCACCTCCTCGGCCACGCAGCACGGCGGCCAGGAATCGACCATCCTCGGCTTCATCCCGACACTGCTGCATCACGGCCTTGTCGTCGCCGGCCTGCCTTACGCTTTCCAAGGCCAGATGGGCGTGGAAGCCGTCAAGGGCGGCTCGCCTTACGGTTCCTCGACGATCACCGACGGCGACGGCTCGCGCCAGCCTTCGGAAATCGAACTGGACGCCGCCCGCTTCCAGGGCGCCCATGTCGCCAAGATCGCGGCAAAACTCTCGGCCTGATGTTCTCCTGAAACATCACCGATGAAGAAGGGTGCGGCCCACATCAGGTCCGCGCCCTTTTTGTTCCGCGAGGTGGCCGCACCTATTGACGAAGCGGTCGTACTCCCCGAAAAGCAGGCCAAGCGGGCGTGGCGAAACTGGTAGACGCAAGGGACTTAAAATCCCTCGGCCTTGGCTGTGCGGGTTCGATCCCCGCCGCCCGCACCAGTCATTTCATCCCAGATTTGTCCTTAGTCGTAGATTTATGTGATTCGCGCGTAGTACAGAGGGTGGCCAAACGGGGCGAAGTGCTGCCGGATGTGACGGTTCCGGAGAATACTTTTCCATGGATCCTTGCCGGGAATGTGCCGGCCCTGCAACACATCGTCGTTTCCAGTCACGCCCGCGAGACGCAATCTAGGGGCGATCTCTTGCCTTGTAGAAAAACTTTCGCTTTTTTAGCGTCCAATGTTTCAACGCGGGGCACATTGGGGGCGTAAATGAAATTTCCAAAATATCTGACGAAGGCCTATCTGCAGAAGACCTACGGTTCGCTGAACGGCATCGGTGATTTCACCGTCAAGCTGACCAAGTACAGCCTGACGTCCACGACGCTGAAGGCGACCGTCGAGATTGACAGCAGCTTCGGCGACAGCACGACCGATATCCTGATGAAGATCGGCAAGACGACGACGAGCCTTTCGGTGAAGGTGCAGGGCGAAGGCTACAGCAGCACGCTGGCCTACTCCACTGCGCAGACGAAGGCCGGCTTCACCATCAAGGGCACCTATACCGACAGCTTCAACACCAAGATGAACTACAGCCTCAACCTCGAGAAGGATGGGGATTTCAGCAAGTTCAAGCTGGTCTATGCACTCGGCACCGAGAAGATGACCATCACCTCGACGAAGGTTTCCGGCGACGTGGTGACGTTCAAGGCGGTAGACGGCGACGGCGACGTGATCGGCACGGCCAAGCTGAACCTCAAGTCCTATGGCGATTACTACGACAAGAGCGACAAGTACTTCTTCGAATCGGCCAAGACCGCCGAGCTCTTCGCCAAGCTCCAGCTCAAGTTCACCGGCGTGAAGAAGGCTGGCGAGCCGGCGGACGAGGATCACGGGGGCGGCGATGCCTTCGTGTTCAAGAAGGCGGCGGCAGCCGGCAACGATCACGCCGATGCGGGTTTTGCCGCCCGGCCCTTTGCCATCGACGCCGCTTCGGCGACGTCGGGTTCCGACGATTTCGATTTTACGGCGTCCGACTTCGGGCAGCCGGTCCATGCGCTCAAGCACGCACCGGATCTCTTCTGATCCGGATTTGAAACGGCAGGAACAGGAACGGCGGAAGCGGCAACGCTTCCGCCGTTTTCGTTTGGAGCGGCCTCAGCCGGTGATCGCATTGATCGTGAGGTAGAAGAGGGCGGAGATCGCGGCGGCCGACGGGAGTGTGACGATCCAGGCGATGACGATGTTGCCGGCAATGCCCCAGCGCACCGCGGTGACGCGGCGGGCGGCGCCGACACCGATGATCGCGCCGGTGATCGTGTGTGTCGTCGAGACCGGGATGCCGAGCCAGGTGGCGGCGAAAAGGGTGATCGCGCCACCGGTTTCCGCGCAGAAACCCTGCATCGGGTTGAGGCGAGTGATCTTGGAGCCCATCGTGTGCACGATGCGCCAGCCGCCCATCAGCGTGCCGAGCGCCATGGCCGCCTGGCAGGTGATGACCACCCAGAAAGGCACATGGAACTCGCTGCCGAGATACCCCTGCGAGAAGAGCAGCACGGCGATGATGCCCATGGTCTTCTGCGCGTCGTTGCCGCCATGGCCGAGCGAATAGAGCGAGGCCGAGATGAACTGCATGACGCGGAAGGTACGGTCGACGGCGAACGGCGTCTGGCGCACGAAGAGCCAGGAGACCGCGAGCACGAGGATGAGGGCGAGGAGGAAGCCGATGGCGGGCGACAGGAAGATGGCGCTCGCCGTCTTGATGAGGCCGCTCCACACGACGGCGTCGAAGCCGGTCTTGGCAAGACCCGCGCCCACCAGGCCCCCGATGAGGGCGTGCGAGGAGGAGGAGGGGATGCCGAAGATCCAGGTGACAACGTTCCAGATGATCGCGCCCATCAGCGCCGCGAAGATGACGAGCGGGCTGACGATGCCGGGATCGATGATGCCCTTGCCCAGCGTTTCGGCGACATGCAGGCCGAAGAACAGGAAGGCGATGAAGTTGAAGAAGGCCGCCCACATGACGGCATATTGCGGACGCAGCACGCGCGTCGAGACGATCGTGGCGATGGAATTCGCCGCATCGTGCAGGCCGTTCAGGAAGTCGAACAGCAGCGCGATGCCGACGAGGCCGACGAGCAGCGGGAAGGCGAGGGTGGCGTCCATCAGACGTTCTCGATCACGATACCGCTGATTTCATTGGCGACGTCCTCGAAGCGGTCGACGACCTTTTCGAGCTCGCCGTAGATCTCGCTGCCGATGATATAGGCCATCGGATCGGTCTTGCCGTATTGCTTGAAGAGGTCTTTCAGCCCCTGGTCGTGCAACTCGTCCGAGCGGCCCTCGACGCGGGTGACTTCCTCGGCGATCGCGCTGAGGCGGCCGGCATGCACGCCCACCTTGTCGAGCAGCGGAATGGCCTCGGCGACGAGATGGGCAGCCTTGACGACGGCTTCGCCCATTTCCTGCATGCCGGGCTGGAAGCTCGTCTGCTCGTAGAGGCGGATGGTCTTGACCGTCTTGTGCATCATGTCGATGGCGTCGTCCATCGACTGGATCAGGTCCTTGATGTCGCCGCGGTCGAACGGCGTGATGAAGCTGCGGCGCACGGCAAGCAGCACTTCGCGCGTGATGTCGTCGGCCTTGTCTTCCAGTTCGACGATGCGGTTGCAGTGTTTTTCCATGTCCGGCCCGCCGGCCAGGAGCAACTGGAGGGCTTCGGCAGCGCCGACGACGGTGCGGGAATGCTGCTCGAAGAGGTCGAAGAAACGGTCCTCGCGCGGCATGAGTTTGCGAAACAGCGAAAGCATGGGTGCCCCTTACGTGGCTGGGGTTGTCATGCCGCTGTCATAATTGACCGCCAACCCGCTGGAAAGCGCGGATTCCGGCTTGTCACAATTCTCTGCGTGCCTGTGGAAAAGTCGGTCAGGGAACGATCTTGAACGGCTGCTCGCTGATCGCCACGGCACCGCTTGCAGCATCGCGGAAGCGGTAGCGCAGCACATAGTCGCCCACCGGCGGGCCGCTGAGATTGAGCGTCAGCTTGGCGAAGACCTCCTGGTTGCGCACGCTGCCCTTGAAGTCGAAGGAGCCGAAGGCCTTCTGCTCGGCAAGCACCGTACCCTTCGGGTCGAGCAGCTCCAGGTCGACGGTGAAGTGCGATTCGAGCAGGCCCCCGTCGGCCGGCCGCCAGGTGAGGCCGACCGGCTCGACATAGGAGATCAGCGCCTCGCCGACCTTGAAGCTCGCCTCCGGCCGAACAGCATACATGCCGTAGCCTTCCGGGGCGGTCGAAACGAAGACGGCTTTGCCGATCGAAAAGGGCAGCGTGGCGGCAAAGGCGCCGAAGGCATCGCGGATCGTATTGTGCGCACCGACCGTGTCGCCGGCAGCCGCCTGCTCCTCGGCCTTCCTGGCCGCATCCGCGAGGGGGCCGGCAAGGGCGAGCGTGGGCGCGAGCGCGGCGACAAAGGTCATGCGCAACAGGGACTTCGACACGAACATTCCGTCTTCCTCCGGGCGGTTGGCGGCAGGATGCGAAGAAGCATGGCAACAGTCAAGAACGCCGCGCGGCTCGTCCGCAATCAGCTCTTCCAGAAGAGCGGGGTGAGGATGACCAGCACGGTCAGGATTTCGAGGCGGCCGAGCAGCATCAGCAGGGAGAGCACGTAGAGCGCCGCATCATGGAACCCGGCGAAGGTGCCGGCCGGCCCGATCGCCTGCGTCACGCCCGGACCGACATTCGACAGCGAGGTCGCGGCCGCCGAGATCGCCGTCAGCACGTCGTAGCCCATCAGGGCGAGCAGGATCGCGCCGACGGCCGAGATCGCGACATAGGTGATGAAGAACAGGAAGACGCTGCGCTGGAAATCGGCATCGACGGTCATCGATCCGTAGCGCACGGCGTGGATGCCGTCCGGATAGATCAGGCGGTAGAGGCCGGTGCGGATGAAGTTGAAGAGGATGATCAGACGGTAGGCCTTCAGCCCCCCGGAGGTCGAGCCCGAACAGCCGCCCATGAAGGTTGCGACGAAGGCGAGCGCCACGATGAAGTGGCCCCATTGCGTATAGTCGTCGCTCGAAAAGCCTGTCGTCGACAGGATGGAGGCAACGGTGAAGAAGGAATGGGCGAGCGCCTCGTGGAAACTGACACCGTTTTCGAGCCGCTGGAACACGCTCGCCGCAATGGAGAAGAGCACGAGATAGCCAAGGAAGACGCGGATCTGCGGGTCGCGCCATGCATCGAGCCGCCCGCGCACGACGAAGAGGATCAAAACGGAGAAGGGCAGGCTGGACAGCGTCATGAAGAAGGTCGCTGCCCACAGCAGCGGCAGGCTCTTGTAGTAGCCGAAGGAGGCGTCATGCGTCGAAAGCCCGCCGGTCGCCACCGTCGACATGGCATGGTTCAGTGCATCGAACCGGTTCATGCCGAGTGCGGCATAGACGACGGCACAGAGCAGGGTGATGCCGACATAGAGGGCGAGGAAGGCGCGGGTGTAGCTTGCGATTCGGGCGAAGGGCTTGTCCGCCGTATCCGAGGATTCCAGCTTGAAGAAGGACATGCCGCCGACGCGCAGATAGGGCATGATGAACAGGCCGAGCGCCAGGATGCCGACACCGCCGAGCCAGTGCAGCAGCGAGCGCCACATCAGAACGCCCGGCGGCGCGTTGTCGAGGCCGGTAATGACGGTGGAGCCGGTCGTGCTGATCGCCGAGACCGACTCGAAGAAGGCCTGCGCGAAGGTGAGGTTCAGCGAGGAGAGCCAGAGCGGAATGGCGCCGATGATGCTGCCGGACAGCCAGAGCATGTTGACGACGAGAAAGCCCATGCGCTTGTTGAAGGGCGGCGGGCCGGACCGGGTGGCCGCGGCCGTTGCCAGCGACAGGCCGCCGGTCATGAAGGCGGAGAGGAAGAACACCTCCGAATCGGGATGGCCGTAATAGACGTCGATGAAGGCCGGGATCAGCATCGCGACGGAAAGATAGATCCCGCTGATGGCTGCGATATTGATGGCTGATCGGAAGATGGTGGCGTTCAAGTTCTGGTCTCGAAGAGGCCATGCTGGCCAGGGCGGGTGGTAACCGTCGCGTCGATATGCCATAGCCTTTGCATCGTCCAAACTCAAGGATGGCGCCCCGGCGCGGCGCCATTCCGGTTCGGGCAGGTTCTGTCGCGCGGCTCTCGCGGCCGCGGGGCATCGGAAAGGTTTGAAGAATGATCGGCTTTGCCTGCCTCTGTCCTTTTCCGAAGGCAAGAAACGCAGTTTTTTGAACCCAATCTATCGAACACGGACCAGAGCATGACACCCGACGTCGACACGGCCATGGAGGCCCTGCGCGGCCTCTTTCCCGAAACGCCGCTTCAACTGAACGAACATCTTTCCGCCCGCTACGGTGCGGACATCTATCTCAAGCGCGAAGACCTTTCGCCGGTGCGCTCCTACAAGATCCGCGGGGCCTTCAACTTCTTCCGCAAGGTGCTCGCCGATGCTTCCGGTGCCCGCAGCTTCGTCTGCGCCTCGGCCGGCAACCACGCGCAGGGCTTTGCCTTCGTCTGCCGCCATTTCGGCGTGCCGGGCGTGGTTTTCATGCCGGTGACGACGCCGCAGCAGAAGATCGACAAGACGCGCATGTTTGGCGGCGACTTCGTCACGATCAAGCTCGTCGGCGACTTCTTCGACCAGTGCTACACGGCGGCCCGCGCGCATGCCGAGGCGACCGGCGCGCTGATGGTGCCGCCGTTCGACCATGCCGACATCATCGAGGGACAGGCGACGGTCGCGGCGGAATTCGTCGCCCAGCTGCCGGATGGCAAGCTTCCGGACCTCGTCGTGTTGCCGGTCGGCGGCGGCGGTCTCGCCTCCGGCATAACGGGTTACCTTGACGGCCGGATCGGCCCGTCGAGTTTCATCTTCTGCGAGCCGGCGGGTGCGCCGAGCCTCCGGCGCAGCCTCGAAAGCGGCGCGGTGGTGACGCTCGACCAGGTCGACAACTTTGTCGACGGTGCCGCGGTCGGCCAGATCGGGGCGCTGAATTTCGCTGCGCTGAGCCGCTTCTCAGCCGACCAGGTGATGCTGCTGTCGGAAAATGCGATCTGCGTGACGATGATCGACATGCTGAATGTCGAGGGCGTGGTGCTGGAGCCGGCCGGCGCGCTGTCGCTGACGGCGCTCGATGCGCTTGGCCGCGAGGCGCTGGAAGGCAAGACGGTCGTTGCCGTGGTTTCCGGCGGCAATTTCGATTTCGAGCGCCTGCCCGATGTCAAGGAGCGCGCGATGCGGCATGCGGGACTGAAGAAGTATTTCATCCTGCGCCTTGCCCAGCGTCCCGGCGCGCTGCGCGACGTCCTCAACCTGCTCGGCCCGGACGACGACATCGCCCGCTTCGAATATCTCAAGAAATCCGCCCGCAACTTCGGCTCGATCCTCATCGGCATCGAGACCAAGGCGCCGGAGAATTTCGCTGCCTTGAAAAAGGCCTTCGACGGGGCGGGCCTGCGCTACCAGGACATCACGGAAAACGAGATCCTGGCCAATCTCGTTATCTAGGTCGCGTTGCCTGCTGCCCGCGCCAGTCTTCCATCAAGAGGACGTCGCGGCGGCGGGTGATGCTATCCACAGCTCTCCCCTTGGAGCGCGCCGCGGCCTGTGTTAGCAATCGGCCATGGCATCGTTCTTTTCAAAACTCTTCGGTCGCGGCGGCGACTCGGCAACTCCCGCGAAAATCGCGGAGGAAACCGAGGCTTACAACGACCTCACCCTCGTTGCGGCTCCCATTCCGGAAGGCGGGCAGTATCGTCTGGCAGGCCGGATCGAGAAGCGGGACGGCGACCGGGTCCTGACCCGCAGCTTCATCCGCGCTGATCTCTTCTCCTCGCGGGACGATACGGTCGCCTCGACCTTCCGCAAGGCGAAGCAGATCGCCGACCAGCATGGCGCCTCGCTCTTCGGCGACGGCATCGACAGCCGGCAGGTCTGAGGACCCAGGCGGATTTTTCGTCCGCCCCTGTGAAAAGTCGTACACAATTGCACGAAGGCGCTGGAGAACCGGCGCGATTGCCTGTATCCGCGGGAAAACAACTTGTTGCGACTCTCTCGGTGCGGTTAGCTGCCGGGCAGTCGAAGATGCTGCGGACAGCCCATGGGTATTGAAAACCTGATTCTGCTTCTCATCGAGGCCGGGTTCTATTTCGTCTTCATGGTGGGCCTTCTGCACCTGCGCCATCAGCTGGGAATCGGCGTGTTCATCGCCGCGCTCGGCGTCATGCACTTCCTGGAAACCTATCTGGCCGCGGTCTTCTACATCGAATTGCCCTTCGGCGTCATTTCGCCGGGCTCTTCGGTGCTGTTTTCCGGCAAGCTGATGATGATTCTCCTTCTTTATGTGAAGGAGGATGCGGCGGTGGTGCGCGCGCCGATCTACGGCCTGCTCGCCGGCAATTTCCTGACGGTCGGCCTCAGTTTCTTCCTGCGCCATCACCAGACCATCGGCGTGGTGCCCGGCCGCATCGCCGACCTTGCCTTCATCGACGAGATGGGCTGGCTGATGCTGTGGGGCACGACGCTGCTCTATCTCGATTCGCTGGCGATCATCCTGCTCTACGAGCGGCTCGGGCGGGTCTTCAAGAAGAACACGGCCCTGCGCTTCTTCGTCTCCGGCATCGTGGTGCTCACCTTTGACCAGATCGGCTTCTTCGCCGCGCTGCATTTCCTCAACGGCGCGCCGACCGAGGTGTTCTGGGGCGGCTGGATTGCCAAGATGCTGGCGGCGAGCGCCTATGCGGTGCTGATCACCGTGTACCTGCACTATTCGCGCATTTCCGCCATTCCCGTTTCACCGCGTCCGATCTCGGACATCTTTGCCGATCTCACCTTCCGAGAGCGCTACGAGGACCTGCTCGACCGTTCCGGCCGCGACGCGCTGACCGGCGTCTACGATCGCAGCCGCCTGGAGTTCGAGGCGCCGCGCATGCTGTCGGCCATGTTGGCCGAGGGAAAGCCGATGGCACTGATGATCATCGACGCCGACCATTTCAAGGACGTCAACGATCGCTTCGGGCACCTTGCCGGCGACGGCGTTTTGAAGGATATCGCCGCCAGCCTGCAGCGGGCCCTGCGCACCAGCGACCGGCTGTTTCGTTTCGGCGGCGAGGAATTCGTGGTCATCTGCGAGGACATTTCCCCGGCGGTCGGCACCGAGCGGGCGCAGATGTTGCGCCAGGCCGTCGAGGCCGAAATCCGCCGGCCGGACGGCGTGCCGGTGACGGTCAGCATCGGCATCGCCAACAGCTACAGCGACGGCACGACGCTGAATGCGCTGCTCTCCGCTGCCGATGCCCGGCTTTATGCCGCCAAGAACGGCGGGCGCAACCGCGTCATCTCCAGCGAAAGCGTCTAGCGGTTTTGCTCCTGGAACCGCGTGAAACCGGAACGACCTAGACCCCGACATTCGGCCGATCGATGATCTCGCGCAGGGCGAAGCTCGAATTGATCTTCACCACATGGGGAAAGGCCGACAGCCAGTCGCGGTGGATGCGCTCGTAGTCCTCTAGGTCCTTTGCGGCGACGCGCAGGATGTAGTCGTATTCACCCGACATCAGGTAGCAGACCAGCACGTTGGGACAGAGTTTGACCGCCGCCTCGAATTCCGCGAGCGTCTTGGCGAACTGGCCGGACAGCGAGATGTGCACGATGGCGATCATCTTGTAGTCCAGCGCCTTGGGCGAAATGCGGGCGTGGTAGCCGGTGACGGTGCCGGATTTTTCGAGGATGTCGAGGCGGCGTGAACAGGCCGAGGGCGACAGGCCGACACGCTCGGCAAGCTCGGCATTGGAGATTCGCCCGTTCTGCTGGAGAGCCTTGAGGATCGCAGCATCGATTGTATCCAAGTGCGCCATTCGAATTTCCTTCGAAAATTCCGCTAATATCAGGAGAATATTCGACGTGTGGCCGTTTCGCAAACCGGCTTTGCAAGGACATTGCGTGCGTCCTCTGCTTCCATGGTGATCCCCGCCGAGAGCGGCGGCAATGAAAACGGGAACACACTGGGAAAGGAACGCGCATGCGTGTCGGTTGTCCGAAGGAAATCAAGAATCATGAATATCGGGTGGGTCTGACGCCCGGTGCCGTGCGCGAATATGTGGCCCACGGCCACGAGGTTCTCGTCGAGACCAAGGCCGGCGCCGGCATCGGCGCAGACGATGACGCCTATCGCGCCGCCGGCGCGAAGATTGCCGCCACCGCCGCCGATATCTTCCAGAAGTGCGACATGGTGGTGAAGGTCAAGGAACCGCAGCCCGCCGAATGGGCGCAGCTCCGCGACGGACAGATTCTATATACCTACCTGCATCTTGCGCCCGATCCGGACCAGACCAAGGGCCTTCTCGCCTCCGGCGTCACCGCCATCGCCTATGAGACGGTGACGGACGAGCGCGGTGGTCTGCCCCTTCTTGCGCCGATGTCCGAGGTCGCCGGCCGCCTGTCCATCCAGGCGGGTGCCACGGCGCTGCAGAAGGCCAATGGCGGCCGCGGTATCCTGCTCGGCGGCGTGCCCGGCGTGCTGCCGGCCAAGGTCGCGATCATCGGCGGCGGCGTCGTCGGCCTGCACGCGGCGAAGATGGCCGCGGGCCTCGGCGCGGATGTTTCGATCCTCGACCGCTCGATCCCGCGCCTGCGCCAGCTCGACGATCTCTTCGGCGGGCGCATCCATACCCGATATTCGACCATCGACGCGCTGGAGGAGGAGGTCTTCTCCGCCGATCTCGTCATCGGCGCAGTGCTGATCCCCGGTGCCGCGGCCCCGAAACTCGTCACCCGCGAAATGCTCTCGGGCATGAAGAAGGGGGCGGTCATCGTCGACGTCGCCATCGACCAGGGCGGCTGCTTCGAGACCTCGCACGCGACGACCCATTCCGACCCGACCTACGAGATCGACGGCGTGGTGCACTATTGCGTCGCCAACATGCCGGGCGCCGTGCCGGTCACCTCCGCCCATGCCCTGAACAACGCAACGCTGCACTACGGCCTGCAGCTTGCCGACAAGGGCCTGAAGGCGATTGCCGAGGATCGGCACCTCCGCGCCGGTCTCAACGTGCACAAGGGCCGCGTGACGAACCGCCCGGTCGCCGATGCGCTCGGCTACGAGGCCTATGCGCCCGAAGCGGTGCTCAACGTCGCCTGATCGGGGTCACGGTACGGATAAAGGAGGCCCGGAGCGATCCGGGCCTTTTTCATGCCCGCTCGACGCGGCACTGGTAGCAGTTGTTGCGGGCCGAGCGGATATGCAGATAGGCGACGTCCTGCCGGGCGAGCAGCACTGCGGCATAGGACGGGATGTCGGATGTCGGCACCACGGCGCCGGTGCCGTAGAGGATGCGGTCTTCCGCCGAATAGCCGCGCACGATGTAGTCGCGGCTGGTCAGCATTGGCGGCGGGCTTTGCGAGGGTTGATGGGCCGGACAGGGCTCGGCGTGGAGGAAGATCGGTCCGGTTTCCGCATAGGGCTGCATGGCCGGGAAGGGGCGGTGCGCCAGGACGAGATAGGGCTCCCCGGCGCCGACCAGCCGCAGGCAATGGCGGCAGGGCACGCCGGTACCGTCGGAAACATGCCGTTCCGGCTCAAGGCCGTAGGCATCCTTGCCGCCGGTCCAATAGGCGGCGGCGGTTTCGGTCGGCATGGGCAGGAAGCGGATGGACATGGCACAGGGCTCCGGTTGACGTGCCGGTAGCCTCCCGTTTTTGCCGCGATCGCGACACCCGTTTCCTGCGGCTCAGCCCGGTTTGCGGAAGAGTTTGTCGCAATGTTCCAGGAGATGCACGGGGTCGATCGCCGGCTCGGCGAGGTAGAGGCCGACCATGGTCCGGGCGATATGCAGATAATAGGCCTCGTTCTCCCGGACAGAGGCGATGTTCTTGGCGATTGCTGTCCGCCGATCCTTCACCCGCTTGCGCATCGACGACGGCAGCACGCGTTCGCCTGCCGCCAGCAGGCGATCACGGATGGTGAGGTGACGAATGCGCCTCTGCCGCGCGGCAAGCAGTCGCGTCGCTGCGGCGAAGACGAAATCGGGCGCATGGTGCCGCCATGTATCGGCAAGGGCCGCGGGGCAGGCCGCGAGGTAACCCTCAAGCAGGCTCCGCCGCTGCGCGCCCTGGCGACAGAAGGGGCGCATCAGCGTGGCGGCAAGCTCGATGCCCGACACGTCATAGGTCATCAGCTCGTAATCGATGAGGCCGATCGCGTGGTGGTCCTGCTCGATGATGTTGCTGCCGTAGAGATCGCCGTGGGTCAGCTGGTTTGCGGGCAGGCGGCGCATGCGGGCAAGGCTTTCCTCGATCCAGCGCCGCTCCTGGGGTGTATGCGCCGCGCCGGCGAAGGAAAGATAGGCCTCGTGCGGCAGGACGGGCTGCCGCCGCTCGAAGAGCGCGCCCGAAGCGGCGCCTTCGATCGCGTTCAGCTTCGCCAGCGTTCCACCGAGCGCGGCGAGGGCCTTCGGATGGGCTTTCCGCGACAGCGGCGTGCCCGGCAGGAAGGAGAGCGCCAGCCAGTGGCCGCCGGCCCGCAGGGCCTCGCGCCGCGAGCCGGTGCCGGCACAGACATGCTGGGCGGAAATGCCCGACTGCTGGAGCTTGCGCACCGCCGCCTCGAAGCGGTCCTTCGTCGATTTGCGCAGGAAGAAATGCAGCACATAGGTTTGCTGCTCGAACTCTACGATGCGTTTCTGGATGCTGAGGCGCCGCTTGGTGTGCAGGACGCGCACCCGCTTGCCGAGCAAATCGCGAAGGTCGGGCGTGCGGCTGTCCATGCGAGCGAGAAGTTCCGTTTGTCTGCCGATCGATCCGTCCAGCGGATCCATCGCCCCCGGAATTGCGCGTGACAGTCATATGGCACAGCTGTGACAGCGTTTCCAGCGGCGAATTGGTCCGGACCAGTTGCCCGGAAGGCGATCACCGCGGTGTCCGGACGGCCGGTCCGCGGTGATTTTCATGTGCTTCCAGCGGGCTTCAGCGCACGAACTCGTCGATGCGGCGCAGCGTCACACGCCGGTTGCGCCATTCCTCGTTCAGCGTCTGAACGAGCAGGTAATCCTCGCCATAACCGACGGTTTCGAGCGCACGGGAGGGAATGCCGAACTCCTGCACGAGCACCCATTTCAGCGATTCGGCGCGACGCTCCGACAGGATCTGGTTGGAAGCGGCCGACCCGACGGCGTCCGTGTGGCCCTCGATCAGGAAAACGGCGCGGCGGCGGCGGTTCAGCAACTGCTCCATGGCGCGGGCGATCTGGCGCACCTTGCGGTATTCCGAGCGCGGGATATCGGCGGAGCCGAAGGCAAAGTTGATCGACTGGATGTTGATCGACGGTGCCGCGCTGCGCAGGTCCGGCCGGCGCTTGAGTTCACGCACCGTCACCCGTTCCTCTTCGCGCAGGCGACGTGCCGGCGCCGCATCGAGCCGGCGCAGGATGATTTCCGAGGACGGGGTTTCCTGTGCGACCGCGAGGCCCGAAAAGGCGGGAACGGCGAGGGCGGTGGCGAACGCGGTCAGAAAGGCGCGGCGTTGCATGGCGGTGTTTCCTTGCTCGGTTGATCGTCTGTTGGCTGGAAAGTGCCACAGGCGATCTGAAGCGGACCTGAACCGCCTGTTAGGTTCCGTTCAGAGTGATTAACGCACCTCGCCGGGCAAAAGACAGTCGCGCTTGGCAAGCGCAAGCAGCTCGGCGTCCGACAACGGCACAAGGTCGGTGTCCCGCGTGCCGACCGGCGAGAAGCCGAACATCTGGTAGAGCTGCAACGCGCGCGGATGATCGAGATTGTTGGTATCGACCGTGACGCGCGTCGGGCCGGGCGCCCAGGCGGCATAGAGCGTCTGCAGCAGGAACCACTTGCCGATGCCAAGACCGAGCGCCCGCTCGAACAGGCCGAAATGCGACAGCTCCACCACCGTGTCGTCCACCTGCAGAAGCTCGAAGAAGCCGGCCGGCGCACCGTTCACATAGAGCACCGTGACGCTGTTGCGCTTGTCGTGCAGCGTCGCGGCAAGCGTTGCGTCGTCCATGCGCAGCCGGTCGACCCAGTGCCAGCGTCCGCCGACCTGCCGATAGAGGAAGCGGTAGAAGGCGAGCGGGATGTCGGGCGCGCTGAGGATGGCAGTGTGCACGTTGACCGGCACCGGCAGGCTCTGCTTCGGCGGCGCGGTCATTTCCAGCGTGGTGACATGCACCGCGATCGGCGCGGGCCGGGACTTTTTTGCCATCAGTCTTTCCCCGTCACCACGGGCGTGTCGTCCCGGCCGCCCCATTCGGACCAGGAGCCGTCATAGAGCGTGTTGTTCTCATGGCCGAGCGAATGCAGGGCCAGCGTGATGATGGCGGCGGTGATGCCCGAACCGCAGGTCGTGACGACCGGCCTGGAAAGGTCGATGCCGGCTTCCTCGAAATGCCGACGCAGACTGGCGAGATCCTTGAACCGGCCACCCTCGGAAAAAGTGCCCGACGGCATGCTTTTTGCACCCGGCATGTGGCCGGAGCGCATGCCCGCGCGCGGCTCGGCTTCCTCGCCGGTGAAGCGGCCGGCGCCGCGCGCGTCGGCGATCTGCCTGGCGCCGGTCGTGACGATCCCGCGCATCTCCTCGAAGGAGGTGACGGCATAGGGATTGAAATTGGTGTGGAAGACGGCTGGTGCCGGTTCGGGCAGGTCGGTCTCAAGCGGCCGGCCCTCTTTCTTCCAACCGTCAAGCCCGCCGTCGAGAACGAAGACGTTCTTTGCGCCCATGGTGCGGAGCAGCCACCAGACGCGCGGTGCGGTGAAGATGCCGGGGCCGTCATAGACGACGATGGTGTCCGTATCGGAAATGCCGAGCTTGCCGACTTCGGCGGCGAAGAGTTCCGGCGAGGGCACGGTGTGCGGCAGCGTGCCCGAATGATCGGCGATCACGTCCTGGTCGAAGAACACGGCGCCGGGAATGTGGCCTGCCGCATACTCGGCCGCGCCGTTGCGGTTCTGCGCGGGAAGATACCAGGCGGCATCGACGATGCGGAACTGCGGCGCGCCGAGCTGCTTTTCCACGAAGTCCGCCGAGACGACGAACCGGCTCTTGTCGTTGGACATGGTCTTCTCCCTGTCAGGCTGGCAGTGCCCGGCAGGTGTACTCTGCGTGATGGGCACTGCAATATTTTGAATATGCTGGAAAATATCCTAGATCGATTTTGCCGCGGAGCCTATCCCGTCAGGCCTCAGGCGCCCCGAATCGGATGCGGAACCGGCGGTTCTCCTTGCCCTTCTTCTCGATCTTGGCGATGTGGATGGCACCCACTTCCTGGGTTTCGGAGACATGGGTGCCGCCGCAGGGCTGGCTGTCGATGGCGGAGTTCTCGCCGATGCACACGAGGCTGACCCGGCCAAGGCCCATCGGCGGGCGTACATTCTTCGATTTCACGATGCCGGGATTGGCGGCAAGTTCCGCATCGGTGATCCACTGCACGAAGATTGGGTGGTTCTCCGCAACGAGCGCCATCAACCGGGCCGTCACCTCGTCCTTGTCGATCGTCTCCGTCATGTCGAAATCGACGCGGCTGTCGTCCTCGCCGACCGCCGCGCCGGTGATCGGATAGGGGCAGACGACGGAGAGCAGGTGGCAGGCCGTGTGCATGCGCATCAGCTTGTAGCGGCGCGCCCAGTCGATATGGGCGACAACAGCCTCGCCGACGATCGGCAGCGCCTCGCCCTCCAGCGGCCGGTGGAGGATGATGTCCTTGGTCGCGCCGGTCACCGCCGGACCGAGCGCGATGCGGCTGCCGTCGGCGCGCTCCAGGAAACCGCTGTCGCCGGGCTGGCCGCCCGACGTCGCGTAGAAACAGGTCTGGTCGAGCTCGATGCCGCCGTCCTGGTGCACCGCCGTCACCACCGCCTCGTTCGTCGAAAGATAGAAATCGTCGCGGAAGAGGGCAGTGGTGGTGAGGGACATGAGACCTATTCGACCGGCTGATAGGGGACCTTGATCCCTGATTTCGCCTTCAGCCATCCCGGAACGGGCAGGCCCTTCGAATCGAGGAAGTCCGCGTTGAAGAGTTTCGACTGGTAGCGGTTAGCATAGTCGCACAGGATCGTCACGATCGTGTGGCCGGGGCCGAGGTCGCGGGCGAGCCGGATCGCGCCGGCAATGTTGATACCCGAGGAGCCGCCGACGGCGATGCCTTCGTTCTCGATCAGGTCGAAGACCAGAGGGACGGCCTCGGTGTCGGGGATCTGGTAGGAATAGTCCGGCGTAAAACCTTCGAGATTGGCCGTGATGCGGCCCTGGCCGATGCCTTCGGTGATGGAGCTGCCGGAGGATTTCAGCTCGCCATGCGCATAATAGTTGTAGAGGGCGGCGCCATCCGGATCGGCAAGGGCGATCTTGATGTTCGGGTTCTTCGCCTTGAGGCCGGCGGCGACGCCTGCAAGCGTGCCGCCCGAGCCGACGGCCGAAACGAAGCCGTCGACTTTGCCGTCGGTGTCGCGCCAGATTTCCGGCGCCGTCGTCTCGATATGGGCGTCGCGGTTGGCGACATTGTCGAACTGGTTCGCCCAGATCGCGCCGTTCGGCTCGGTCTTTGCGAGCTGCTCGGCAAGGCGGCCGGAGAGTTTTACGTAGTTGTTCGGGTTCTTGTAGGGAACGGCCGGCACCTCGACGAGCTCGGCGCCGAGCAGCCGCAGCGCGTCCTTCTTCTCCTGGCTCTGGGTTTCCGGAATGACAATGACGGTGCGATAGCCGAGCGCCTGCGCCACGAGGGCAAGACCGATGCCGGTATTGCCCGCCGTGCCCTCGACGATGACGCCGCCCGGCCGCAGGGCGCCCGAACGCTCCGCCGCCCGGATGATCGAAAGTGCCGCGCGATCCTTGACCGACTGGCCGGGGTTCAGAAATTCCGCCTTGCCGAGGATTTCGCAGCCCGTCGCCTCCGAGGCTCCCTTGAGCCGGATCAGCGGCGTGTTGCCGATTGCATCCAGAACGGACGGAAGAATTGCCATGGGACCCGAGCCTCGCTTCATGTGCCTAGATTGGAAAGCGTCTTTTCGGCCGGCAAGCCGCGCTTTGCAAGAAATCGTGTTCCCATGGAGCGACCTTCCAGAGGGATTTTTTCCATGTCTTGCCCTCAGGCGGCAGGCCGCGTGTAGACCACCTGGCGAACGTCGATGTTTCGGGCCCGAAAGCCCGCCTCGCAATAATAGAAGTAGAACTCCCAGAGCTTGCGGAAGCGCTCGTCGAAGCCGAGCGGGACGATGCGCTCCCAGGCGGCCCAGAAGCGGTGGCGCCATTCGGCGAGGGTGCGGGCATAGTCGTGGCCGAAGCCGATGTCGGAGGCCGTCGCGAGCCCGACCTGTCGGCCGAGGGAGGCAAGGTGCTCGCGGGTCGGCAACATGCCGCCTGGGAAGACGTATTTCTGGATAAAATCCGGATTGGCCCGGTACTCGGCATAGGCCTCCTGTAGAATGGTGATGATCTGCAGGCCCGCGCGGCCGCCCGGCTTCAGGCATTCGCTGAGTTTTGAGAAATAGGCCGGCCAGTAGCGTTCGCCGACCGCCTCGAACATCTCGATGGAGACGATGCGATCATAGGTGCCGGTCTCGTCGCGGTAATCCTGAAACTTAAGCTCGACCCGGTCCGCAAGCCCGGCCTTTGCCATGCGCTCGCGCGCGAAGGCGAGCTGCTGGCGGCTGATCGTCAGGCCCGTCACCTTGCAACCGATCTCGCTGGCGGCGAATTCCGCAAAGCCGCCCCAGCCGCAGCCGATCTCCAGCACATGGTCGTTCGGGCCGATGCCGGTCGCCTCGGCCAGCGCGCGGTATTTTGCGACCTGGGCCGAGGTGAGGTCGTTTGCGCCGCGGGAATAGAGCGCGGACGAATAGGTCATCGTCGGGTCGAGCCACTGCGAATAGAACTCGTTGCCGAGATCGTAATGCGCCGAGATGTTGCGCTTCGAGCCGCGGCGGGTGTTGGCATTCAGCCAGTGACGGAATTTTTCCGCGAGGAGGAAGAGGCCGCGCGGGCCGTTGGTGTAGCTGCGGCCGACAGTCGTATTGACGAGGAAGAGTTCGAGGAAGGCGCCAGCATCCGGGCTTTCCCAGTCGCCGTCCATATAGCTTTCCGCAACGCCGATCGTGCCGGCACTGACGGCGCGGTTGACGAGATTCCAGTTGTTGAGCCGGACAGCGGCGCTGGGCCCCTGTGTCCTGCCGCGGATCAAGAAGGTCTGCCCGCCGGGGACGGTCATCGCCAGTGCGCCGGTCTCGAGGTCCAAGAGGCCCCGCAACACCATCCTGGCGCGCAAGGGCAGCCGTCTGGTGCGTTCGGCAAAATTGGCGGACGTCAGTGCATCCTGGTCTGGAAATGCCTTTTCTGAAATCATTTCAGTCGTCATCGATTGCCCCTCTGCCAACCCGACGTTGGATGAAGGCTATCGCCAATGGCGGCGTACGCCAAGACGTGAATCATGACAGGCCGGATCAGGAAGAGGCCCGTCGCCGATCGCAAAAAGCGAGGGCTTTAACGACCTGTTAGCAAACATGGTTAATTTTGCGTCTATCCGGCGCGTCGGAGGGAACGCAAACCCCGATCGGCCGTTTGGAGAGAAACTGGAGACAGCAGGATGTTTTTCGGATTTTTTCAGGTGAGCCCGGCCACGCCCGAGGACGATATTGCAACGGGCACCTACGCGGATGGGGCGATCGGAACGCCGCTCGCCGACCTTTCGGCCCTGCCGCGCGACCGCAGCCAGACCTTCCGCCGCCCGCTGCAGGACCGGGATTACGGCCTCTCCCGCAAGGCTGGCCAGTCCGGCGCCGGAATGGTTGCCTGACACGACGGGCGCCGGGAACAAAGCCATGGCCCGGCGCATTCTTCCTTGGTTCGGCTACCGAACGGAGGAGGCATCCGATGACGCATCCCATCGACAATCGCCAGTTCACGCCCCGCCAGACCCGTCATGTCCTCGACGTCATCGAACATTGCCGCAGGAACGGGCTGGACAAGGCTGAGGAGCGCAAGCTGCTCCTGCTCTTCGGCCGCTTCGCCAGCCGCCACGAACTCCAGATGAACATAAAGCGCCCACCGCTCAGCCCACGCTAGGCTGTCGGGTTTCAACGGCTGAAAGTGTCTGGTGGCTGAAAAGCAGAAGGGCCGCGCTATTCAGCGCAGCCCTTCAAAATCTGGCTCCCCGGGCCGGATTCGAACCGGCGACCTGTCGATTAACAGTCGAATGCTCTACCGCTGAGCTACCAGGGATCATCCGCTCGCTGCGGAGTGAGCGCGTAATACAAACGCCTGATCGATTTGCCAAGCGCTTTTTGACAAAAAAATGCACGAGACTTGATTGATTGTGGACAAGTCTCCAACTGGGAGATGGAAGAGCCTTGGAAAACCGGGCGTTTGCGTGAAATGGACGACGAATGACGACGCGAAAAACAAATATGCATTTTGGCATCGACCCCCGCACGCGGGAGATCGTGATCGGCTCTTTCCGGATGAAACTGCCGGAATCGCGCTGGCTTCGCACCGTGATCGGCGTGCTTCTCATCGTCGGCGGCCTTCTCGGCTTCCTTCCGGTGCTCGGTTTCTGGATGGTGCCGCTCGGTCTTCTCGTGCTTTCGCACGATTCCCCCTTCGTCCGTCGCCAGCGCCGCCGCCTCGCCGTCTGGTGGGCGACCCGAAAGGCACGGCGCAATCCGCGCTGACGGGCTTTGTTGCGTCGCTCCTGCGGACCTGCTCTAACCGGGCAGGCAATGCTTGGGCGAGGGGACTATATGGAACTGCTGTTGAAGGGCGTGGCGATCGGCATCGGCGCCACCGTATTGATGGACCTCTGGGCCGTTCTGCTCTGGAAGGGCTTTCGCCAGGCGCGGCCGAACTGGGCGCCGGTTGGTCGCTGGTTCTGGCACTTGAAGAACGGCACCGTCTTTCATGACGATATCGGCAAGGCGGACCCTTTCGCGTCGGAGCTCGCGCTCGGCTGGATCGGCCACTATGCCGTCGGCATTCTCTATGGTGTGATTCTGGCGCTGATCGTCGGCGGGGCCTGGTTCGCCGCACCGACCTTCCTGCCAGCCTGGATTCTCGGCATCGTCACCGTCGGCGCCGGCTGGTTCCTGCTCCAGCCCGGCCTCGGGATCGGCGTGGCGGCGTCAAAGCTTCCGAATGCCAACATGGTGCGGTTCCTCAATCTGGTCGCGCACACGGTGTTTGCCCTGGGGCTCTACGGGACGGCATTGCTGTTGCGGTGAGATCAGGGGCGCCGGATCGAAGCGGCGGGCCAAGCAATCGCTCTTGAGGATGGGTATGGGGAGGGCCAGCGTGGTCTCGCGGCAGCAACGTGACGTCAATCGGTCGCCCGACCCCGATCTAAAATTATCGGCAGTCGCGTCCCGCGCCGCTTCTGACAGGTCGCAGTGCGTTCGTCTACCCGTTTGGCGTTTTTCCGGATATCGAACCGTCTATCGTCCGTTGCCGAACTCGACGATGTCGATCCTGCGCCGAGAGAGCAGCTCCAGCGACCGGTCCGGCGCGATCCGGTAGACTTCCACATAGTCATCGCCGAACTGATCGCGGAAGTGGTGTTCGAACGTGCTGCCGATCGGCGCCTTGGTCAGCTTCGTGCGCGGCTGGCCCTTGTAGATGATGCTCCCCGGGACCGGCTCCAGCGCGGAAGCGGCTGTGCAGCCCACCAGGCCAAAGGCAAGGACGATCGCCGCGAAGGTTCTGAGACTGGGCATCGGATTCTCTCCTGTTGATCTGGCGTGCATCGGCCGTATGCCGCAATCCGGTTCCGGCAGCGCATGAGGGCGTGCCCAATATATACCTGGTATATTGGGCAGTGAAATCAAGAGAGTAGATTGACGAAAGAAAGGGATTGAAGGTCGCGACGGAGCCTTCAGATCGTTGCTCTCCAATATCCTACGTCTCTCCCCGCACTTTCTCTGTGCCTTCATCGCTTGCGAGAAGTTTCATGTCGGTGCCATTCCAATGGATTCTGGCGACCGTTTCCCTTCACGCCTTGTGTCGAACAACCGGCGCAAGGCCTCCAACCGCCCGTCGGCGGCGGAAGGGACGCTTGCATCAATTGCTACGGCAACCATCAGCCCGATCGGGGCCGAGGCGAGGGACCGGGTGGGTGAAGTCGATGCGGTTCATTCCCGCCGCTCCGGTGGCGAGGGTTTCACAGCCATCCCATGCGCAACGCAGAACAGCACATAGAGGTCTTCAATGCCGTGAGCGGTTTCGACCTGCTCCGTTGCGAAGCTGGTCAGATCCTTGAAAATGGCCGAGCCCGGCCGGCACTTCCAGCCGTGGCGGGTCCTGAAATAATCGATGAAGCCCTCGGTCTCAATCATGCTGCGGTTCCTTCTCCAGCGCAGCCCGGCCGGTGAGGGGGATACGATCGCACTCCCGCCGTTGAACGCGGTGTGAAGGCGTTCTACAAGCCATTTTTCTCAAGAACCGAAATTTTGCCGGCAGACCATCGCGCAGTGTGCCCGAGAGCCTTTGCCGGTCTCGGCATGTGCGCTCTCCCATGCTGCGCCCCGCCAATCGAGACCGATCGGCATGCACGATCGCCAGCGGTCAAGCCGGGAGCGTGGCCCGGCATTTTATCGATGCGGAAAGGCCGAACGTCTTGCCAGATTCATGACCTGAAGGCCGCAGGTTCGAACCGATCTGGCATGGGCGTGATGGACGCGATTGTTTGGCATGGAACGTTTGGTGCGCCCCGCACAATCCCATCGGCGGAGCCATGATCTGTTGCCACACCGGGAAAATACACTCGTATTTTCAATCCATTACGGTGATGGTTTGAAGGGGTTGGAGGCCTCGCCGAGAACCATCAAGTCCTTATTTTACCGTGTCTTACCTAACTGTCTGCCACACTTTCCAGCAAATATTCTCCAAACGAAATCAATCCGCGGCGCCACACCCTGCCACACCTTCGGCCCCTTCATCACTCACGAGCAGCTTCGTGCCGATGCCATCCCAGTTGATCCTGGCTACCGTCTGGCGCGACAGCCTCGCCCGTTCGGCGTTGCGTGTGTAGATCTTCGACGTTTTCGCATCGCGCCAGCCGAACATTGCTTCCATCATGCTATCCGTCGCCTCATTGTGAGCAACGTCTGTGGCCAGCCCCTTGCGCACTGAGTGCGATGTCAGGTGCGGCATCCCGGCTTGGCGCCACCAATCCGACACTCGATTGCCGAGCCCCTTAATGGAGAACGGCTTTCCATATTCCGTGACGAGGTAGGTGAGGGCGGTTACCGGGTGACGCGCGAGGACGCCTTCGAGGATCGGGTGGATCGGAACCACGAGATCGGTCGGTGTCCGGTTGCGGTTTTTGAAGAGCCGGAGCCGAAATTCGTCGCCGCGGCGATGCTGCGGGCCAAGTACCGATAGGTCGGAAACACGAAGCCCAGTGTACATGCCGATTGAGAGATAGAGGACGGCCCTCGAATCCACGCCGTGATGAGCGATGAAGCGCTCAAGGTCGGACGGCGTGGCGGTTTCGTGGCCGTCGGAATGGACGCCGAAAGGTTCAACCGCGCGCGCGACGTTGCTCGTGATCGGTTTCCCTTCGCGCTTGGTGTCAAACACCTGGCGCAGCACCTTGAGCCGTTCGTCGGCGGCGAATGGGACTTCTTTCTTCCGATCTCGAAGCACCTCGACATGTGCGATGTTCATTTTCGACAAAGGGATGTCAGCGAAAAGCCGATGATCCTGGGTGCTTAAAGCTTCCGCCCACATCGATTCCATGATGCTGCGCCTGCTGGCCTGAGTGGTTTTGTCGAGGCTGGTGAATGCGTGCGACCGCATGTACTCCATGCAGAGCCAGCGAAATGTATTGGGCTTCACCATCGCTGAAATGGCTTTCGGCTCGACTTTTCGCTCAAGGAGCGCCTGAGCCGAGTTTCTGGCCTTCCAGTAGGCAGCGATGAATTCTTCGGAGTTGATATCGTCCGGGAGCCGGCAAATCCGCTTCCCGTCAATGCGCAGATAGTAGCGCACCGTCTTGTGACGGCTTTTGTTGGTCTCGACGTATGGCAGATCGATGTTGGCCACGCCTGTCACGCAGACGCCCGCCAGTCATCCCCGTCGTCAGCGCCTTCCCTATGATTGAGTAGCCCGTCGTCCGGCCAATCAGCCATCGCTGCGACGATGTCGGACACGAGCCATACCTTACGAGTATGCCATCGTCTCGGCCTCGGAAGGAAGCCCTCCTGGACCATCTGGTCGACTGTGCCGACGCTGACGCCGATAGCAACCGCGACCTCTGCACGGTTGAGCCCGAGGCGAGGGACCGGACGGGTGAAGTCGATTTGGTTCACTCTCTCGGCTCCTTCTCCTGCGCAGCGCGGCCGGCGTCTATCTCCGCCAAAACACTCAACGCCTTTTCGTACCGAGTCGTGAGGTGGGGCGCGCCCGGGCGAAGGTTGTCTCGAAGGTCGGCAATCTTGACCTGGCGGGCAATAGGATTTCGGCCGACACGCACGATGAAATCCTCATAGGTCTCGCCCGGCCGGCGCGTGAGAGCATCTACGGCGTTCACGATGCCCTGCGGGAAATGTGCGTCCAGATCGCTCAGGGTGAGCGCGGTGTCCTCGACCACGTCATGCAACACAGCAATCGTCTGCAATGTTGCATCCGAGAACGTTGAAGCTACCCTGAGCGGATGGAAGATGTAGGGCGCGCCTGCCTTGTCGGTCTGACCGTCGTGTGCAAGCGCCGCCATCGTGATTGCTTCACGCAGCATTGTCATGCTCGGTCCTTTTCGGATGTCGGGAGGGAGGCCGCAGCGCATGCCTGCGTGCAAAATCTAGCTATTGCAACTCTTTGGTGATCGTGGCACGATTTTCCACGCGCACCTTGGAGGGCTTGAGATGCGTAAACATCAAGAGCAGATTCGGTTTGCGCTGGTCGTCGTCCGCGAACTTGCGGCCCGAGACGGTAGGTCCCTTCTCGTACGCCTCGCTGAGGAGGCATTGTTAGAGAACGAGGTCGGCGACACCAGTTCAATGGCGCAGCGACAGGCTGATAGCGACCGCATGCATTGAGGTGCGCCGGAGATCCTTGGATTTTACCCATCAGACCGAACCCTCCGCTTCGCTGGCGGCCCGGCCAGTATCATTCTCCAACAAGGCTTTGATCTCATCAGCCGCCGCCTTCGCCTCGGAGATGCCGAGATGCATTGCATTCGCGTTGTCGGAATCCTCAAGCGACAGTGCTGCTAGCGCCAGCAGGCGCAGACGGTCGCGAAGGCGGTTGATGTGGTCGATCAGATCCGTACGGTTAACCATGGTTGTCTCCTGTTCCTAGGGTGGCCTTGGCGAGCCTGCGACGACGGGCGCGTTTGCTCTCGCGCGTCGTATCGATCACGGGGCTGTGGTCATTCAGGGAGATCGGGCGCAGCGTAGCCTTCTGCCGCCTTTCGGTGCGGACATGCGCGTCACAAAATGAGGAAATAATTGAAGCGGCAAGCATCGCTGCCTCCAATCCGTAAACGTCACGCATGGTCACCACCCTTCGAGTTGAGGCATGCTCCTTTGATGGCGTCCCGCTTCGCTTCGGCCATGGTATCGACGCCTTGCGGTGACCAGCCGTCGTAGAGGTAGCCACCATCCTTCCAGCGAACTCGGATATAGAATTTGCGCTCTGGGGCGCCTGGGCAGGGATCGCGCTCGATCTCAATGGTTGCGCCCTTGTGGGTGCCGTGGAAGTATCCACGCCGTTGCTCAATCACGCGCATGGTCGCCCCCGCTCGTGGATCTGGTGGAGAGGCCGACAAAGCTGCTGAGGGGCTGAATAGCCTCAGCGTTCGCGAAATCGCGTTCGTCGGCAATGCGAATTTTCACGATCCTGCCGTCGTCGAACTCGCTGCGGCTGATCAGTCGGCAGGCACCATCTAGGAATGCCTCCTTGGCATCGGCGGCGCTCTTTTCGCCCTCGACAAGCCATTCCTCGACGATGACCGATTTCCAGACGATGACATGCATCTTGTCAGCCATGGTCGCCCCCGATCGTGTTTGGGGTGTAAACTTCACACGCCTGCGCAAAAAGTCGCTTGACGGTTGAGGTGAAATGTCCTAGATTTAGGACATGAACGGAAGGGAACTGTCCCGCCGATCTGGGCAAGGAGGCCCGAATGTCATGGCTCACATCATCTCTGCTCAGGAATACCGCAACGAAGAAACCGTAGCTGAAAAGCTGGCGGTTGCTGACTTCACGGTTTTCCTCTCGCCCGTTTTCGAGATCGACGGCGAAGAGTATCAGGTCGTTCTCGACGGCCACCACTCTTATGAGGCCGCCGTCCAGGCTGGCGTCGAGCCGGAATTTGAAGTCCAGTCTGTCCGCGACAACGACACGATTGCGCTGCTTGAGCAGGGCCGCGTTGAAGATTTTCTCGAGCTGCACCTCATCGATGGCGAATATCGCCACATCGCAACCGGAAAGGCTGTCTGGTAATGAGTGACCTTCTGAAGCGTACCGGCGAGGCCCTTTATGGGTCTCAGTGGCAATCGGCCATTGCCCGTGATCTTGACGTCTCGGATCGACATGTCCGCCGCATGGCGGCTGGTGAGCAGCCGCTGAAGCCCGGCATGGCGCTCGATCTCTGGCGCATAACGCTGGAGAGGACAGCCGTGCTGGAAGACCTTGTGGAAGAGCTGAAGCGAGCATCGACACCCTGATGCCGCACAAGGATCGTGAGCAACGGCTTGCATACTTGCGGGCGTGGAAACTCAAGAACCGGCCATCGCCCGAACCTGAAGCCCAGACCGACGCCTCTCTTCCTCCGAGGGGCGTCGTTGTTTTTTCTGCGGACGGAACGCAGGTGCAATGCCATTCCTGCGGCGAATGGCTTGGGAGCCTGAACATGCATTTCCGTGTGCACGGGCTAGATGCTCGGTCGTACAAGGAGCTGTACGACCTGCCGCGCACACGGTCACTCTGGCCGCCGGCACTGAAGGACAAGCAGCGCGAGGCGGCACTGGATCGCAACCAGGGCGCAGTAGGTCGAGCAAACATCGCCCCGACGACCGGCCGTCCTGCCGGGCAGGACGCACGATTGGGCGTCCGACTGGAGGCGAGCGCCGCACGCAAGGGCGTCAACACACGAGCCGGCGAGAAGACCAAACCGAAATCATAGGTAGCCTCAGCCATGGTCGCCCCCGATCGTGCTTGTGGGGGTGGAAAGAGCACGGATCGCGGCGGCTATTGGCGACTGCTTGCCGGCGTAATCGCCAGCTACCAGCGCGGCCCGCTCTATCGCACTTGTGCGCTCGGCGTAGATCGCCTTCGCGAAGACGGCAGCAAAAGCGTCGAAGCTGTAGCTGCCGCCCATGGCATCGGCGAGCACCTCGCGGGCCGACTTCATGATGTCGTCGGGGATCGCGTCACTCATCGGCCTGACCTTTCGTTCCTGTGGTGACGCTGCCGGCGCGATAGGCAGCGAGACATGCTCGCGCCTCGCGGCTGGTCGATGTCGGATGCCCCTGCAGTTGCTCATAGAGATCGGTTATGAGCTTAAGGCACCTGACGAGATCCGGTATCGACCCGACTGTTGGTAGATTGCTGATACGGGTCTCAACCATGGTCGGCGTCCTTAGTTGCTCTGGTGGTCGACCGCACCCAAGGCGCGGCTTCGCCGGTCAGCGCGTAGATTTTTGCCGCGCGCTGCTCCATTTCGACCTTGTGCTCATAATCATGGTCGCCTGCGACGAACCCACCTCCGGCGATCATGTATATGTGATCCGCGTATCTGCGCGCGGTGGCCACAGGAATGCGGATGTCGCCGCCGCACCACATGCACGCGGCAACGTTAACCCCGAATTTTCCGGTTCCCTCGCAGGACGGGCAGACGATCTTGGTGATGCGACCGACCGGCACGGCCGGGCCCTGCAAAAGCCCAAGCTCTTTCGCGCGGAAGAATGCCGCGACCAGCGGAACACCCAGATATGATGCTGCACCGCGGACCTTCGTTTGCTTATCAGCCGGGAGAGCGTCGAATTCCTTTTCCCACGAGCGTCGGTCAGCCATGGTCGCCCCCGGATGTAGATGTGGCGGAGCCGCCCGCCTCTGCACTGTCTGCGATACGGGTGGTGGGAGGATGGGCGTAGAGGGGCGTTTCGGTCCATTCGGAATGAGTTTCCGCCCAGTTTCGCTTTTTCACCATGAGGACAGGGGATTTGGTCTTGAATTGATACATCCACGCCACCGGCTCAGGCTCTACCGCCGCCACCCCGACAATCGCCGACCTGATACGGGTCTCGTAATCCTGCTGGGCGGCGGATTTGGCGGCTTCAATGCTGCCGTGGCAATAGGATGTGTCGGGCCATGTGATGGACCCGGAGTACAGAACTGCGAACTTTCCGTCAGCCGTGGTGCTGCCTTGCACTGTGTAATGTGTGTCGAACGCTGTCTTAGCGATCTGGCTTCCGAGAAAGGTTTCCCATACCAGAGGTTTCGCATCGGGTTTCACTGGGCGGGCCGCTTCAAGGGCGACCCTCACGGTGTTTATGGCATGAGAAAAATCGTACTCGCGAGACACCCCAGGCAGGGCGCTAGCAATCGTCATCGCCGTCAATGACGAAAATAGCGCGCCCCTAACCTCCACCCCCTGCCGCGTCTGTTCGATAGAGAGAGCTGCGGAGATGAAAGGCATAAGTGCTTCGGCAAGTGCGCCGGCGCCGAGCGAATGGTTGCCGTCCACTCGGCGGATTTCTTGAGCCAAACTATCAATCGTGAGCATCGGAGCCTCCATTGAGGAGAGTGCGGGCGCGGCGGTCTGCGAAGTAGGCGCGGATGTAGTCATCTCCAGTGGCGAGGCCGAGATTGACGGTCATGTCTCCGTTGTCGTTGAAAACGCTGTCGGCGAATGCACTAATCGCGTCGGAGGCTTCAGCCAGCGCCTCACGCAGTTCCGCAATCTCCCGCTCCATCGCCTCCGCCTTACGGGCCTCTGCGAGGATGGAACGCATGCGCTCAGGAGAGCAGGCCGAGATGTAGGCGGCGTTGGCCGCACTGGTCGGCCCGCATCCCGTCGTGGCCGGGCATTTCCCATCAGCATTCAGAAGGTAAACCACCTCGACGAACGGATCAGAGTTCTCAACCTGATAGGCCATTTCAGCAATTGCGTCGGCCTTGTTCGGCGTTTGCTCTTCCCAGACATCCCAAACTCCAGGCGTTGCCTTCTCCAATGCTTTCTCGATAGCCTCGATAGCGGATATGTTGTCGGAGGGGGTCATGCGTCATCGCCTTTCCGGACGACAAACGGGATCATCGGCGTCCAATGCGTCGGGACGATCTCATCGTCAGCCTGGTCACTCCACCAGCAAGACACCTCGTCATCGTTGATCGCGTAGCGATAGCCGCCGACATGGACCTCTTCGAGCACGTCATTTCGGACGATGCCAAGCAGTATGCGGTCTGCATCCTTGTCGGCCGTGGCAATCGGAGCCCACGCCGGCCCGCCGCCTTCTATCTTCTTGGTGTCGGTCATCTCGTTTCCTCGCGATAGAAGGTGCACGGCCGGTAGACGACGGCCTTCTTCGGCTTGTCGGATTTGGGGAAGGGGGCTGATTTCAGCTTGCCGGCGGGGCGGGCGCTGCCATTGTGCCGCATGCGGATCTTGGCAATTCTCGCCTTCTCGGCAACGTCCCGCGCCGTCTTCTCCTTGTGGCATTTGACGTGGGCCGGGCGAAGATTGTTTTCCCGGTTCTCGCCGCCGTTGATGAGCGCCTTGACGTGGTCAAGGTCCCAGCGCTGGCCTACCTGGATGGGCTGTCCGCAAAGATGGCAGCGGTTGTCCCGCTCGATGATGCGGTCGCGTACCTTCTTCGGGGCGCGGTGGTCGTCGGTATTTCCGATCCACTCTGATACGGTGCGGGCCATCACGCAGCCCTCCCGTCATTCGCGCCGTCGTGAAACCCACCACGGATGGTCTCGGTCAGGTGGACACCTTTCGCATCGCAGAAGGCAATCGCGTAGGTGATGAGGCTCGCAGCGCGCTTCACCGACATTCGGGCGGTGGATTCGCGGATGTTGACGAACTCACCCTCAAGGCCAGGAACGAACTCGACTTCGCCTTCCGTAGCCTTGGTGTGGCCGGAGACAAGCAGTGTTTTCCATTCCTCGGCGCTGCGACGTTTGCCGGCCCAGGTCATTTGCGACCGGGCGAGGTCAGTGCATATGGCGTGGAACTTGGCATTCTGATCGAGGCTGCGCGTTGCCGGCCCGACCGTGATCGCGCTGCCGGCGGCAGCGCGGATAACCGCGTCAACGGCATTCCGGCGAACGTTTTCGTTGATGAGGATGAAGCGCTGCTTTCCCATCTCAGCCTGCCATCAGCACATGGTTGCCGGCAATCTTCGCCTCCAAGGCCTTCTTGACCTCCAGAGCATCGCCGGGATTGCGAGCCCAGAACTCCCGCAGCGGTTCGCGGTTGGCATCGCGCCATTTCGCTACCTTTTCCGGCGCCTCTTGGCGGATGAACTCCATGGCGCGGTCGGCGAACGTTCCAAGCGGGACATTCTCCAGGGTCCAGTTGTCGCCCCATGTGACAGTTATGGAATTCTGGGCGCCTACGGCCTTGAGGCGATGGTCTTCCTGCTCACGCTCAACGATTTCTGTTGCGGTGAGGTCGAGGACCTTTGCCCGGTCCATCTCAGCTTCTTCGTATGCGCCGGTGAATTCTTCCGGCCATCCGGCGCGCAGCGCCTGCATCTGTGCACACTTCTCGATCATGAGGCGCGGCATTCGGCACCAATTGCCGGAGTCGTCGAGGACTTCCGTCTCTTCGCCGATCGGAACCTTCTTCTTTTTGGGCTTGCCACTGTCCGGCCAGGTCTCGCCGGTGTCTTCCCACCTGTAGCCGCCAGCCGCCTTGCGCTTAATCGGCGCGAATTCGTCCCAGTAGGCTTGGCCGACAACTTCGAACCATTCGCCGGTCTTCGGATCTCGCTTCCACAGGAAGACAGTTGCCGAGACGAGACCGAGCGGGTTTGTCGGGGACATTTGGTCTTTATCGACCTCATATACGGTAGGCTTGCTGGCCGGTCGATAGTCGCCGCAGCGCTGCGCGATCACGCGCTGGCCGTCGCGGGTGATGATGATCGTCATCTTCCGCTTTGCGGCATCGTCCTTGGAAAAGACCATGGGGATGATCTGACAGAGGAAGGGATCCAGCCCTTTGGCACGGGCAACTTCCATGAAGAGGTTGAACTCATCATTGTTGCAATCCTTCGCGACGGTCGTCTTCACGAGCGAAATTTGCTTCGGAGACAGGTCAAATTTCGTGAGAGCGTTCATAGTCACTTCCTCCGGACGGAAAGGCTGAAACTGCCGTTGTCGAGGCCTGCGCCTGGAACGGACCGCTTGTCGTTGAGGGCACGAAGGAGGGCCTTCTTGTCGAGCTTCGGCGCCGGGCGCTCCTGCTCGACCCAGAACTCGCCGGGGATGTCAGCCTCGTTGGTGACAAGGAGCCCGGCCGCACGCTTGGTCAGCGTGACAGTGCCCGTCGTCAGTCGGAATGAGGTCTGCTCGGTGGCAAGCATGGCCTGCTCGATCATGGCGCGGATGCGCTCGATGCGCTTTTCGGCGGCGGCGCGACGGGTGGCGAACTCTGCTTCCTTGGTCTTGAGCCCAGCCACGATGACATCGCACTCGTCGATCTCGGCGAGAGCGGCCTCGATTGCCTCATGCAGGCCGGTTTCGCCTTCAATAGTGTCGGCGACCAATTCGACGTCGCCGTCGTCTCCGCTGGCGCGCAGATCGGCCAGAAGTCGCTTGGCGTACTCAGTGTTGCGGGCGATGGAATGCTCGGCGTTGGACACGGCGCGCTCCTATACGTTGATCGGGCCGACTAGCGCGGCAAACCGGAAGATGATGAGAAGGATGATCGCGGTGAGCGAGACGATGCCGACGAAGGCAAACGCGGTGTCGCGCGCCGTCTCCGGGTATCCGTCCAGCGGGCCGGGGTGGTTCGTCCCGCGATAGGTTCCAAGATCAATCGGGGCCTGAACCTTGCAGGGGACGTTGGACGCGATGCAGGAGCATTCGCCAGCCGGGTTGAGGTCGCAGCGGCTCATGCCATCCACCCATGCGGGCCGAGATTGCGCGGCATGTCGCGCGGGTCGGGGCGTCCTTGAGCAACAAAGCAGCCATCGCCGAAGCCGGCGGCGCGAAGCGTCTGGAGCACGTCACAGACGGCTTTGTTGTAGCCACGGTCTTCGGCGCAGTTGTTCGCGCCGCCGAGGGATTCGATCTCGCGATACAGTTCGTGGAGCTCGACGCGACGGGCGTTCATGCTGCGACCCTCCCGGCATTGCGGAACTCGGCTTCAAGAGCGACGAGGGCGTGAAGCATCTGTTCATGAAGGCCGACCGACCAGCCGGCCGGCGGCTTCCGGGCCATCACGAAGCGCTGTGCGTTCTCCTGCTGACGGCGGATGTTTTCAGCGACGTAGGCGGCGCGCTTGGACGCCGGGCGGAGCATGGCGCCGTCGCGAATGCGCTGGATCGCCGTGGCAATGCGGTCTGCTTCGGTCTGCATGGGTGGGGTCCTCGTCTTTCCCGGTGGTCGGGAGGTGATGAGGAGAAATTACCGAAATGGTAAGTCGCCGTCAATAAGGAAATTGCCGATTTGGTAATTTTATTGAGCTGCGGCCGAAACCGGCCAGAATCGCGCCCACGAAAAAGCCCGCCGGTGAGGGCGGGCTGGGGTAGGCGTAGCCGGGGTGTCTTTAGGCGGCCAAGCGATACTCGGAGATCTCAGCCTTTGCTGCAAACACGGCATCTACCGAGGAAGATAGTATCCTCCGGAGCGCCGCGTCTGTTTTGTCGTAATCAGCCAGGACAATAGCCGTTCTCGGCCGCTCAAACATCGCCGAAATATCACCCATCTTCATATGCGCAGATGCAACCGAGGTATGGGCCGGCGTCACAAACTCGAAAACGGCATTGACGCGGTGATCTTCAATGATAGCAGCCCCAACATCCCATGTTTTTGAGGTGCCGCGAACGGTCGCATCGAAGACCGCAAGACTTCCGAAAGCTTCTGTAATGCGATTGACGAACAGTTCGCGAGAAACCTTGACCTTCTGCCTGTCAAGCGCGGCAAGCGTGCGATCAACCGAGACTGACGATGCATTTGCGATCATAGCGACCGCCGCCGGCAGTTGGTGTCGCTTCACCTTGAGGATGAAGAACGATCGCTGATCGTACTCAACCGAGAATCGCTTAGCCACCTCGCTAGCCACCCTGGCGAACACATGGCTTGCTCCAAACATTTCGGCGCTGAGGCTGGCTTGCCCATCATCGGACACAAAAAAATTGCCGTCGTCTTGGTCTAGCCTGACCACGACGCCTGTTCCGTTTGGGTAGGTCACCGCTGTTGTAATGAAGGCTGTCCGCCCTTCTACCATCGCATGCGAAAGGGACCGCGCGACTTCATCGGCGATCTCTTGAAGGTTCTCGTTGGTTAAACCAATTGAGGCGACCATGGCGGCGGCGGAACATCCTTGATGCTTGGGCACTTCCAAACGTGCCCGCAAAATTGAAGGTACTCTGCGAATGTGGTAACATTCTGCGGTAAAGGAAGTGCTACTCCTGGCCGATACTGGGTAAATACGGCTACGTCGAGCCCCCTGTTAAGGGTGTAAGGATGCCATCGATCCAGATAGGTCGCAAGGCTGTGTTCATCGCCATCTAGCTTGGGGTTATAGTGGGGTTTCAATGGCCTCCATTCAACCGGATTGAGGCGAACGGTTTTGTTGGCGGTAGCCGCCGACGTGACCTCAAGTTGGCCGTAGACGTTGCGCTCCCATGCGGTGAGCGGAGTATTCATCCGAACCGAAGCGCCGCCGCCGAGCCTACTGTTCAAGCGGACCGAGGCACTCCAATGTAGCGTTCCGCTTGGCCGGTGGAACTGCTTTTCCCATTTCGGAATTGAATCCAGTTCCTTTTCCGCATCGTTGACCATGTCCAAGTGCTCGAAAAAGCGCTCCACTTGCTCCGGCGTCAATGCGTCGTCCCCTTACGCCTGGCGATGTATTCAGCATTCAACAGATCGACGAGGTCGTCGGCGCTCTCAATATCCAAGCCATCCTGCGGCACGCCATTCACCTCTGCCGTCAGCCCCGTGAAGATGTCGTAGACCGCCCACCATCCAGTGCCGTCTTCGCGCATAGCATAGCGGTTGTTCGATTTCGGCTTTTGGGCCATTGCCACCCCCTCAGATGCCAGTTTCACGATAGCGAGATTCCGCCGGAGCACAAGAAAAAGCGACTCCCAATGCGTGCAATCGCAACATCTGGTAGCCGTTAACGAGTATGACTATTTTCCTAATTTTGTTCTTGTTACGTTCACGTTTTCGAGTCATGCTTGTTCCAGTTCACAAAGCCCAAGGAGCATGAACATGGCAGAGTTTTTCGTGGTTCAATCCTTCAGCCCGGCCAAGCGTGGCATGAAGCCCGATATCGCCGTCCAGGCAAATAGCGTTATGCACGCGCGCCGGATGGCCGAGCGCCTGGCGCAGACCAAGCCGATGGTATTCGCGACCATGATGGAGGGAGATCCGGAGAGCGGCGATTTCGGAGAGCCGAAGTTGATCTTTTTCCATGGAGCGGAGAAGCCCGAGGAAGTCAGCAACATGCAGCCGATCTAGGAGGACCGCACGTTATCATGGCGATCATCCACCAGATCAGGCGCAAATACGACACCAAGGCGGAGGAGATCGTCGCTGAACTCCTATATGGCCCTGGTGTCGGGACTGAGCAGGAGATGCAAACGGTCATTAAGCGGAAGGCGGCAGAAATCTCGATCGCCATGGCGATTCTACATGGCGGAGAATGGCGAGTGCAGATCGACCATGAGGAGCCGTTCGTCCATATCACTCGGCGTCTGAAACGTAACCGTCAATCAACCGCCACACGTGGCTGACAGCTTCGTCAGGAAGGCCCTCTATTCGCCTGAGGAGGGCTTTCACCTCTGCTTCGCCGGAGACTTTACCGTTTCGACCAGGCGGCTGAAACAGTTCCCAGATGGGAACATCAAGCGCGCGAGCGAATGCGTGCAACCAGTCGAGATCTAAACCGCGCTGCCCGCTCAGAAGCCGCGACACGTTAACGTCGCTCGTGCCGATAGCTTCGGCTACATCTTTATTCTTGAGCCCGCGCGCCTCCATCAACTCTCTGATAAAGATGCCTTTTGGCTCCGATGCCGTCTTCGTGTTTGCCATGTTGGCAATCTACTTTTCGGGGATTTGGCAACGAATAGCCAAAATGGTAATTTTCCTCGTTGACTGAAATTGCCAATATGGTAATTTCGCGTCATGGAAAAGATCAGGACATGGCGCAAGGCGCGCAAACTCAGCATCGAAGAAGCCGGTGATCTTGTCGGCGTGAGCGGCGTGCAATGGTCTCGATACGAGACTGGTAAGCGCCGGATCCCGGCTGAAAACCTGCAGGCCGTTTCCGAGGCCACGGGCATTCCCCCTCATGAGCTTCGCCCCGATCTCGCTGGGCTTGTTGCGCAGCCTGGAGCCGCCGCATGAGCGCCGATACCGTAGCAGCCGATCAGGTCCGCTCCGCTTTCCAGCGCTGCAAGAAGCTCGACGAGAAGGTTTAGCCGATGCGCGATTTCGACAGCCCTGCTGAATTCGCCGAGCGGATGAGCAACCACGACGACGACGTTCGTAGCCTTGTTGGTCGCCTTGTCGCGATTGAAGAACGCATCGACGACCAAAACAAGCTCAAGAGTCTCGTATTTGCTGAGGCGCGAGTAGCAGACGTCGATATTGCAGCCTTGAAAGCGGTCGTCCGTATCAACCGCTCTCTCGCCTACAGCAACGCCACTGATCTCGAAGGCCTCACCGAGCAGGTGAAGCGATACCTCGATCTCGTCAACACGAAGCCGGGAGCCTAATCCATGTCCGACGCACACGCAGTAGCCCGTGACCAGCTTCGCGCCTTCATTGAGCGTATTGAGCGCCTCGAGGAGGAAAAGAAGACCATCGCCGACGACATCAAGGATGTCTACGGCGAGGCAAAGGGCGTTGGTTTCATCCCGGCGATCATTCGCGAGATTATCAAGCTGCGGAAGCAGGACAAGGACGAGCGCGCCGAGCGCGAAGCTCTTTTGGATACTTACATGGCCGCTCTGGGGATGATTTCCGATCCGGCCGACGATGACGACCCGCGTCAGGCGGCTCCAGTTCAGCGCCAACCGGCAATGGCGCTGCGCGCCGACGGTGGCCTCCGCATCCTCACCAAGCACGAAGACATCAGAACAGCGCCGGTAACGGCGGAAGAAATACGCCGGCCCGCAGCCTTGGCGGTTTCCGGTGGCGAACCGAGCATACCAAGTCCCGATGCTGGCGGCGAAAAAATGGATGGTTGCAGCCATCCAGGCCGGTCCGACGAAACGTCGGCATTCTGCAACGCCAAATCGGGGCAAGCCACCAATTCCAATTACGAATCGGACGATGGCGCAATCGCTGAAGTGAAGGGCAGAGCCCGACTTGCGAACGCCGATCGCGTTGAACCGCCGTCGTCCGACCGCCCGGCCGATCAACCTCTCACAGGAGGCGATCATGAAGAAGTAGCTGATAGCCGCGCCGCAAAGGGGGAGGGCGATGCATCTGCTGCTCTCCCCGCAGCCGGCGTCGTTTTGGAATACGTGCCGCCCACCGGCATGAAGCGGCTGCCGTTCGCGCACTGCTTCCCTGAGCTGTCGAAGGCGGAATACGAGCGTCTGGAACAGGACATCGCCGCCAATCGCGTGCGTGAGCCAATCATCCGTCAGGGCGACGTGATCGTTGACGGCTGGGCTCGATACAACATCAGCCGTGCTTACGGCATGAGCTACCCGGTTCTTGAACTCCATCCCAGCCGTGACGTGCTCCTCAGCATAATCAAGTGGCAGCGCGCCGCCCGCAACTTCACCCCGGCACAGGAACGGAAAATCGCCGCCGAGCTGGCGAAGGAATTCCCGAGCCGTGCCGACGACATCATGGCTGCTTTCGGGCTGGCCGAAGCTCTGGAGGCCGCCGAATGAGAAGCTCGCTCGTAAAGCGCCGCATACGGTCTTGCCCGATCTGCGCCCATCCGGGGTTCGCCAAGATTGGCACAGACTTCTATGGCCGTCCCGAGTTTGAGTGCAACGCGTGCCGGCATGTGTGGTCTGCGGATCATGGGCCAACGCGCGGGACCTCGCTGGATCGCGTGAAGAAGAAAGATTGTGACGACGAGGTGCCGGCATGAACTCCCAAGCCAGCATCGAACATCACCACGACACCCAGATGAGCAGGGCCGAGGTCGCCGCAACGGATTTCGTGCTCGGCCTTCCCCAGACATCACGAGAGATCGACCGCGCCGTTGAGCTGCTGGTCGACCGTGAGCCTGTCCGTTCCATTCACCCCCGTCCGAAAAGGGAAGCAGCATGACTTGGATTGTCTGGAGCATCGTCGGCTTTGTCATTCTCTGCGGGCTTGTCGCTCTTACTGTCGCGCTCGGCGGCGAGGATGACGACTTCCTCGAAAACGACTGGTGGCGCGATCAGTGACGCCACACGAAATCGGTTAGCGTTGATCCTCCTCCTCCCAAGCAGCTGACCGATCGTCGGAGCGCGCGGCGAAGTCCCCCTCAGTCGCGCGCTCCACTCGAATTCTCGGAAACTTTCCTTGCAGCCGCATCACGACGGCTCGGATCGGTACCGACAACGGAACGAACGAGGACGCCGAAGCCGAGGAATCCCCGGCGCCCTCAGTATCCCGGCCTTTGGCTGCGGCGGCCACCGGGAATGGAATTAGACGGTTCGACCCAGGCGGGCCGGACGAGATGGCTTCACAAGAGCCGGCAAGCTCACCGGAGCCATCTCGTTTCTCAGTAGTGATCCTGTCCATGACAGTTCTCCTTCGACAAGAGAACAATCGCACGGGAGCACGACAAGGTGTCGGGATTTGACCACAAGAATTTGGGGCGACGCCCCAAGCGAAAGGTAAGCAGGAACAAGGGAATGAGCCCGAGCATAGCAGCCAGAGATTTGATGAGAGACGCTTGGCCGATCCATCGTTACGGCAAGCTCGACAACATTTTCTATCACGCTGTGCGGTTCATTTCGCCGTGCGTCACCAAAGACTTCACGCAGCGCCGCGCCCGCTCGATCTGGGAAGGCAATGCGCGCCGCATCGATAGCGAAGAAATGGACGCCTTGAGGGCGGCCCTCGTCGAGGAGGCTCACCGTGAGCAACGAGAACTTACCGCCCGTCTGGCTTCGCTGGATGAAAAGATTGCCGCTTTTGAGGCGGCTGCGCATCGCGAAGCGCTGGCGCGACCGTTCTCGGAAATGGGCCGATAGGGCCGACTGGATCGTGGGGGATTGAGCATGCTGCAGAACAATGCACCGTTGATCGTTGACAGCTTTGCCGGCGGCGGCGGCGCGTCCACCGGTATCGAGATGGCGCTCGGCCGCTCGCCCGACATCGCGATCAACCACAATGCCGATGCTCTCGCCCTGCATGCTGCGAACCACCCCGAGACGCTGCACCTGTCGGAGAACATCTTCAAGGTTGACCCACTGGATTACGTCGCCGGCAAGCACGTCGGCCTGGCCTGGTTCTCACCCGATTGCAAACACTTCTCGAAAGCCAAGGGCGGCAAGCCGGTGGAGCGCAACATCCGCGATCTGGCATGGGTAATCGTGCTCTGGGCGGAACGCGCTAAGCCCGACGTCATCATCATGGAGAATGTCGAGGAGTGGAAGGAATGGGGGCCGCTCATCGAGACCGATCGCGGCCTGATGCCGTGCCCCGACAGTCGGGGGCAGACCTTCCAGAAGTGGTGCAAGGCCATGAAGCGGGCAGGGTACAAGCTCCAGCACCGTGAGCTTCGCGCCTGCGACTACGGCGCACCGACTATTCGCAAGCGTCTCTTCGTCATCGCCCGCCGCGACGGCCAGCCGATTGTCTGGCCTGAGCCGACGCACGGCTCTCCGACGGATCGCGAGGTCATTGCCGGCCGCAAGCAGCCGTGGCGCACCGCAGCCGAGATCATTGACTGGTCTCTCCCATGCCCGTCGATCTTCGACACGTCAGATGAGATCATGGACAAGTTTGGCCTGCGCGCGATCCGTCCGCTGGCCGACGCCACCATGGCCCGCGTAGCGCGCGGCACGAAACGATACGTGCTCGACGCTGCGCGGCCGTTCCTCGTGAACCTGACCCATGGCGTTCGCACTGAGGATCTGGACCGGCCGTTCAACACCATCACCGGAGCACACCGAGGCGAAAAGGCAGTCGTCTCGCCCTCGCTGACGCGCTTCAATACCGGCGCGACCGGTAGCGCGATGGATGAGCCCGTATCGACCATCACGGCCAACAGCTACATCAAGAAGCCGGGCGGCGCCGCCCCGCTCGGGATGATCGCGCCTTCGCTCATGAGCATGAAGGGCAAGACCCGCCGCGATCGGCCCGTCACGGATCCGCATCCGGTCGTTCTCGCCAAAGGCGAACACTCGGCCGTCGTCGCACCTCATCTCATGACGATGCGAAACTCGGGCAAGCCGTTCAACGGCGCTGACGAACCCGCCCATACGATCACTGCCGGCGGCGCGGGCCTATCGCTAGTCGCGCCGGTCCTGACCTACGCGCAGCAGGGCGGCGCGAACCGGTCGGTCGAAGACCCACACCACACCATCACCGCCAGCAAGAAAGACCAGAATGCCGTGATCATCCCGACGCTGGTCGGCTGCGGTGGCAGAGCCGGCCAGAGTCGCCCGCGCGGCGGTGACGAGCCGCTGGCGACCGTCACGGCCAAGGCAGACGTCTGCACGGCTGCTGTCTTCGTCGCCCAGCACAACAACGACCGCCGCCGCATTGGCGGCGTGAACCCCGGCCGTGAGGCCTATAAGCCGATATCCACCGTCACGGCGACCGGCGCACAGCAGGGCGTAGTTTCGGCTTTCGTCTCTCGCCAATTCGGTCAGGGTGTGGGCCAGGGTATTGAAGAACCGTCGGCAACGATTACCGCCGGTGTCAACAAGTCGGCGCTCGTCGCGCCCCACCTGCACGCCTATTACAGTTCCGACCAGGACACGCCCGAGAACGAGCCCTTCCACACCATCACCACGAAACCGCGCTTCAGCCACGTCGAGGCGGCGATCAGCGCGCCGCCCTTTACCGAAGACCAGCACGAGCGCGCCCGCGAGGTTGCGGCCTTCCTTCGCTCCTATGGTTTCTGGGATGATCGCGAATTCGTCACCCTGACTGTCGGTGACGCCGAATTCGTCATCGTCGATATCGGCATGCGCATGCTGACGCCCCGCGAGCTGTATTCGGCTCAGGGCTTCCCGTCCGACTACAAGATCGACGCCGACGCGACTGGCCGGCCGTTCACCAAGAAGGTTCAGGTCTCTTGCGTCGGGAACTCGGTTTCGCCGCCGGTCGCGGCCGCCATCGTCGCCGCGAACTGCCATCACCTCGTCGAGTATCGCGAGGCGGCCGAATGAACGACATCGCCCTCCTCAACGAAGAAATCAAAGAGCTGGAAGCGGAGATCTTCCGGCTCCGCAATTCGATGAACCGCGCCGACAACGGCGTGAAGCAGCGCCGTCTGGCGATCCTGGGGCGCACCCTCGCGCGGCTGAGAAGCGAGCTCGCCGCTCTCGAACGCGGGAGGGCGAGCGCATGACGATCCAGATCATCAACGCCGACTGTATGACTGCCCTTGCCGATCTGCCCGACGAGAGCGTCGATTGCGTCCTGACCGATCCGCCCTACGGCGAAACTTCCCTTGAGTGGGATAAGTGGCCGACCGGCTGGCCGGCTCTTGTCCGCCGCGTTCTAAAGAAGACGGGTAGCATGTGGGTTTTCGGCTCGACCCGCATGTTCTTCGACCATGTTGAAGAGTTTCGCGGCTGGCGGCTCTCGCATGACATCGTATGGGAGAAGCACAACGGCACTGGCCTTTTCAACGACCGGTTCCGCCGTGTCCACGAACTGGCGTTGCACTTCTACCGTGACGATGCACAGTGGGCTGATGTCTACAAGCAGCCCCAGTTCACGAACGACGCTCGAGCCCGCGTTGTCCGCAAGAAGGGCCGACCTGCTCAGTGGATCGGCGCGACGGGCGAGACCGTCTACAGGTCAGAGGATGGCGGCCCGCGCCTGATGCGATCCGTCATGTTCTGCAGGTCGGAGCACGGCCGTGCGGTTCACCCGACGCAAAAGCCGGTCAGCATCGTCGAGCCGCTGCTTCTCTATGCATGCCCGCCAGGCGGGACGGTACTCGACCTGTTCGCCGGCAGTGGAACGACCGGTCTCGCGGCAAAAGTCCACGATCGGCGCGCCATCCTCATTGAAGGCAAGCCCGAGTTCGCCCGCCTTGCTGCCCAGCGTCTTGCCGACGACGTTCCACTATTCGCAGGGAGCGCGGCATGACCTCAGCGGATCATCTTCGACGGAACTTCCTCTCCGGGTATGGGCGTGACATCCGGTGCCTCTTCAGGAACGACATCTGGTCCCGGTTCCTCGATCGGACGTTCCGGAATGTCCGGCAGATCGTCTGGAGTCTCTTCCGGAGGAACTTCCAAGGGCTTCTTCGGATCGTTTGGGTCATTGGCCATATCGCTCTCCTCTACAGACGTGCAACCGGCGCAGGCCGTCGAATGTTCCGCGAGGTGGCGGCATGACCTCCCTATTCGAACGAGAGTCGGCCGCTTTGGCGCTGCGATGTGCCGGTCGCGAAGCCTCTGCGCTTAAACTTCCTGCCAATTTCCCATCGGAGATAGGCTTGGAGAAGCTCGTACAGCGCAATTCCGATGCCCAGGCCACAGACGACGACGATAAACGGAATCCACGCAGAAAATTGAGGCTTGATGAGCAGTGCCGTGGCGATCGCGATTGCGAGCCCGAGTGCTCCGCAGAATGCCGCCAGCGCACCATTGATTGCTTCGACGAGTACCCATTCGAGAAGCAAAAGCTGAGAACGCACAGCGGATGGATCGCGTTCTCCCGGAAGGTAGGCACATGCATCCTCGAAAGCCTGTTCATAGTCTTCGGCGGACAAGCTCATATCCAGTCTCTCGCTTTGGTGCGCAATTGGCGCGGAGGCCGCAGCGGCGACCTCCGGCCTGGCCCGGCCGCTTTACGGCGAAACGCGCCCGCCGCCGGAGCGCGAACGGATCATCCACGGCTGAACACCGGGAGACTTCACCAGAATGCCCTTCTTCTCCCCAAAGGAGCGGATGGCATCGCGTCCGACTTTTACAGGTTTGAGGCCGTCAAAGGCCATGTAGCAGGTCTTCAAGGTCGCATCGTGAATTATGTCACGATCGCGCTCAGGCCACTCTTCCAGAAAGTCGATGGCGTCTTCCAGACACGTTATCTCCCGGATCAGCTCTTTGCGTTCCTTCAGATATACGGGCCTATCAAATACCTTCGAGTTCATCTCTACCTCACTGAAAACGTTGGTGATCAACAAGGATGGCGTCGGAATCGGACGCCGGCCAACAATCTATTTTCGAGGTTTTCTGGTTTCAAGAATGTACCGGCCGCCAACGTCAAAAAATTTGGTGAGGTGGCGGCATGACCATCACCTTCCTCGAGGCCTACGCCCTTCATGGCCGGAACAGCATGGCGATCGCCGAGGCTTGCGGCATCGACGAGAGCGATGCGTACAATCTCATGGCTGCCCGCGCTGATCTTGATCATGGCGTCACGCCGGTAACCGCCGTTGGAAAACGTCGCAGCGCGCCGGCTTTGCTCCGTAGCGGCGGCGATACCGCGGCTCCTTCCCAGTCGAACGCGAGAGGGGAGTTTCAGTGAGCCGTTGGGTGCGCATCCAGGTCGATATCCACGAGCATAGCGTTTTCGCGCCGGAACCCTTCACTGAGCGCGAGGCCTGGCAATGGATGATTTGCCGGGCAGCGTGGAAGGAGACCGCTCACCGGGTCGGCGCTTCGGTCCACAAGGTGCCCGTGGGCAGCTTCTTTGCGACCGTCCGCGAGATGCAGGCGGTGTGGAAATGGACGTCCACGCGGCGCGTAGCGCATTTTCTCAACCTGCTTTCCGAGCAGAACATGATTGAAACACGCTCTGAAACAGGAAAGACGCTCGTAACCGTATGTAATTACAGCAGATATCAGAATGTTGAAACACCTTCTGAAACACCGCAAGAGCCAAATCCGAAACAAGAACGAAACACTAAAGACACCAGTTTACCAGAACACCAAGGTTCTCCTGGGCTGCTTAGCGAGCGCGAGGATTGCGATCTCGATCCTACCACCCTCGAAAGCAAATTGCGGGATGCTGCCGGCGAGAAGATGCAGCCGCATGGCGGGTTCGTTGTCGGCCCGGTGATGGAGCTCGTCCGAGCCGGCGCCGATATCGACCTCGACGTCCTGCCCGCCATCCGCGCCGTCGCCGCCCGCCTAAATCGGCCGGCCCGATCCTGGGATTACTTCGTCCCGGCCATTCAGGACGCGATGGATAGGCGCAAAGCCGCTGCGACCTGGGAGCACCGAGCTCAAGCGCCGCCGGGGACGAAGCCGCCCAGCGCGGCAATGCAGCGCCACGAGCGCATCCGCCAGAACCTCAAACGCGAAATCTACGGTGATGAAAATGCAGACGATGCCGGTCATGTCATCGACCTTACAGAGCGAGATTACCGCCCTCACTGAAAAGCTGTCCCCGTCCGGCGCCGACGAGGTGGCGAAGTGCATCAACGCCCTGCTCGATGCCGGCCTCATGATCCCATCGGCGGTGAGCGAGAACGACGCGATCGACCTCTACCGCGAGGCGCTGTCAGCAACGCCGATCGACGGCCTGCGCAAGGCGTTCATCAAGCTCAAGCGCGGCGGCTACTCGAAGTATCTGGCGTTCCTGCCGAACCCGTCGGAACTGGCCGCTCTGGCCAATGGTGAGGCCCAAAGCCTTCGCGACGACCGCGCCCGCATATCCGAGCGGGCCAGGATGGTTCGCGAAAACGCGCAGATGAACATCAGGTCGGGGAAGTATGCCCTGCTGAAGAACCTCGGCGACGACGCGCGCCGGAAAGCCGAGCAGCTTTCGCTCGACGGCTGGTGTCTCTTCGAAACCTGCCCGTCTCAAGAGGCATGGGTGGGCCGCGTCAAGAAGGGCCTGCCGGTTGGTGCGATCTTCCTCTACGCCATCGGTGAAATTTGGGCGCCGCCGGCCGCCACCATGGCGGGGAGAGCGGCGGCATGAGCATCCAGGTGTCAGCCAAGACTTTTACGAGCTCGGCCGCGCTTCTGGCCGACCACGCTGCGGTGCGGCGCCGGCTGTTTGGCCGGGCGCCGGTCAGCCCTGTAGGTCCCGAGCCGGTGGACGCGGAACATCTGATCACCGTTCGCCGCCGGCTGCCGGCGGTGAACCTGCATTTTCACGATGCACATGTCAGGGCTTTCCGCCGGTGGCAGATGATCGCCGCAAACGGCCCCTGCACGGCGCATATCCTGAAGCGCTGCGCATCGAAGTAACGCAGCGGAATATGAGGAGCACCACCATGGCAAGCAACTGGTACGCGGTACGCGCAAAGCCCGGCACTCAACGGATGGCACGTCCGCTCCCGATCCCGGCTAACATCACCGAAAAGGAAAGGATCGAGGCCGATCGCCGCAAGGGCGAGAGCATCCTTGAGCGCCAGCTGCGCCAAGAAGGCATTGACGTGTACATGCCGTCCTTCTGGATTCGAACTAAGCACCACCGGACGAACAAGCTAATTGAGCGGCGGCTACCATTCCTGGTCGGCTACGCCTTCGTCCACCTCCCTGATTTCGAGTTCGAGCGGGTGAGGGGTGTTGAGGCGGTCATGTGCATGCTCGCGCCGACGCGAAACGCCGGCCCTGTTCAGTTCCCCCAGAATATGATTGCGCAGTTCATGGTTGACGAGTTCGAGACCGAGCAGGCGCAGCGCCTTCAGGAATGGTCCGACATCGAGCGGAAACGCTTCAACAAGGCGAACAACCTCCGTGGACAGTTGAAGAAGGCGCTCCCGAAGGGTCGGCATCCGAAAACCTCCCTGCGAGAGTACGCCGATCAGGTCCTCGAACGCCTCGGTGAGGTCATGCGTGCACGCGTTCTGGTAATTACTGCACAGCTTGATGCACTCGAAGCCGCAGAGACTCTTGAAGAAATAGAGAAAGTCGCTTAGAATCACTGAAATCTTTGGTGATTTGTGGCTGTTCTGATCGCGGACCTCGATTAACGAGGGAATACACGCCGGGCCACGGGGCGGATTTCACCGCGCCCCGTTTGGAGAATATTGCCAAAATTCCCGCCAGCTTGCATGAATTTGCCTTGGCCATGGAACCCTTGCCTGCCTTCCAGATTTCCCTCCCGCATTTCATCTTGCAAAGGAGAGACATCATGAAATCGCTGGCTGATATATTCGAGCACACGCTTCAGGACGTCTACTACGCCGAGAACGCGATTACGAAGGCTCTGCCCAAAGTCGCAAAGGCGGCGAAGAGCGCAGAGCTGAAAAAGGCGGCTGAGGATCACCTTGCGGAAACGAAGGACCAGATCAAGAAGCTCGAGCAGGTCTTCAAGTCGATCGGCAAGAAGGCGTCCGGGGAAAAGTGTGACGCCATCGAAGGGCTGATCAAGGAAGCTGACGGCCTCATGGAGGAGGCGGAAGGCACCGCACTCGACGCTGGCCTTCTCGCAGCTTGTCAGGCGGTCGAGCATTACGAGATCGCCCGTTACGGTTCGCTTCGTGAATGGGCGAAGGATCTCGGCCACGATGAGGCGCATAAGATCCTGAGCGAAATCCTCGACCAGGAGAAGGCGACCAACAACAAGTTGACGAACCTCGCCGTGACGGCGATCAACAAGACGACGGCGGTCAAGAAGGCAGCCTGACCCATTCTAGGGGAAGCCGCTGCGCCCCGCCCATGGATCCCGAAGCGGGATTTCCCGTTTCGCCAGCGGCCAAGCCGGGAGGGTAGCCCGGCATTTCACGTGAGAGGCGAGGTGTTTGCGCTGCGTCCGCGCGCCGCACAAACGAAATCGACCGTGCGGCCAACTGTTGAAAGGTCTGTCACCGGCGTTTCCGGAAACGTGATCCAGAACTCGTCTTCAATTAGCATCATGATCTGGGTGACTTCGAGGGAATCTGCCCCCAGGTCGCCCATATAGGACGCATCGGAATCGAGTTCTTCTTTTGGGATGTTGAGCTGCGCCGCGACGATTTTCTTTACCCTGAAGGCAACATCAGCTCTGCTTACTTCGGTAAACATGGGAATTTCCTTGATCGATAACGTGGTTTGAGGCGCGCTCGTCGAGCGCGCTGCGCATTCTCGATAGGATCTGCGGATAGGTCCGCTAGGAGCCCCGCCTTCATCGTCCCAGATGTCAATGCCGGCGTTCCGATCCTGATGCAAGGCAGCCTTGGAAAGCGGATAGTTTTCCGCGCCGATTGTCGCGCGCTTTATGAGACGAACGATCTTCCTCGCTTCGTCGTTCTCAGGGCCTACTCCTCCGACAAGTTTTTCGGTCTTGTAATTGGCATCGCTGAGAACCTGGCGCAGCACGGTCCTTGTCACTTTCGCCTTTGTCCGCGGCGCTCTGAAGGTGAGGATTACCATATCAAGCCCCCCGTCAGCACATAGAGTGTCGCGAAGAGACAGGCAGCCGCAAATGCATGCGCCACCGCGGTTGTGACGAAGTATCTGTCGCGGATAGAGTGTAGCAGGGAAGACATATAGTCCTCCTCTCGTTTGGGGCCAGGGTAGCAAGCCCTCAAACAGCAGCGCCCGTTTCGATGGCTGCTGGAAAATCGATGATGCGCTTATGCCGATGACTTAGCAACAAATCAAATAAGGTCATTTGACGTTCGCCGCTCGGAGCCGGTTATCAATCGCTCTCGATTTTCGTCGGCGGCGCCGAGCTCATCTCGCCAGGTGACCAGAACGTCAGATAGGCGCCTGCGAACACCATCCCTATAGCGAATATCGCAATCACGAACCAGAACATCCCGGCTTTGGCCTTTTGATCTGTGTCTCTCATGCGGAGGCAACTGGTTGGGGTCGCAATGGTTCCGCGCGTTCATTGTCTCGACCCTCCACCCCAGCAGAAAGGAACCAGCATGCGCATGATCCGAAGTCTTGTCTGTGCCGGCCTCGCCCTCGCGGCCATGGCCCTCACAATGTCGGCGCCCGCGGTGGCGGCCACGCCCACCGACCCCGGTATCTACGAAGCCGTCAAGGCATCGATCGACGCTCCGGTCATCCTCCAGGTTCACGAAGACGCCGTCGCGCTGACCTGCGAAGCCCCGGCCGCCATGTTGAGCCGCGCCGACGGGCGAAGTTCGTTCCCGGGCGAAACGATGAACGTTGCCGATACCAACGGTGCCCGTCTTCACTTCGTCGAGGTGCGAAGGCGTTGCTGATCCCGCATGCCTGAAACGAGAGCCGGGCTTCGGCCCGGCTTCTCAAAACCAATGCCACGCGATCCAGAAGCAGGCGTAGGCAATCACCCCGATCACGAAGAGCCAAGCGATCTGTCGAGCGGCCATGAACGCCTCCTTCGGTTTGAACGACTGTTACCGGAACGCAACCATAGATGATAGGTTCAGATGCTTCCCTCTGTATCCTCGGTGAAGGGTAGAGGCAGGTCTTCAGTAGGTTTCGAGTTCTTCCTTGGTTTCGTAGCCACATTTATGGCAGCGCCAAGTGATGAAAGCCCCAACGGCCAATCCGCCCGCCTCCCATCCCGGCGAGCCATTCTGTTTCAATGCGCTGTTATGCCCAAAACGCTTGGTGACCATCTCCATCTCGCCATGTCCTTTTGGGCAACTCCGATCGCTCATCAAATCCTCCCAAGGTTAGCCCATGCCAGTCCTGAAAAACGCCCGGCATGAGAAGTTCTCGCAACGCCTATCCGAAAGCAAGCCATGATTGAGCGCCCTCAACCACCGGAAAGCCTGTTCGGACTAGACGGCGCGCCATTCACGCCGGCGCTCGACATGCCGGAGTGGGTGCAGGTCGCATTTCTGGATGAAGCCTCACCGATCGCCAATCCCGAGCATGCCCATCTGGCCGACGCTCATATCGGCTATCTCTGGGCCGCGGTTGAAAACACCCGCAAGGGCAAGCGCGTCATCGGCCAATGCGAGACCGGCACCCCGCAGGGTGCAATGGGCAAGTGGGCAAAGGCTCGCGTCGAGCAGCAGATCACGGAATGGTTCGGCTCAGTGCCGGATTTCATCATCACGCTCGATGCCCATTACTGCGCCCAGTGTGGTGATGCCGAGTTCATGGCGCTGGTTGAGCACGAGCTCTACCACGCCGCCCAGGATGTCGATTCCTTCGGCGCCCCGAAATTCAACAGCCAGACTGGTCGCCCGGTCTTCACCATTCGCGGACACGACGTAGAGCAGTTCATCGGTGTCGTCCGTCGCTATGGGGCAGATGCTGCCGGTGTTCGCGAGCTTGTAGACGCCGCCAGCCGGCCGCCAGAAATTGCCCGCGCTCATATCGAGCACGCATGTGGGACCTGCAATCTCCGTGTCGCCTGACCTTGAAGGCACCTTGATAGAACGATGGTTAAACCGAAACTCACCCGCGAGCAGCAAACCTACGTGGTTCAAGCGCTCGCCTGCTTCGATACGCCGTCTGTCGTCGTCGCCTCGGTCAAGAAGGATTTCGGCGTCACGCTGAGCCCGCAGCTCGTCGAGACATATGATCCGACGAAGAAAGCGGGCCGCAATGTCGCCGCGCGCTGGAAGGCGCTGTTCGAAGAAACCCGCAAGACCTTCCTTGAGGACACGGCATCGATCGCTATCAGCCATCGCGCCGTCCGGCTCCGCGCTCTTCAGCGCATGGCCGACAAGGCAGAGGGGCAGGGCAACATGGTGCTGGCATCCTCACTTCTCAAGCAGGCAGCCGAGGAAGTCGGTGGAAGCTATACGAACCGGCGCGAGCTGACAGGGAAGGACGGGAAGGATCTACCGGTTCCGGTGTCACCGGTGACGATCTTCCAGTTGCCCGATAATGGCAGGGGATGAGAAGGGCGCGGCAGCCCAGACGATAATCAGGCCGCAAGCCGGGCCCCAGACGCTTTTCCTCGGTTCATCTGCCGATATCGCCATCTACGGCGGCTCGGCCGGCGGCGGCAAGACGTGGGCACTCCTGATGGAGCCGCTGCGCCATATCGCCAACTCGCAATTCGGCGCGGTGTTCTTCCGCCGTACGCTTGTGCAGGTTCGAAACGAAGGCGGCCTTTGGGATGAGAGCGAAAAGCTCTATCCCTGCCTCAATGCCAAGCCGCGCGTCGCCCCCGATCTGTCATGGACGTTCCCGTCCGGCGCGTCGGTGAGCTTTGCCCACCTCGAGCACGACAAGACGGTCTCGAACTGGCAGGGCTCGCAAATCCCGCTCATCTGCTTCGATGAGTTGACGCATTTCACCCAGAAGCAATTCTGGTATCTGCTGTCGCGCAACCGCTCCATGTGCGGTGTCCGGCCTTATGTCAGGGCGACGTGCAACCCGGACGCCGATAGCTGGGTGGCCGATTTCATCGCCTGGTGGATCAACCAGGAAACTGGCCTGCCGATACCGGAGCGCGCCGGCAAGCTGCGCTGGTTCGTCCGCATCGGCGACAAGATCATCTGGGGCGATACGCCGGCGGACCTCGCCGAGTACACCGCGCCAGACGAAAACGGCGAGCAAAGGCCGATCGAGCCCAAGTCGGTGACATTCGTCCCGGCCAAGCTTACCGACAACAAAGCGCTGATGGCGGCCGATCCCGGCTACCTCGCGAACCTGATGGCGCTGCCGACGGTCGAACGCGAGCGGCTTCTCGGCGGCAATTGGAAAATCCGGCCCGCTGCGGGGCTCCTATTCCAGCGTGGTTGGTGCCAGGTCGTGGATGCTGTCCCGGCGAACGTCATCCAATGGTGCCGAGGATGGGACTTGGCATCGACCCCGAAGATTGAAGGTAACGACCCCGACGCCACCGCCGGCACCAAGATCGGTAAACTATCGGATGGTCGCTACATCGTCGCGCATCATGTGAGCGATTGGCTCTCACCGAAGGGCGTTGAGACGTTGATCAAGAATACGGCGTCGGCTGACGGCCGTGGGGTTGGCATTTCGCTTCCTCAGGATCCGGGGCAGGCCGGCAAGTCACAGGTTCAAAGTCTAGTTTCGATGCTCGCCGGCCACGATGCGCGTGCCACACCGGAATCTGGCGACAAGGTAACGCGGTTCTCGCCGTTCTCCGCACAGGCGGAAGCTGGAAACGTTCTGGTGCTCCGAGGTCCATGGAACGCCGCATGGTTCTCGGCGCTTGAGGGGTTCCCAGAGGCCGCGCATGACGACGACGCAGACAGTACAAGCCGGGCCTTCAATGCGCTCCTGACGCCCGCACCAAGCACGACGACATCGTCAGTTACGGGGCTTTATTAATGCATGACGTGAAGACGAAGCACCCGGACCTGACGCCAGAGCGACTGGCCGACTGGTGCCTGATGCGCCACACGATGCAGGGCCAACGCGCTGTGAAGCGCGAGGGTGTGAGCTACCTACCGATGCCTTCCGGCTTCAAGGGGATGCCTGACGGCGGGCAGGAAGCGTACGAGAAGGCGTATAAGCTGCGCGCCATCGTACCGGAGCTTCTAGCCCCGTCGGTTGCGGCGATGATCGGCATCATTCATGGCAAGGAAACGCAGATCGATATTCCCGACGGCCTATCCGCCATCTGGGAGAACGCTGACGGCGAAGGGATGAGCCTTGAAGCCTACCACCGCCGCATCACGCGCTATTTGCTCTGGCTCGGCCGATATGGTGTTCTGACGACAGCCCCAGCGGAAGGCGGGGAGCCTTTCCTTGCCGGTTATGCTGGTGACAGCATCATCAATTGGGACCGCGATTTCTTCGTTATGGACGAAAGCGGGAAGCGCCGTGAAGGCTTCGAGTGGAAGGATAATCCGAAGTTTCGCGTACTTGAGCTGGTGAACGGCCTCTACGTCTCGACGGTCTACGAGGGTGAAAGCCTCGATACGATCACGAAATCCGAACCTGTCGCTTTAGGCGATGGCCGGCTCAATTTCGTGCCGTTCTATGTCGGCAACGCGCGCGACGTCGTTCCAGCGGTCGAAACGCCGCCTCTGATCGGTATAGCGAATGCCATCATCAACTCCTACCAGCTTTCCGCCGACTGGCGCTGGCAGCTCTTCATGAGCGGGCAGGAGACGCTTGTGGCGATCAACGGGGAAGCCCCTAAGACCGTTGGCGCCGGTGTCGTCCATCAGATGATGGGCAACGACACCATGACGCCAGACCTGAAGTACGTCTCGCCGACATGCTCCGGCATCGAGGCCCACGAGGCAGCGATCGAGAAACAGAAGGAAGCCGCCGTTATGGCCGGCGCCAGGATGTTCGAGCAGGAGAAGTCGTCGCAGGAGAGCGGCGAGGCCCGGAAGCTCCGATTTGCCAGCGAGACGGCCAACCTCATGAGTGTGTCCCAGGTCTCTGCCGCACTGCTCGAGCGGGGATTAAAGGCGGCGGCCCGAATGAAAGGGCTTGATGAAAAGGACATCGTTGTCCCGCCCAAGGACCTGCTCGATAGCACCATGTCGCCGGCGGACTTCGCGGCGCTTTTCAGCGTCTACAGCCAGAATGGCATGTCCTGGGAGACTTTCTATGAGCGCGGTCAGGCTGGCGGAATATTCTCGCCCGAACGGGACGCGGAAGAGGAATACGCCCTCATCAATCCTGAGGGCGCAGAGGACGAGAACGCCGCGGCGCTCGTGTAACCCCGGCCGGAATCCGGTCAAAACAACCACCAGCAGGAGATAAGGCCAATGGCCCTGAAACTCGTTGTGGACTCGCTCGACAATGTCGACGAGGCCCTGAAGTCCCTCTACGTCGAACACTCGGATGGCAAGTTCCATCTGGACACGGACGCCGATAGCGTTCGCGGCCACCGCGACGTGCTGCCTCTCGCCAACGCCTACGACCGGACGAAGGCCGATCTCGCCACCGCCAAGAATGATCTGGCTGACGCGAAGAAAAAGGCTGCCCCGGAAGATTTCGACCCGGAGACGTGGAAAAAGCTCAAGGACGGCAAGACCGATGACGCGGCGCACCAGCGCCAGCTTGTCGAGCTTCGCAAGACCCTCGAAGCCGAGCGCGACGCCTGGAAGGGCAAGTTTGAAGGCGAAGTCACGAAGGGCAAGAAGGCCGCGGTCAACGCTGCGCTCACGGATGCTCTCTCCGCCTCCGGCATCACCAACGCCGCCTTTGTTAAGGCCGCCCGCGCTCTTCTGGAACCGCGTGTAGCGATGGATTCGGACGAAGCCTCCATGGATATCGGCCTCGGCCCCATGACCATCGCCGAGGCTGTGAAGCGCTGGGCTGCCGGCGATGAGGGCAAATCATTCGTCGCGCCGGCCAAGGGCGATAATGCCAAGGGCAATGAGCACGGCCACCAGCAGCAACAGGTAAAGGGCGACTTTGGCGGTGATGCCAAGGCCCGGGCTGCCGCAATCTCGGCGAAGTTCCCCGAACTCAGCGGCGGCGCCTGACCGCTTCTGACCACACGCGCCGCCTGGCGTTATCTCCCGTGATCTCAACGAGGTGACGGGCATCTGGGCAATGCCCGCAACCAACCCCTCCCATCACGGAACACTGAAAGGATCCGACCATGTCTCTTTCGCAGATGCAGGTCTTCAATAAGTATTTCATGCCCGCCACCATCGAGACGCTTGCGCAGATGGTCGACAAGTTCAACGCGGCATCCGGCGGCGCGATCCGCCTGACCACGGAAGGCTTCGAAGGCGACTTCCTCCAGGAATCGTTCTACGCTGCCATCCATTCGGCTCAGCGCCGCGTTGATCGCTATGCCGCCCAGGCCGCGGCCTCCGCAACCGACCTGACCCAGCTCAAGCACTCCTCGGTCAAGGTGGCCGGCGGCTTCGGCCCCGTTCGCTACGAGCCGTCGCAGATGACCTGGCTGGACAAGCCGACCGCCGAAGGCGTCGAGGTCGCCTCGCGGAACTTCGCTGAGGCACTCCTTCGCGATCAGCTCAACAGCGCAATCGCCGCTCTGGTCGCCGCAATCAGCAATCAGGCATCGGCGACCAACGACGTCTCTGCCACGGCCGGCGTCAGCTACATCACCATGAACGACGCCCACGCGAAGTTCGGTGACCACTCCGGCAACCTCATCACGCAGGTAATGAACGGCACGGCCTACCACAAGCTGATCGGCCTCAACCTCGCCAACGCACAGACCTTGTTCCAGGCCGCCAATGTTCGTGTCGTGGATATCCTCGGCAAGATGGTCGTCGTGACCGACGCGCCCGCCCTGTACGAGGCCGGCACGCCGAACAAACTCAAGGTGCTGTCTCTAGTGGCCAATGCCGCGACCGTCTCGGACAGCCGGGACATCATCTCGAACATCGAGACGAAGAACGGTCAGACCCGCATCGAGACGACGCTGCAGGTGGACTACACGTTCGGCCTCGGGCTGAAGGGCTACACCTGGGATGAGGGCAACGGCGGTAAGTCCCCGACCGATGCGGAACTCGCCACCGGTTCCAATTGGGACAAGGTCGCCACCGACATCAAGCACACCGCCGGCGTCATCACCATCGGCGACGTCACGAAGTAACTGGCAGGGGCGGGCGCTGGCTCGCCCCCCTTCCTCCCTTGGAGCGAATCCTATGACGAACGAACGAAAGATCGCCTACGAACCGCATCCGGTTTCGCCGGGCAGGAAGGCAGAACTGCGGGCCTCTGGTTATAAGATCATCGATGCACGTTTCGATCCGAACGGCCACTCGGTATCCGCGGCCGTGATGGCGGCCAACGGCCTCGGCGCGGACAGCGGTGATCAGTTCTCCGATGAGCAGCTTCGCGCCGCAATCGAAGCGGCGACCGGCAAAGCGCCGCACCATAAGCTCGGCCGCGAAAAGCTTATTGAGCAGTTCAACAAGATCAACGCTGACCGCAAGGTGCGGCAGGACGAGGAGGCATCGAACGGCCTGACCCGTCGAGAGATCGAAGCTGACCTGACTGCGATGCACGTCGACTTCGATCCGCGCGACCCGCTGGAAGATCTCGCGGCCCTGCGTGACCTTCACCGTGAGCAGCGCCAGTGAGCAACGTCGTCAGCCTCGGAAAGCGTGAGCCTCTTGTGTGGATGTGTGCTTCCTGCGGCTGTACCACATTCAGGCTCTACGAAGGCGGGATGACGGAATGCGCTTCCTGCGAGGTGCAGGGTGCCGACAATGGGGAATGGATCAACGAATTGCCTGAGCCAACAGGGCCGATCAAAGACGTTCTGCCGGATAGCAAGGTGATTTCGTTCGGGGACGCCTCTCCATCGGTCGCGCTGCGCTCAATGCTCAAAAGGGTGGACGCCGACAATCTCGTCGCAATCATCGCGTTCGAATCGAACGGCCGTGTTCGAACATGGGGCGGCATCGATACTCTGGAGCGTGTCGAGTGGCTGGACCGGCGGCTTTCTGAAGCCCGCGAGTTGCTGACCATGCTGGCACCCAAGGATGGGGTCTAATCGATGGCCGATTGTTACGGTTCCCTTGCATCTGCGCTTGCCTACCACGAAGCACGCGGAAATGCAGCGTGGACCGCCGCAGGCGTTGACGATACCACGCGTGAGGCGGCTCTTCTCCGCTCTTCCGAATGGTTGGATGGTGTCTACCGCAGCCGCTGGCCGGGCCAGAGAACCGGAGGGCGCTCGCAGGCCCGAGATTGGCCCCGCATTGATGCCTTCGACGCTGAGGGCAATGCAATCGCTTCGGATGAGGTGCCGCAGGAGGTGGAGCATGCCGCCTATGCCGCTGCTCTCCGCGAACTGGCGAAGCCCGGTAGCCTGTCGCCTGATATCGTGATCGGACAGGCGAAGGTGCTCACCGCCGTCAAGGGCATTGTCTGGACGCCATTGCGATCCTTCGCCACGACGGAGGACATGGCGCCGACGCTGACGGAAGTGGAGCGCGCTCTGTCAGGCTTAGTAGGCGCACGCGGCGCAACTCAGTTCCTCGTGAGGGCGTGATGGCCGAAGATTGGGCCGCCATCGCCGCCGAGATAGACGAGGCAATCCGCTCCGTCGGCGACCTCTCCCAGCCGAACGGTTATCCTGTGACGCTGCGCATCCCTGGTGCGACCACAGGCCCGATCTATGATCCGGTCGAAGGACCGCCGGTCTACAAGACCCTCCATTGCGTTGAGGGTTATCAAGAGATCCGAGACCAGGCCGGTACGCTGATCGGGCAGACCAAGCATTCCCTTACTGTGTCGGCGAAACCTGACGTCGTACCGCTAAAGAGCTATCGCGTTGCGCTCGGCATCACCGGTGATGAGGCCAGCGAGGCGAGCCAGTGGATTGAGATCGCGGAGGTTCGGCCTCTCTCTCCGGCCGGCGTGGCGGTACTCTACGACATCGACCTGGTGGATTGATGACCTTCGACGAGCTTCTGTCGACCTTCGAGCCCAAGCTCGCCGCGGCCTTTCGGGAAGCGATCGAGAGCATCAAGTCGACGATTGTCCTGAAGGTTGTTGTCGAGCGCCTGGAGCGTGGCGACGTCGAGGGCGCCATAGCAGCGATGCAATTGGATGCCGAGGCATTCGCCTCGCTGGAAATCGCCTTTGCCGAGGCCTACAACGCCGGCGGCATTAACGAAGTTGCCAATCTGCCGAAGCTGAAGGATCCATCCGGCGGGCGCGTTGTGTTTCGCTTCGGCGTGAGAAACCCCGAAGCAGAGCGATTCCTGCGCGAGCATTCTGCCCAGATGGTCACCCGGATCGTCGAAGACCAACTCGTCGCGGTTCGTGCCGCTCTTGTCGAGGGACTGACGCGCGGCAAGAATCCGACCGCTACGGCGCTCGATGTCATCGGCCGCATGTCGAACGTGACCCGACGCAGGGAAGGCGGGATCATCGGGCTGACAAGTCCGCAGGAGCGTTTCATCGCTACGGCGCGCGCAGAGCTCCTGTCTGGAGACCCGGCACAAATGCGCCACTATCTGACGCGAGAGCGGCGAGACAAGCGTTTCGACCGGACCGTGGCCGCTGCAATCAAGGCCGGCAAGCCGGTGGCGCTCGACGACGTTGCGCGCATGGTGGGCCGCTATTCGGATCGAATGTTGCAGTTGCGCGGCGAAATGCTGGCCCGGACAGAAACCATGATCGCGCTCGCCACGGCGCGAGACCATGCCATCCGCCAGCAGATCGACGCCGGCAAGCTCGTTGAAGGCGACGTGAAGAAGAAATGGCGAACCGCTAGCGACAGCCGCGTGCGCCACACCCATCGCATCCTGAACGGGCAGGCGGTGGAGATGAACGGCACGTTCGTCGGCCCGTCTGGAGCGACCCTTCGATATCCGGGCGACCCGGAAGCCCCGGTTTCAGAGATCATCGGTTGCCGGTGCTTCCTGCAATACAAGGTCGACTATCTGGCGTCGGTTGTCCGTCGCTTCCGTGCTGAGGCGGTCTGATGGCAAAACTCTCCTTTTCCGCCGCGGTTGCGAATTGGGTGGAAAAGGTCGAAGGCGCCACTGAGGCGGTCTTCAAAGAGGCCAGCCAGGCTATCGTCGAGGAGATGCAGACGCCGACAGGCGAGGGCGGCCGGATGCGGATCGATACTGGCTTTCTCCGCGCATCGCTCATGGCGTCCACCAGCGCAATGCCGCCGATTGTCAAGGGCAAGAAGCCGGCGGACGGCAAGGCCTACGATTTCGATTTCGGTCCGATCGAGGCCGTCATAGCGGGCGCGGACATCGGCGACACGCTCTATTTCGGCTACACGGCGGAGTATGCGGGCTTCCGAGAGTATGGCGCCAACGGCCAAGCCGGAGACGGCTTCGTGCGCCTGGCTGCCCAGCGTTGGCCGGCTACGGTCGATCGAGTGGCGAAGGATCTGAAATCTCGCCTTGGTCTTTGAGACCTTCGGCTTTGACCATCAACGACATTTGCAGCGTGAAGAGCGCCCTTCGGGCAGCGAGGATCACGTTGTTGCCGAAGTCGGTTTCTCCGCGCTGGTTCATGAACAGCAGCCACGCCTCATGAAGTTTGGCGTGCACGTCCTCGTCGGTGAGCGGCGGCTTTTCGGGCATGAAGGGTTTGATACATGGCGACTGGCACCGATGCAATCATCCTCGGCGCGCTGCTAGACCATCTCTCTGGGCTGATTTTTTCACCGGCGCTGATCGTCGCCCTACCGGGCATCGCATTCCCACCCGCGGGACAACAGAAGCCGGACAGCTACCTCCAGGTCTCGTTCCTGCCGAACCGGACCGAGACGCTTTCGGTCGGCAAGGGCCGGCAGATGCATCAGGGCATCTTGCAGGTGTCCGTCTACTGGAAGGTCGGAGTCGGGCACGTGAAGCCGCTCGATGCTGCCGACAGTATCGTCCGGCACTTCGCCAAGGGCACATGCCTCGTGTCGAACGGCGTGAAAGTCAAGGTTGACCGCAAACCATGGGTGTCCGGGCCGCTGCAGGAGCCGGACCGCGTCCAGTTTCCCGTCACCATCCCATATCGCTCCTTCAACGCGTGAGGACATCATGAGCAAGCAGATTGTTTACGCCCGCGGGCCGGTTGCCAACGCGGAGGGCAGGACCGTGCTCAACCCGCGTTTTTTCGACAAGCCGGTAGAGGGCGCTACCAAGGTTTTCATCGACGGCGCCTTCCCGAAAATCGCCAGAGCCTACGAGGCTGCCGGCGTCCCGGTCACAAGCATCGCCGATATGCGTGCGTTGCCCAGCAAGACCAAGGCCAAAGAACCCACCGATCCGGCGCCGCCGGCTACACCGCCCGCTGAGGGCTCTTCTTCGAACAGCCATTAAGGAGAACCCCACATGGCAATTACCACAGCATCTGAAAGCAAGGTCTTCATCTGCTCCACGCCCTGGACTTCCGCACTTGAGGACGCCACTGACTACGCGGCCTTGACGTGGATCGAGATCGGCGAAGTTGAAGACATGGGCGAATTCGGAGACGAAAGCTCGGACGTCACCTTCGCCTCTGTCGGCGACGGTCGCACCCGTCACCTCAAGGGCGTACGCGATGCCGGGACGCTCGCGCTGGTCTGCGGTCGCGATCCGCTCGACGCCGGCCAGGTTGCCCTCAAGGCGGCGGAAAAGACGAAGTTCTCGTATCCGATCAAGGTTCAGGCGGCCGACGCTATCAGCGCGGATTATTCGGACTCCGTCTACTATTTCGGCGCCAAGGTCATGAGCGCGCGCGATAACTACGGCAGCGTGGACAACGTCGTTCGGACGAACTTCTCGCTCGGCATCGACACCGAGATCATCGAAGTCCCGTCCGAAGACACCACGCCCTGACGGCAATCCGGCCCTACATCCGGTTCACCAAAGCCACGTGGCATAGCCGCGGGGGATGATTGTAGGCGTTCCCCGCGGCGTCCTACCTACAAAGGAAGACGAAATGGATCTCGCAAGTTTCGACACCGTCAAGAGCGCCGGCGAAGGTGCTGTTATGGAAGTGCTTCACCCCGCCGATGGCACGGTGCTCAAGGATGACAATGGTCAGCCGATCACCATCACCCTCATGGGCGCCGATTCCGAAAAGGCGAAGAGGCGCCAGCGGGCGGAAATCAACAAGCGGCTCAAGAGCGGTCGCAATACCAAGATCACCGCTGAGGAGATGGAGGAGAACGGCGTCAACCTGCTCGCCCTTTGCACTCTCTCGTGGTCCGGCATCAAGCTCGACGGCCATCTCCTCGAATGCAACGCGGAAAATGCCGCGATGATCTATCAGCGCATGCCCTGGCTGCGTGAACAGGTCGACACCTTCGTTGGTGACCGCGGAAATTTCCTGAAGGCGTAATCGAAGATATTACCCAAGAGCTATGCATTTTCGGCCAGGCGACGCCGCACCAACGGCACAATAGGCCGGAGATTGCACTCCCTCGTGAGGCGGAGCACATCTGGGAATGGTTCATCGAACTGGACCGTGCTCGCCAAGTCGGAATGATGGCGAACCCCATCCCATTCGCTGAAATCCAAGCCTTCGCGGCGCTCAACGGTGTCGTGATGCTGCCTTGGGAGGTGAGGGCTCTTCGCAGTCTCGATTACGCCTTGCTATCGGCTCGCAACCCCCCGGCGGGTAAGGGCAAAAAGGGCACTGAGGAGCGCGATCCCGACGTCGTCGTCAGCGTCAAGGACGGTCAGGGGATATCTTCGCTGATGAAGGGGCTAGGGGCAAAGCCAACAAAAAGATAACACGGGTTCCCCGTCGCCGCGCGGAATGTGGCGAAAATAGGACTCGCGTTCTTCTTCAAGGCTTGCTTGTATGCAACCCTTAATGGAGGGGGGCATGGAGCGAACAATCTTGATCATTGCCAGTGTAGCTTTGCTGGCCTCGTGCGCATCGAAATCAGCCGACATCGCCGCGGCATACGTGTCTCCGACGCTTTACCAGAATCTGACCTGCGAACAGTTGGCCCTTGAAGCACAGACTGTCTCGTCGCGAGCAATCGCCGCGAGCGGGGCGCAAGACAAGAAGGCCGGACAGGATCAAGCCGCCATGGCGGTTGGTCTCGTGCTCTTCTGGCCGGCCATGTTCCTCACAAAAGGGGATGGTGCCCAGGCAGCCGAGGTTTCACGGTTGAAGGGTGAGATGCAGGCGATTGAGGATGCATCCCGTCGGAAGGGGTGTGACATCACGTTCCAGAGGCCAGCAGAGAAGGCGAAAGCATAGGTGAGGAGGACAATCGTGAAGCCAATGATCCTCATAGTTGCGTCTCTGTTTGTGGTCGGAGCCTCCCCATTGGCCGCGGATGACCGACTACGTTACAAGCTGAACGATGCGCGAACGAAAGTCGTCGCCTTAACCGGGCTAGGTTCTGGCGATCCATGCCTGCCGGACAAGACTTCCGGGAAAGTCGTGTCGATGCAGTATACTGACAATGGTATCGTATTAGAGGCGTTCGCACTTGAGGGAAAAGACGGTAGCCGCGAGTTGGTGAATGTTGATGTCGAGAGTATCAGATCGGCCGATATGGTTACGATTGGCTGGGTAAAGAGGGGCCTTGAGCAGTTTATTCGCAAAGGTAAGCGAATTTCAGTAGGCGTGCTCCGGTGTGGCGCGGCTGGTCGTTTTACTGTGCTGGACTCTATTGGATTGAACTGAGAGACAAACGCCCGACCCTCACCGAACAAGAGGCGCCCCGTAGAGCGGCTTGTCTACTCGGATAACTTCACCGCGGTGCCAGACGCCGCGACAAAAAGTATGCCTCCGGACCCAGTTGAAATCTCGTTATAGTTGAGGTCGATAGCAATAACGGCATCGGCCTTTAGTTTGTGAGCCTCTTTCCGAAGCTCGTCCAGGCAAGTTTTCCTTGCATCCCTTAGTGTCGGTCCGGAAAGAAGTTGCGTAATCTGAGTCGGTTATGATTCCCTGGCTTTGAGATGATTCTTTTCGGGCAA
>NZ_SHMI01000023.1:0-70702 GCF_004284735.1 Shinella sp. JR1-6 | reverse complement strand
GCAGGCCAGCGCCGTCTATAAGCGCGGCCTCGGGAAGCTCTGGAAGTCGGAGCTGGACGAAATGCTGCAAACCCTCAAGAGCAACACCGTTCTGACGACAACCGCCGCCTATCGCAACGAGCTTCGCAGACGCGGACTGGATGATGAACTAACGCTTTCCATCGTCAGACCACCCGAAGATGCCCAAAAGGCCCGATCCATCCAATATCGAGATGCAATTGTTGAGCAACACCGCGACTTGGTGCCTATGCCACACTGGCAGGATATCCTAGATCGCGCAAAGGAGCTTATTCCGGCCACAGACGCCTCTTGGAGCGCCTTGGAACAAGCAGCTCGTGAAACGGCCTCTGATATATCGAGAACACGCGCCGTCGAGATCGGCGTGGCTCTCGGTATCCTGACCGGCCGTCGCCCTTTCGAAATCTTCTGCCAAGGCGTCTTCTCGCCCCTGCCGATTATGGCAGACCCGACCACGAACACAGAACATACCCGTGGCCGTGGCTACGAGACGTGGCGCGTCCTATTCTCCGGACAGGCAAAGACTCGTGGAAACGAGGGGACGCAATTCGACCAGTCGTTTCCGATCCCCGTGCTGACAAAAGCGCGAGATGTCATTTTTGCTTGGATGGTGCTCCGCTACAGTGAAAGTGGCCAGATATGGCGCGAGATGACGAGCGACGAATTCAAAGCAGACTTGCTGCGCGCTCCGAACCCCAAGTGCATCCTTCCCGCCGTCCGTGACGAAATCCTCGAAAAACTCTGGCCAAAAGTCTCGCTCGAAGACACGCCGAACGTGATCGAAGCCAAGAAAATCAAGGCGCATAACGTTCGCGCACTGTACGCGGAAATCGCGGACCAGTTTTTCCGGCCTAAGTCGAAGACGAAAGCCGCATTCTTCGCAGAAGCGCTCGGCCACACTGAGAAGGATATCGAAACGGCCTCTTCCTACATGAAATACTACCTCCCCGATCAAAAAGATGCCGGCGCGACACGCCGGGTAAAAAAACAGTTGGCGAAAAAGATCGAGGCAGCAGCCGAAGAGCGCGAAGCTGAGGACAATTGAAGGGAGCAAGAATTGCATATCAGAGCTGGAATCGCTGCTCTCGCAGCACTCACCACCTCATTACCCGCAACAGCACAGGATCAATGGCCGATCTGCACTACGGGCAAGCGGATAACCTGCATCGTCGATGGAGACACGTTCTGGCGGGACGGCATTAAGTACCGGATCGTCGGTTATGACGCACCAGAAGCTGGCGAAGGCGCTCGTTGCGGTCAGGAGCGAGCGCTTGCGGATCGCGCTACCCAACAGCTTCAGCGTCTCATGAGCACGCCCGGCATCCAATACCGAGATCAAGGCGAAGATCGCTATGGCCGCGTGTTGACGCAGGTGATGACGCAGCATGGAGACATTGCAGACCAGATGATCAAGCTCGGCCTCGGCCATGCCTATCGCGGAGGATACCGTGATCGAAACCAATGGTGTCAGTCGTAAACCGGAGATCCATCAATGCGATTGCACACAGCCCTCGAACACCTGAAATCCGGCCACTACCGCTCAATGGAGCCATGGAAGGCCAATGAGATCGATGAGATGGCCCGGCATGTTGAGGCGTGCGCCGCCAGCGCCGCCGAATTTACCTTCAGCTTTCTCGATGCAGACCCCAAAGACGATACCCTCCAAACATTCATAGACTTTGCCAACGAGCTATGGGACGCGGAAGTTGCTCCTATCCCTCACGATGTTTTTTGGGTCTCGTGGGTGCAGAAGGTGCTCGATGAGCACGTCCATATGGCGGCTCTCTGTGAGAAAAATATGAGCCCTATCGATGGAAAGCTCGTCTCGCTTTCCGTGCGCGTCATGTTCGAAAATCATCGCCGCAATGGCTTGGTCTTCCTGAATCAAGTCGGACAGAGAGTTTGCGGCGATCACAAGCACGTCCTTGTCAGCCACGCCGACAACGATTCGACGCAACTGCTCGTGGACACGGGCTTTGGTGTGTCAGCGGCGCTGATCGGCGCCCTTGCCACTCCGCAAGCCATCCGCCGGGAAGAGCCTGCCCCGGCGCGCTTGAACAAGCAGCGCTTGCAGAAGAAAAAGCCGCCTATTGGCCCAATGATCGTGATCGATGTTCGCGCCAGCCAACAGGCATCACAAAACCGGAAGGGAGAGGGCGGCTGGACCGTCAAACCACACTGGCGAAGAGGTCATATTCGCCATCTGGCTGATGGCCGCATGATCCCCATCCCGCCTTGCTGCGTCAATATGGAAACAGGCATTCCCATCAAGCCCGAATATGTTGTGAAGGTCTGATCCCATGCCTTCGGATCATGTAGATGAACCGACGCTTGACGAGTTTACGATCCCGCACGTCGCCTTCGCGGCCGCTGAGCACTATGCCGTCTTTCCTACCGCCGAGAAGCACGAGCTGATCCAAACTCTCAAGCGCGATGTTGAAGCGCGCTTCGCACGAGAACGTGAAAATGTCGCCGGACATGCGGCGGCTTTGAAAGCAATTGAAGACGCGGATGCCCGTGGTCTTCTGGAAGTGATCTACGGGCAAGGAGACTAGAAATGGAGACAGGCGAGAACTTTACGGCGCTGAACTATAGCGCCCATGCGATTGAGAGCATGAAAGAGGTCGTACAGCGTCTCCCCCCGCATTTTGTTCAGTCCATCAACGCGATCCGCATCGTCAGCGATATGCTTCGCAGATCAGTGAAATTTATCCTGCCCAACTGCGCAGAGCTGCTTGATCCGCTGCACGTATCGCAAGCGCACATAGACCTCCTGAAGCTCCCCTTCCCGCTCGTTGCTTTCGAAGCTCCTTGGCAGAAAACCGATGCAAAGGACGCGGGTTATCTCGATCACTACAAGTCAACCCGTCGCATTGCCCTTTGTTGGGAGCCAGGTGCAACGCCGCCGCAACTGGCGCATCTCAACGTCATCCTAGATCGCTTTCCGCAGGGAGGCGTCTTTATCCTTCCTATTTCATGGCTGGATGTCATCGAGACGTGGAATGTAGGTATCGGCGGGGCTTTCGTTCCCTACGAGAACAGCTTGGCAGCAGTCGATCAGGCTCAAGTCAGCCCTTTGAGCGCCCGCGCGATGGAAGCCCTTAACAGCGCCGGTTTGCTGCCCAAAAAGCCGCAGCAGTTTGCAGCAGAGCCGTTCATTCTTCAGCCGGAGCATTTCGAAGCGGTCATTGCGAGAAGCGACCGTGAAACCGGATTCGCGAACATAATGAACGACACGAGGGATGAAGGTATGGCCGTGGTTCAAGCGTGTGCAGTCCTCAACTGCGAAAACGTAGCGACGGCGGATATTGAAGCCCCTGCCAAACTGAACAAGGCGCGGATTGCCAAGGGGAAGCAGCCTTTCTTTTCTTATAAGGTTCTGGCGCTGGCCGCTGATCGTCCGTCCCCCGGTAATACCGGCAGCGCAAGTGGAACACACGCCAGCCCCCGTCTTCATCTTCGCCGGGGCCACCTTCGTCGTCTACCTGAAAAGACCGTGTGGGTAAGAGCTGCCATGGTTGGTGCAGCCAGTGAGAGCGGCGTCGTCTCCAAGGAGTATCGGCTCGTCAAAACCCGAAACAAGGAAACCTGAGCGGTTCCGACCCAACCCTGTCTGATCGGCTATCGGCGGATTCGAGGGCCTTTTTGTGCCTTGCAAGGAAGCGGGAGAGAATCAAGGTGCAGGGGTTATCTCCCTGCGGCTCAAACCTTGGAGATACAAAATGAGCACATCTATCGAAGCAAGCTTTCACGCCCTTATCGTCCTCACTGTCGCTTTTATGGCCGGATTTCCATCAATCGGTCTCGGCGGTGCATTCGTCATGTGGATCGTTTACAAGGTTGCCGCCGACTGGCTGGACGACTGGTGCTCGCGCGAACGCTGGCTACCTTGAAACCAGAAGGGGCGCTCATGCGCCCCTTTCCCGCTTTTCCTTCGACAACAAAAAATGATATGACTTCGTTGTGAAACAAACAACGGAAGTGATGGATGGAAGACGGCGAACAAGAACCACTGACGATCTACCGTCTCTCGAAAATCATATTCGTCGGGCCGGTGCTGATTGCTGGCCTCGGAACAGCGGCTCTCTGGTACGTCTGGACCTCTGACCTCTACCTTATGCACAATCTTGGCCCGATGGTGCTCGGGTTATCTCTTTACGAGAGCTTTTACCCCACGATCTTCCTTGTCTGCCGAATTGCGACCGCCATCATTGCCATGGGCTTTGCAACACAAGTGCTCGTGTGCCTCATCAGGTACATGACAACAGAGCTTAGAGTTTTCAGTAACCGCGTGCTCTGGCGAACCGGTTTCATCAGCCGAGATATGTTCACGACCTCTGTTCGAGAGATCATAGGCGTTCAGCTTACGCAATCCGTTCTCGGCCGGATACTCGGCTTCGGCTCGATATCGATCAGTACGCGAGGGGACGATCAGATCGTAGCTGACCTGATCAGCGGAGCGCCGCAGGCATCACGAACGATTATGGCACTCAAGAACAACGCCGAATAGGACGGCCATCCGGTCATTGCTCTTCGTCGGCTAGAGCCTTCACCAGTGAGAGAACCTTTCGTCTGATACCCCCATCGGGTATTTGCGCGAACGCACGATTCAAGGCTAGACCTTCGGAAGTGCCAACGAACTGAGTAAGAAGTTCAGACTCCCCGGAGCTTTCAGCCACATCATGGCTTTGCCCATCTTCAAAGAAATACGAAACCGGCACCCCTAGAATGCGGGCCATATCCGACAGTCGGCTTGCGCCGACCCGGTTTGTGCCCTTCTCGTACTTCTGGACCTGTTGAAATGTGATCCCAAGCGCTGTTCCTAGAGCCGTCTGGCTCATGCCAGTAAGTCGCCTGCGCAGCCGGATTTTATTGCCCACATCGATGTCAATCTGGTTCGGCTGTTTAGGATGAACGCCCATCTGTTTCCCCTGCTGATGTCATGAAGCTTTACGCCTGCGCGCGGGCTTCGATTTTCCCTTAGCCTTCCCGTTCTTGGAAATGAAGGCGCTCGCCACATCGCTTGTGACATTATCCGGCCATCCGGCAGGGGGCTGTAGCCCATTTTGCTCGATCAAGGTCGCGATGAACTCACGCTGCTTGTCGCTGGCAAGTCGAGGCGGCGCGGCGGCAAGGGCCTCATCAATCCACACCGAGAGAGCTTTTGCAGACGCCATAACCTCTTCCGGCAGAGATAAGCCATTCTCTTCCGCGATCCGCTTTGCAAACGCTGCCTGCTTCTCAGAAGGCGTATCCGACCGCTCGATGACTGCTCCCGGCTTGCCGTTGTCGTTTTCACAAATGACAGGGCATCCATCGCGATAGCCCGAACAACCGAAAAAGCTCCGCGACTTACCCGTCACAAGTCGCAGCGCCTTGCCGCACTTAGGACATGGGTGGGCAGGCTTCACGCTCGCGAGCTTCCCAAGCTCAACATCGAGGCGCTGATCAAGATCAGCGATCACATCGACATAGCGTTCTCTGCCTTCCGCTATGAGATCGAGGCGTTTTTCGAGGTCTTTGGTGAAGTCGTATTCGGCGAAGTCAAAACGGCCGACGAGGTTTCCGACGATGGCCCGGCCGCTCTGTGTCGGGACGAGATACCGTTTTTCCACCACAACATATTTCTTGTTGCAGATATTCGATACGATAGCCGCAAAGGTCGATGGCCTACCGATGCCCATCTGCTCAAGTTTGCGGATCAAGCTGGTTTCGGTGTAGCGCCGGGGCGGCTTTGTCGCCTTGCGCAAAATCTTGCCTCCCGTCGCTGTCACGGAAGTACCTGGCTGTAGCATCGGGACGCGCCCGTTGGTCGACTCGTCCTCATCTTCGTCATCGCTCTTTTCATCCGCAGCAACGATCCTCCACCCTTGCTTAACCAGCTCGGCGCTGCGAGCACGGAAATGGAAGCGCTCGCCACCGGCATCGGCCGTGAGATCGAGCGTCACTGTTTTGTAGACGGCATCTGCGAGCTGCGAGGCAACGGCGCGCTGCCAAATCAGCTTGTATAGCGCTTTTTGCTTGTCATCCTCCCCCGCCTCACGATCCTCAACATGAGTTGGTCGAATAGCCTCATGAGCCTCCTGTGCTCCTTCAGGCAGCGGCCAGCGTCGTTTTTTTTCCGAAAGCTGCCATCCCTGCCCCTCAGCATAGGCACCGATAGCCGCAATCCCGTCATCTGAGAGGTTCGGATTGTCTGTCCGGTGGTAGGTAATCAAACCGGCTTCGAAAAGGCTCTGTGCAAGCTTCTGTGTCAGGGCTGGAGGGTATCCAAGGGTGGCTCCCGCCGCCTGCAAGAGCGCGGAGGTCGTAAACGGTGCGGGTGGTCCCTTGGCAACGGGCTTCTCGGCCGCTGCCGTCACCGTGAAGCGGCGGCAAGCCGCAGCTCGCTCGGCCAAACTCTGATCGAGGATGTATTCGTCATCGCCCTGCAGAAAGGATTTGGTCTGCCACTCGGCGGTCCACGAGCCGTTCTCAAACTCCGCTAACGCCGAAAAATGGTCTGTCACCTTGAAGCGGTCTATCTCATTCTGCCGTTCGACAACGAGGCGGACTGCGGGCGACTGGCAACGACCGGCTGTCAGGGACTGCCCCGCTGCCGTCGATATCGGAAAGGACACTCGGTAGCCGATCAACCGATCCGCTGCTCTGCGTGCCTCCTGTGCCGCGACAAGCCGCCGATCAATCGGGCGAGGCGCGGCGAGTGCCGCCTTTATACCGGTCTCGGTTATCTCGTTGAATGTGACCCGCTGATACCGCTCGATGCGCAAGTAACGCTTCAGATGCTCGGAAATCGCCTCCCCCTCACGATCCGGGTCCGTTGCAAGATAAATGGCATCGGCCTCGGCGACCAATGGCTTCAACCGGCTGATGACAGATCGGCCGCGCTCGGATGCTACATAGGTGAGCTGGTATGTTTGCGGTTCAACGGCCATCTGGTCCGTTGGAAGATCTACAATATGGCCCATGCTGGCCTCTACTCGCCAATCGGAACCAAGCAGCGATCCAATTTTCTTAGCCTTGGTAGGGCTTTCGACAATCATGAGTTTCACTGCACCCTCCTGATAGCAAATCGCTGAAACATTTGATAACGTTTCCGCTAATGAAATCATTGTCAATGATCGAGTGGGAAAAGGGAAAATGGCACCAAGGGATCAGAAGAGCGTCGGATGGCTGGAAATCGGCACGGCGCTGTTTTTCTGTCTGGCGATCCTAACTGTAGTATGGGTGATTTTCCGCGCGCCAGTAGGAATGCTCTATCGCGCGGCTCGCACTGCTGAAACCGGCACGCTTTGGAAACTGACCGCGTGGGGCGACTATTTCGCCTACACGCCGGGCAAGGACCTGAGTATCCAGTCGATCTTTCTGTCGTCCCTTCCCTTCGGCGTGGTGTGCGCCGGGATCATAGTTCTGGTCGGCCTCTTTATGAGAGCGAAGGTCGAGAGCAAGCACATCATTACCTATCTGCGGCCGAAGAAGGATGCAGAGTATGCAATGAGCCACAAGGAGCTGATGCAGCGCTTCGCGCCGTTCTATCCTCATTGCGAGTTCTTCCTGAAATTCCCCATGCACAGATATTCGGCCAGCTCCGGCCCTGCGTCTCAGCCGATGTCAGCACTTGAGCTGCTGATCGACAGCGGCGCTATCGTCGCTGATAAATTCAAGGTTCCTGAGAACGACGAAGAACAGACCTCCCCCAAGCCGGAAGAAGCCGACGAGGACCGAAAGGCAGGTGAACGGGCAATCAATCGCAGCGCTCTGCGAAAGGCCCTAGAGAAGCCCTTTGGGCCGCACAACCCGTTTCTAAATGTGAACCTTCGTAATGACGCCGCTGTAAGGGCTGCGATAGATGAATTGCCATGGTACGCGACCGTGATCCTGTACTCGGCCCTTGTGCGCGTGAATGCGCTTCACGACAGCGACATCAAGCTCTCAAGTGTCTTGGATGCGAGCGAAGAGTTCCTTCGAGATGTCTGGCGCGACATCAACCGTGAAAAGACCAAGCTTGGCGACAGTCTTGTGATCGGGCCATACGACTACCCTGATCCCGATAAAAAGGCCGGGAAGCCTAAGAAAAAGAAAGCAAAGGGTGCTGATATCGGCACCGGCATCGAGCAGCCATCCAACATGATAATCCTGTCGGAACATCTGGCAAAGGTCGGCCCCAATTTCAAAACAACGAAGCGGGCGAAAGAAGAGCTGGCAAAGATCATCGTGAAGCCCGCCACCGGGATCGATCCGAAGCGCCCGGTCGATGTGATAGACAGGATCGTGCAGCGGCACGGATACGTATTTGGCGTCTTGGCATCGTCGCTTACTGACGGCAAGGATGGTACACTTAAAGCCGCTCGATCTGCCGGGGTCATGGCACCAAACACGTTCCTCTGGCTGCGGTTTGCCGACAGAAGCATGTGGCGTTTTCTAAACTATGTCGGCATGCAAACCCCCTGCCCGGAAGCGGCTGGAATGTACGATCACTGGCAGACAGAGCTTGTTCTGAAGACCGGCCGCACACGGCCTGAGATTGCGGAAAGCACGATAACGGCCATCGTCCAAGAAGCCAGAAAACAGTCGCCTGACGCGCTTACAATGCGCGATTTTGATGAGCTGGTAGCGAAGGTACGAAACCAGACCAACACGGTCGATGAGATGATTATCAAGTCGTCCGAAATGTGGAACGACGACAACGCACAAGTGCCAGAGCTGGTGCCGGATCGGTAGGGATTACGATGACGAGATCGGATAAATCACAAGCCTCATGGGGCACATATTGCCGTAGCTACCTCGTAACACTCGGCGGTCTATTGGGTGGCGGCGCGAGCGTGTTCCTTGTCGCGCACTACACGGAATCTCTCGTGCTTCCGTGGCAAATCACCCTGCTACTCTCCACTTTCCTGCTAGGTGGAATCATGCTCGCTCTCGCTGGCCTCTTCGGTACGGCAGCGCAGATGGAGAGGCTTGCGGATTCGACCTCAGATTATGAGCTGGTGGGAAGGATCGCGATTGTCGCTCATCCCGTCTATCTGATGCTGCGACCGATCTATGAGCGGCGTTAGCGCCGGGCGTCAGCGCTGGCGGCAATAACGCATTACCACATCACCGACGCTGCCCTGCTCGTCAAGCTGGACATCATGGATGGTGATCGAGATGTAGTTGCTGTCGTGCTGCTCGATGAAACCTTTACGGCCAACCACGCTGTACTCGTGTTCTGCCTTGATCGAAAAAGGCGTGCGCCCTCCCTCAGTCCGGCCGAATTCAACGACCCCGGTAACATCTGAGCCTTCTTCATCTGTCTCCATGCGATGGGGCGTGATGGTCAGATTTGCCGCTGCACTCTCGTCGGGATCGTACTCGTCTGACCGCAAGAAAGCCTCACAGCCTTCATTGTTCTTTGGATCAGGCTCTTCCCCCTCGGCGGTTATCACCCGCAGCCAGTGCCCAACGTATCCATCCGCAAAAGCAATTTCGGGAGACGCGACCAACGCGCCCCCCGAGAAAACTAACGCGATCACGAAACCGCGGATCATCACTGCTGCCCGATCTCTGTTCGCGACATCAACAGGAGCATATGTGCGAGAGCACTATCGGTTCGACCTTCAAGGTTCTGCGCCAGCGAAGCTGCTGCGCGAAGCTCAAGGGCATTCTGCCGGGTCATATTTATCGCCAGCGAGCGCAAATCCTTGTCGGCGTTTGCCGCCGCGCTGCCTCCGCTGGTCATGTAAGTCCCCTCGCCTCCTGCCATCGCGGCAGAATTGTCGCTGTCGCCAGAACTGGTCGGTGTCTCGGCAACATCTTGGCCCGGCGTGCAGGTATTGGGGAGCGACTGGCTGCGACCGGCGCGAACAGCAGCCATGCCGACGACAGGCACGCGCTCTTTCAAGTAGCGCTCTGGATTCACATAATACCACGTATTCGGGGATGCCGACGACAATGCATCCGAGGTGGCATAGCCGTTCGGATCGCGTTTGCCGCCGCCTACGGGAAACACGCAATCGTCAGTGCTCGATCCCGGCACGCATTTGCTCGCTTTGACGGCACTTGCTGGAACTTGCACCTCGAAATGGAGGTGCGGTTTTCCTGCCGACTGATTGTCGCCGATCTTGGCGATTTCTTCCCCGGCGCTCACGTCTTTCGGGTCAGGCCGCGAATATGAGTGCAGATAGAGCGTTCGGAACTGACTGCCTGTCACTTTGACGCCCATCGAACCGACGCTCAGTTTGCCGTCATGGGCAGCAAATAGAGGCTGATTAGTGGAAGCTTGGCCCTGCGCTCCCTGCGGATAGATGTCCGATCCGCGATGCCAGCCGTTACCAGAACCCGCGCCGGGGCGATTCCAGGCACCGTACTCACTGAAGACAACAGGACTCTGAACGGGATGGGCTGACAAGCAGGAGCCGCCCCCACCTGCCGCGACCTCATCCCCGCTGCACGTCTCATTGACCTGATTTTCAGCAACATAGGTGCCCGCGCACGTTCCATTGCCGTCCACTGCTCTGCCAGTGCAGGAACCGCCGCTTGTGAGCCAATCTTTGAGGCCCCCCGCTCCGACAAGGTGACTGCCGGCGATCAAGCCGCCACGGGTGACAGTGACCCCGTTTATCGTCTGACCAATGTACTGCTGGTAATTCCCGAGATAGGTGAGGTTCCGGTTTCCGTATTCCAGAAATGCGGCGTCCTGCGCCGACGGCGTATTCAGATAGTCCTCTAGCGAGTTGATGCCATTCTTACCGGTCCAAGTGCCGTCGCCGCGCATATACCCGACATCGATCAAAGCGGATCGGCCCATCTGATAAGCACCATAGTAACCGTTCCCGGTGTTGGTGCTATAGTTCCCGCTGCCCTCGCTCTGCCGTATGTTGTTGAGCATCGAGCCGCAATTTGTTGCGGTGGGCTGCGGGTTTCTGGCCGCATGGGCAAACATGGTGCCCGCGAGAAAGATCGTCGCGGCCGTGAACAGGATGCGCGAGGATCTGATCATGGAAGCTCCACCTGTTTGCCGCAAATCGAAAGCTTGTCGTCAGTCACATCGACCGTATTCCGGTCTTGGCAAGCGTTGATGCGCTCACTTGTCGCCAGCACCTTGAAGTCAGGCGAAACACGCTGGACGTACCATGAGCAAGAATTGGCGCCGCACAGAGGCGATCCCATCATCGAGACAAGGTAAGTGTTACCCTTCGCCTCAAAAGAGGCATACATGAACTCGTAATTCGCGCCCATAACCTCTTGGATATCGTTCTTCCACAAGCGGTTCATAATCGAAGCAACGACATTCTTCGGATCGTTGATCTCGGCCGGGTTAAAAAGCTCTGTGAACGTCAACGGTGCCGCCATGGTGGCGGTAGACGAGAGCGCCGTGGCGACCGAAACAGCAGTAATTATGGCCGTTCGCTTCAACTGCATGAGTTTTCCTCTCCTTGCTCAAGCGCGCGAGTGCTACTCCTACTCGCACAAGGCGCAGACGAAGATTCCAGCGCCCTTGACTGGAAACTGTTTTGCCAGAAGAAAGGCGACATGACAATGTTTCCGTATCGAGATACATTGTCGAATGAAACTCGAAACAGGTCACGGACAAGGTATGTTTTCACGAATTCTCTTCACGATAACGCTACCGATCCTGTGCGGAGCGCTACCGCAGATGGCCGCAGCTCAGGACGCGCGCGCACCAGACCCTGTGATTACTAGGCCGGGCGGCGAAGGCAACGTGTCTCGCTATGAATTTGCGCCAGAAGACCAGCCGACGCTTCAATACAAAGCACCGCCTGCGGGAGCTGACACCGATCTGTTCGGCAACGAGGTCGATATTCTTCGCGATCAGGTCCGCGAGCTGGAGAACGCATTGATGGAGGTTCGGGCGGAGAACCGGAAGCTAAAAGCGTACAACGAAACACTTCTGAAGGAATTGGGGAAAGCGGATTAAAAGATGACCGATCTCACCGAAATCATAATCAATCTCTTCAAAGCCAACTCAATCCTTCTCTCCATTATGATCCTGTCGATCACGATCTTTGGGGTCATCGTGGGCGGCATGGGACTTTTAGAAGGCTACCAGTACACCAGCGGCAATAGCCGTTTCTCGACGCGTCAGGCGACGTTTACCGGCGCGATCATGAAGCTAGCCCTCGGCAGCGCAGCGGCGATGGGCGCAGTTATTTTCTACCGCTTGGCTGGCACCTTTTCACTCGCCGAAGATGCGACCACGAGCAATGTTCTCGATTATGCGCAATCTGGCTCGATCACGGGCACGTACTGCCAGCAGTTCCAATACTCCGTAACTCTGATCTGGATGATCATCGGCACGGTGGCGCTTTTCAACGCCGCCCGTTCGGCATATCGCAAATCCAATGGCGAGATGGTGCCATGGAGCACACCGGTCTACTATCTGATCGGGGGAATTATGTGCTATTTCGTCAACGGCATCACTGCAATGATCGCGAACACTATCGGCCTTGAAGTCGGACTCGACAACATGTGCAAGGCTTTCGGTATGGCCGGGGCTTAATCGTCTGTTGCGAGGACCGCAAGCAAGGCTGCGGTCCTCGCGTCGATCCGCCACTAGAGAGCTGGCGGATTCCCATCTTCATCCACCCCTGCCCTTTCCAGAACCCATTCAAGCGTCTCGTCGTAGGGCATGCGCAATGTCTTGGAAAGCTCCACGAACCGGTTGTGGGTTGCCAGACGCACCCGCATGTTCAGAGGCTGAACGATCCCTTTGCTTTTGCGCTTGCTGGCGATCTTGAGCGGCTGCTGTCGGATCGTACCTTCCTGCGTTTCTACAATTCGCTCGACTTCCTTGGCGGTCGGCAGATCGTCGCTTACAGGGGTCGGCTTCATGCTGGCAGCAAGGCTAAGCTTGTTTCTCACATCGGCCGGGTTTGGATCGATATGACGGTTCCCAAATCCGAGAGGTTTGCTGCTCATGCGGCTTTCTCCTGCTTGTTGATGATGTATTCGACCAGCTCGGCCGCGAGAAGGTCGGCATTTGTTATCGCCTTATCGACACCGTTGTACTCGTCGCGATTTAGCTCTGCGAGTGGAACGCCTTCCAGCATCATGGCCTTGTAAGCAGACCGCTCGTGGAGGTGGGTTGTGAAGGAAGGCACATCGTTCCCTTGAATTTCAGCCATGATTTTGCGCTCCACGCGCGAAATCATATTCGGTACGGTCCTCGACCAGAGAATTCGCTTATCGACCGTCCGACCTAGCGTCTCTTCGTCGCTCGTAATCAATGCGAAGGAGTCTGCGGCTTTTCGTGCGTCTTCTGGACTAGGCTGCATCGGGATAATCATGAGATCGGCCCTGCTCACGACAGGGGTTCTCATATCGGACGTGAAACCCGCCATATCAACGAACACAAACGCGCTCTTGGCTGAGGCATCTTTGATAGCTTTGTGAATGCCGGTGCTCGATGTCTGCTCAATGACTTCAATGGTCGATGTCGTCGCCTGCTCACGCCAGTTAGCGATCGATCGCTGAGGGTCAGTATCGATAACCGTCACTGAGGCATTCTGTCGTGCCAACGAATCCGCCAGCACGAGCAGGGCCGTGCTTTTGGTTGATCCACCTTTCGAATTAAATGCTGCAATAACGGGCATATAAGCGCTCCTTTTGGATTGTAGCGTGAGCACGCACGCAAACTCATTCAAATGCGTTCGGTATCTTTCATATACATTATCAATCTTTAACGTTCTGTAAACAGCTTTTGCAAGCGTTCGCGTGCGGTCTCGTTCTTTCGCTTGCTGTTGCGTTCTTGCGCGTTCTTTTGCTTGCACGTGCATGAACGCATTTGCGTTTACTTGCGTTCTAATGCACGCAGCCTGATCGCGAGCGGGAACCGCGCTCCCACATTGCGCCGTAGGTGACGGGAGCGATCTATCAAGGCTGCGAAACTACCAACAGCCAGGAAAAAACAAACCCCGCATTTGCCCGTACAGAGCGAAATGCGAGGTTCAATGGGGAAACTAACGTCAGAGGGGCGAAACGCCTCCCTACGAAGCTCTGTGGCCGTTTTCAGCCTTCATCATCGTCGTGGCCTTTGCTAACGCGCCTCTTATCCCACACCCGATGTTTCAGGACGACGCCACGCCGCGTGTCTTGGACCTTCTTGGTCCAAAGCAAATATTCATCTGGCAGGCCAAACAGCCTGCGATAATCGTCGGCCGTAATCTCATAGCCGACGAGACTGCGCGTCAGGATCTGAAACTGGGAGCCATCAAGCAAGCTGGTGATGTGATCGCTGGTAGTCGCGGTATCGACATCTCTCACGGGCAGAAGGCGAGGGCGGCTGTCGAGGTCATCCAGTTCATCGATCACGGTGAGAAAATCTTTGGTGTAATCTCGGAGCTGAGTGAGCTTGACGATGTACTGAGTGAGCGTGTCGTGCGCTTTGCGCCGGGCGGCGGTATCGAAATTTTGGAGTTCATCTGCACGAGGCGGGGTATGGTCCAGCTCGGCAATCAATGACTGCTCCTGACGCATAAGCTCCGACAACTCACCGATGTACTCACGCTGCTTCTCGATGACTGCTCGTAAACGCGTTCGCAATCGCCTCTCAGTGGGACGATGGCTACCGCGCTTCTGCGTCTTCCGCGTCATTGGTACACCTCCCCACGCGGCAGAACTTCATTTCTCATTGTCGGGATAGACTCCTGTAGGTATGCCGTGACAATCAAAGCTTAGTGATTTGTCAGATTGTCACAATTAAATAAAATGGCTGGTGCCCTCGTGTACAGCGTTATCCTTTCGCATTTTATTATTTCTCTACCCCCACCTTATTATTGTTCCATTTAGGATTGTTTTTTAAATATATTTGCTAATTCTGCTTGTATGAACTCCCCAAGTGGAGCTTTTTCCTCATAAAATCGGTTCTCAGCGACCTGCCAAGCGCGGTAGCGCATAGCGAAGCAGCCCATGAAAAGCGGCATCGAAAGCAGAAAGGCCGCAAACATCATTAGGCCCGATCCGACCCAGCCGCTATAAAGCACTGCGGCTGACAAAACCGCGCAAGCAATCACAAACAGAATGGTCGCCGATCTAATAAAATAGGCTCTACGAGCCTCGGGAGCATAATGGACGACAGGCCCATTGATGTCCGCAAGCTCACGTAATGTAATCTCCAGTCCGCAATCTGGATCGGAGCATCGTCTAGCGTTGGGCCGTCCCGAAATCGGCACAAGAACGCCGCTACGGCCTTCACGCTTGCAGTCAGGACAATCAGGTCGATCAGCGCTGAAGGCCGAGACCGTCATCTTCAACGCGTTGCGGTGAGAATCTTTAATAGGGCGGGGGATCACCCTGCCGGGCCAACGCAAAAAGCCCCTCTTATCTGCAACCGGGGGCGTATCATCAGCATCGGTAGTCTGAGCCACCTTGCGGCGTCGGAAGATTTTCATTGTTAGACCAGCTCGCTACTTGTTGTGGTTCACTGAAGCTGGATGTGCGGGAACCATTCCTCGAATAACTCGACCCGATCCAACTGATCTGCCGGGACAGTAAGCCTCAACCGCTCGCCGTTGTTACCAATTACAAGCACAAGACCATCACCGGACAAGGAAAGAGAGCACCAATCGCCGTCTCCGTTAAGGAATTCCGTTGATACAGAAAGATCACCCGAATCTACTGTGAATGTATAGCCGCCCCGAGCGACTTCACCGTCTGAAGAACCCCATAGCCTAAAGAGGCTTTTTATTGCAGGGTGAGCCAGCGATTCTGCGACATCCATTGAAAATGCGAAGGGCAAGGCTTCCCATGCAGCGACGGGCAGGCTCGTTGGCTTATAAGCCATTTCTGAAACGTCAGGCATGGGTGTACGCTCCCTATTATCGCTCAAGGACAGAGTAATCGAATCGTGAACTGATATCAAGACCGCCATATTACCACGGCGTACACCGCATGATATCACGTGCTATCACCTCATATCGCCTTACATCGCTATCATGCGCGTGCTAACGGTTGGTAGCATTATATAGATGCACAGCGCGCAATGATCTGATTTAATGAAATGCGTCGTAGATTTCGACATCCCATATCTTAATCATTCGCAGGATATCACTTTCCATTGCACGGTATTGATTGTAACATTAAGCGTCCGCTCCAGATGCGGCGACATAGGTTGGGGAAGGGGAGATAATGGCTCCGCGAAGAGCATCGAAAGCTGGATCGGGCGAGGCGATAGCCGAACGCCCCATCATTGACATGCATACGTTGCGCCTTCCCCGAGAAGAGGCGGCACGAGTTGAGACTTTTAAAAAACTCCACCGGCTTCCAACAGGCGACCTTTACGTGTTCCTGATGAACATCACCGGCATCAACGAAGATGGATCAAACAGGGTCCTCGTTGACTACGCCCGTTTCGATTCAGACGATGACGTGAGGCCGACGATAGATAATTCCTCCATGCGTCTGCCACGCGACCAGTCTGACCGCATGAAAAACTTCAAGAAAAATCACCGCTTGTCTGTCGGCGAAATGCTGATCTTCATGATGGACAACGCCAAGATTGCCGCCGATGGAAACACTCGGCTGCTCATCGATTATGAAACCTTGACGCTAATTGAGAAATAATCACCTTACCGAACCGCTCATGAAGCAGATCGCGAGCGGGAACCGCGCTCCCAAATTGCGCCGTAGGTGACGGGAGCGATCCAAATCGGATCACAGCCTTACCAGATCAAATGTACTCGTATTGCAAACCGGGATCGGTGATGACACCCGGCGTGACAATTCTCCCGACAATAAACAGTCTACCAAGCGGCTTATGATCACGTTGATCATCGCGAACACGCCTCATTGTTCGCCTGAAAGACGCCCCATTCAGACGCGCCGTAAGGAACGCGCCCTGCTCGTCAACAGCAATAGAAACTTCAAGGTCCGGTTGTGGTAGATGCTTGTCACGAATAGCACAGTCATCGAACATATCGATTGAAACTGGAATACGGATCAAAACCCCCTTAGCGGGCACCGTAAGGCGGTCGGCAGGGAAGCTGGCGCGCTTAGGCGCACGATGAACAGCGCCATCGTTGGCGTTGGCTGCGCCCCGGCGATCCATGCCGCCACGCGGAAAATGATCAATCATCGAAACTTCAGCCAGGTCGCGCACATCACACCTCATTCTACTCGCTGAGAGAATATACCGGATGTTTGTCTTCATTGGGATGAACCCGGCCTTCATCCTTCAAAAATTTGATCGCAGCCCGGCATCGAGCACCCGCACTTTCACGAGAGATGCTGAAGAGGTCTTGGAACGTAGCTGTGAAAACAGACATTCTGGCCCCTTTGACCTCTCCATCACGAAGGAGGGTCAATATCAAATCAGCATCGCGCTTCATCTGTGAATTGCTGCGCCTTCCACCTGCATCGTCAGCAAGCTTGCGTGCAAAAATCTCTTTTGCCTTCTTCGCGTCGTAGCTGAGATTATCATCCCGTTCCGACCTAACGCGTTTTGTCGTCATCTAAGCCTCACAAAAATAGAGCCTAGAAGTTATCAAAGACAGCAAATAATGCAATACGAGACGGCTTGATTTATGGTTTGAACCCCGATGTCTGTGAGGGTGTTGCGCGAACTTTCGCCGTGCTCATTTCATTATTCGTAGTCTGGTTGGAAGCGCCATTATCAGAAGCTTTCGGTTGAGCAATATTCACGGACTGATTAACGGCTTTAGCAATTGAACCGGCCAACTTAGCAAGAGACCTTTTATCGACATTCTCAACGCTTACAGCGGACGGTTTAACCGGGAGACCAACACGCCCTTTCCTACGGTTTCCGTAGGATGTGTGTGCAGTTACTGCGCTACGGTGTCCCATAGCTGCCGCAACCTCACCACCTTGATAATCCAATGTATTTTTCGCGTTAGCTGCAAACTGGTGTCTGGCGTCGTAAATTCGCGTTTTCATCTCCTTGGGAGTGATCAGTTTCATCTTTCTTAGTTCTGCCTTTGCTCCACGTAGGGCGCGGCGAACATGCGTTCCAATGTCATCCCACTCAACGCCATTCAAGGCAGTAATAACCCTATCAATGGCCGAACGCTGCTCGAACGTAATCACGTCATCTAGCAGGAATAGCTCTCTTTTCTCACCATTACCGGAAACGCCCGGCCGATACTTTGCGTTCGGAACTGTCAAGACATCATCAACAAGGCTTGCATCCTTCCATTCAACCGGTCTCAAGCCTGTTGCGATACCGGCTTCAATCATATCTGCGGCAAGAAGCTGGAAGCGTCCACGATTTCCATTTCGAAGGACATGGATCAAATCCTGTTCTAACTGTGGCCCAACGCCTTTTGGCAGCTTTAGCTTCGGCTTTACGGCTGGCTTTTTCTCACGAAAAAGGCGCGTAAATCGCTCAGCTTCCTCATGACCAATCTCGCTTGTAATCCACCACTTTATCGCCGCTCTGATGAAGCGCCAACTCGCATCAGTTAGATAAGGATCATCTGCCGTGGCGACCACCACATAATTCTCGGGGGTCGGCTCCAAACCACAACGAGCCAGTTCTGCATTCCAACGGGTCGCAGCCCTTCGATATGCCTTCTCCGTTCTCAATGATGGCAAAACAACATCCCCTACGTTTACGGACCACTGATATCATCAGATGTATTGCAGCATATCCCTGCCATCAAGTGATATCACGTGCTATCAGGTGATGGCTTCCCGATGGCCTCGGCATCAAGCGAATTGGTGCTTTTCATTTCATCCTCTAGCTGGCATAAAAGGACATTGAATTTGATTTGTAGAAGGTTGTGAACATGCTTGGAAAGTCAATTGCTGTGATTGTTGTCGCCGCCACTCTCGCCGGTTGCCAGACAACATCAAATGAGCCAACTGACGCCTATGTAAAGCGGACGCTGGAGAACAACGCTACCACCATGGCTCCACGGGTCTCGGCCTCTGCTGACGTAAACACAGCGGCTGCTCCAAATTCATAAATATTAGCATGGCAGTAACCGCTCGAAATTGCGCCGTCGATATTGGTTCGGTTTGGGTCAAGGCTATGGCGACGGTTCCCGGTGGGACACGTCTGGTTCAGTTTCCAACACGTCTAGGATTGGGGACTCGCGTCTCGGGTCCTCGCGATAAGCCTCCCCAAGTTGTCACTTACGGTGATGCGGTTGTCAGGGTAGGGGACCGTTCAGATCGGACAGGCTTCGTTGAATCTGAGTTGCCGAAGGCCCTCTCGGATACTCACTCATCGGCGGTAATGATCGCCGCAGCTTATGACCGCTTGGGGATAGCTGGCTCATCAGTCCTAATGGTCGGGTCAGGTGTTGCCCCATCTAGCGATGAAGCGGCATATCTACGTTCTTCTCTTTCGAACTGCCGCTTGTCGAATGGTAGCGCGTTGTTGGTCTCAAAGTTGGGTGTAATGGGTTCGGCTGAAGCGGTGTTGGCTGATTTCTCGCTGGATCAATTTGCAGGGATTTCACCTCGTGGGGGCAAAGAGGAAAAGGGACGTTTTGCCGTTGTAGATTTTGGCTCAAAGGAGTGGCGGATCGCACTGGTTTCTGATGGAGCTGAAGGCGATGAGGTCGAGTTTCGTAAGGTCGATATCGAGACGGCCATGTTCGTTGAAAAGCGCACCTGCGAGATCATTGAGACGAGGTTGAACGTCTCGGTAAATGGGGTCGCTGAGATATTCGAAACCGGCGTTTGCTACGCCAAGCGAGGCAAGCGCGATATCACTATGCATATTGCGCAAGCTCGTCGCGAAGCGTGGCGGGAGTTTGGGCCAATTCTAATTGCTGAGATCGGTCGCCACGGTGCATCAACGATTTATGGGGCTGGCGGGAATGCAACGGTCCTGAAAGAAGCCTCATCGGGAATAAAGGACATTGATTTCAAGATTGCGAAGCAATGTGAAGTTAGTATAGTAAGGGGGCTGCTCAAAAGCGCTCGTCGTTGGGGAGAGCAGGGGTGATTTACAAATGGATGATGAGACATCAGGAGAAGCCGGGATCGTGCTCCCCCTGACGATATTGGAAGAGAAGCTATCCGCTCATCTTCTATCTCTACCGGTTGAGAAACGTGCGGCAGCGATAGCGCGGTTTGCTCGAATCGGGTTTGAGAAAAAGAGCATTGCAACTGCCAAGCGAGGCTTGGGCGATCCACCGGGGAATGTTGCCTTGGTTGATTTTCTAGGAGGCACTATCAGATGGTTCGCATGAACGGCGCTTTTGCGGCGGCAATATTGATGACAGGGGTTTCCCTAGCGCATGCGCAAGAGGACACTCTGCCGGTACGACAGAATGTGTATCCCAATCAGGTGACTGCCTATCCCGGCGGATATCAGCCCCCGGTTGCTTATCCTAATATGTATCCTATGGGTTATCCCGGTTATCCGGCAGTTGGTTATCCCGGCGTTTATCCCGGCGTTTATCCCGGTGGTTATCCCGGCGCATATCCGGGCCAGCAACAGGGCGTTATGCTGAACCAGCCGGGGATGGCTGGCCAGAGCGTCATCCGCGATCCTGCGTCCGGTCAGATGCTGCAAGCACCTACAGGAGCAGGGTCGAATGTGGTTGTCGATCCTTCAGTTTATATGCGTGGTCAAACGCCTGATAGACGTGGACCACAAGTCCCGCCCGGTTCCGGTCTCGGGGGGCAGGGTCCCGCCCGAAAAGAGATGGTCAGGAAGACTGCTCGCACTGCCGGTATCAGAGACGGTTATGCGCAGGAGGCTCAGCGGATTAACGCCTCCCTCAATAAGATGGCGGGCTGGTTGGACCGCACCTATCCTTTTCCCTCACTTATGATCAACGATCATATTGTCCCGCCAGTTGTCGTGCTCACGAACAGCCGCGTTGAAAAGAATGGTCCTCAGATTCTTGAGTTAACGCTTGGAAGGTTTGAAATCGTCACTCCTGCGCGAGTGACAGCGCAGGCTCCTTCATGGCGCACGTACCTGTTCATGCAGTCCGATCCTGAGAATGGCATCGACCTGCGTCCTCATTCTAAAGAGGACAGCACAGCTTGGCAAAGCGGGTACAAGGAAGGCCAGTCAATTGGAATTGCCGAGGCTCGGTCTTATTTTGAAGAAGCTGAACGGCGCATGCGGCGTGATTACGAGGGAATGGCCCGTTACCATGATCTGGCATCCCGAGGCGCAATTTCGATGCCTATCGCTTCTCAAAAGAGCAAGGCTCTTCAGATCAGCCGTGACGGCCGCGTAGCGCTTCGCGGAAGTAAGACGATCAAGATCGTCGTCTCGCCGACATTCCGAGGCAAGGCCGGTGTGGATGCGTTCCCTGTGGGGTCTGCTGATGTGACGATGCGCAACGTGCCGGTGCCAATCGCGAAGGGCAAATGATGGACCAGCAGTATGCGCAGGTGATTGGCCTATGGTCGGGTAAACGCGATCTGTCGCAAAGCTTTCGCATGACTGAGACTGGCGAGGATGTTATGCGCATCCTCTGCTACGCTGCGCGAAATGGCTGTCAGGATGTCATTTTCCAGACTGGCTCCCCAATCTTGATGAACAAGCTCGGCTCGCTGATCGCTCTGACCGAGTGGACATACGACACTACGGACTTCATGCGGGCTGCAAAACACATCAGCGGCTCGGGTGGTGATGTCGAGACGCGGCTTGCCGGGGCGCGGTCATTCAATAAGCGGATCGACGCTCGTGATTTCGGGGATCGCGATGAGCATGGCGAGCCTAAAGTCTACCGTTTTCGAGCGAACGTGACCGCTTGCGCTTTCGGGGCCTCGCTCGGGGGGCAAATGGTGCTGCGCTATATTCCCGAACATCCGCCCACCGTTCGAGACATCCAGCTTGAGGAAGACATTATCGCGGAATCGACGCCTGAGATGGGGTCTGTAATTTTGTCTGGCCCGACCGGATCGGGGAAGACGACAACGTTTGCAGGGCTTCTTCGGCGAGTGATGGAAGAAGAAACGCCCATTGAAGGCAACATCGTTACGCTTGAGCAGCCTATTGAGTTCACGTTTGATTCAATTCAGTCTCACCGCTGCGTAATAGCGCAATCAGAAATCCCGACGCATTTCAGCAGTTTTGAAATGGGGATTGAAGAAGCGATGCGCCGCGTGCCGCGACTGATCGTGGTTGGCGAGCAGCGCGACTATCAGACAATGGCCGCAGCCCAAGAGGCGGCGAACACGGGGCACGCGGTCTATACCACGGTTCACTCAAACACTGCGGCTTTGGCGATCCAGCGTATTGTTGGCAAATTTCCGCGTGAAATGCAGAGCCAAGCATTCGAGATGGCGGTGGCGACAACTCATATGATCGTCAGCCAGGTACTGGTGAGAGATACCAAAGGAGGTCGTGTCTGCCTGCGGGAGTGGGTGGTACTCAATGACGACGCGCGGCAGGAACTTACGAAAGTTGGTTTTCTCGGCTCTCGTGCCTTTCTCTACGACCTCATGTCGCGCGGCGGATCAGGCAAGCCGATGAAGACGACTGTCGCGGAACAGTTTAAATCCGGCAATATCTCGGAAGAGGCTGCAATACTGGCGCTCAAGCGCTACGGCTATAGCAGCTCAGAGCGGATACTTTGACAGATGCTGGATCGTCGCTCATTCCTCGTAGGGGCGTTTTCGAGCGCGTGGGCCGTGGGGGCGACAGCCTTTGCGGCCGAAGAGGGTGCGGTCGATAAGAAGGACAGGATACCGTTCGCGCCGTCGGCTGATGATGCCGAGGATCGGGCATTCACAAAAGAAGTCGAGAAGGCTGCGCCCGAAACAGATCCTCGCACTTCTGGTTTTGGGTCACTACAGCTCTACCGTGAGGCAACGGGTGAGAGCATCGCGGCTAGATACCGGTTCAACGGCGAGCTGGACCGTCGCGCGGTCGCGGAATTATCGTGGTTCTGGCGAGATGTGAAGGATGACGATAAGGCGCTCTGGATCGAGCCGTCGCTGTTCGACTTCGTGTCGTCGGTTCAGTCAACGATGGCGATGATCCATGGTTCGATGCTGCCTTTTATCCTCACAAGCGGTTATCGCACGCCCCGGCATAATGCGGCCATAGAAACTGCGGCTAGAAACTCTCTTCATATGGGTGGGCTTGCCGCTGACCTGAAAGTGCCGGGATATCCGCCTCGATCACTGGCTATCGCGGCGATGACTTTTAAAGGCGGCGGTGTAGGGGTGTATTCCCGCTTCACACATTTGGATGTCGGGCAAATCCGCTGCTGGCCCTATTCATGCAACCAGTTCATAGGAGATCGGAATGGCTGATGAAGAGCGGGTAAGTTTTTCCGGTGATGGGTGGCGCTGGACGGGCGAGCCGATCAATGGGGTTTTAGGGCTTCATGGTTCAGTGATGCTGCTTATCCCCTCGGGGATCGCGACGGGGATGGTGTGGCAGTTCACAAAGCTACCCCTCCTTTGGCCATTCGTCATTTTTTGGGTCGTCTACATCGCGCTCGCGGCCTATGCGTCCCGTAAAGGTTATACGCCTCGTGACATGATCGAGCGGCAAGTGATCATGAAACTGTTCCAAGGTAGGTACAAGGTTTGAGCGCACCAGATCAACGTACTGAGTTCACAGTCTCGCAGCTAACGCGATTCGTTGTCGAAGGTGCGTTTGCGGATGTTGTGGCTACCCGATTAGCAAAATGTCCCAACCCGTTCGATGTGCAACGTGAGCTGTATGAAGCCGTCATCGAGCGCGCGGCCTCTAAGATCGGATCGGATGCCGCTGCGCTTCTTGGTGAAGCGATGGCTGCACCCGAATTTCCAGATTTTGCATCGGGCTTGTGGCTGGAAGACGGCTTCATAATGCCGATTGTCTTGGGGCACTCAGAACATGTCGGGAAAATAATCGGGATGCTGCCGACCGAAAGACCGTTATTTTCCGTGGACTTAAAACGAGGTGGCTGGTTCGACGTGCGTTTTTCAAAAGCCACGATCTTTGCGACGGAAGAAGCGCGAAAGGCCACTGCCTTAGCTTACGGTCAGGTGGTCGCCCATTCGACACGAGAGATTTTTTCCGACAGAGATGCATTGTCAATTGGCCTCGACAATGCATGGAAACTAGCTGCTCTGTAGGGTTTCGGCGTGTCCGTCCTCGTCGGTGATTCGACAGTGTTTTTGAGTCCGGCTTGACAATCAATTTGATTGCTGTCTGTTATTTCGCAGTGAGTGCTGGCGAGTCTGTCAGACGGTGATTTAGTTGGTTGGAGAAGAGCATGGCCGAACGTGCTAAGAAATTTGCTGGTCCAAAATTGCCTGCCACCCTCGGCAACGTCGCTCTCAGTGTGAGCGAATACACCTCAAAAGACGGTGTAACGTCCGTTAAGGGCACTCAACTTCAAAATGGCGAAGAGCTGACCGTCCAACTCATGTCACCAGCGCGAGCGGCGAACATGATGAAGGGCCGCAATGATGTTGATGATCGTGAGCGGGTGCGTCTATGGGAAGATCGCTTTGCCAATCGAAGAGAGCTATCCGAGTTCGCCGATAGGACAAACGATCAAGGCGTGAAGCCGGGCGGAGTAATCTTGCTCAACAATACCCGGCTCGATTTCAGTGATCGCCAGTATTACGCGCAAGCAGCATATGGCTTTGTTAGCGATCCCGAGTTTCAGGCAGCAATGTCGGGTACGGTGTCACTCTCGAAATTTTCCGATGGCTCGATGCGGCTACAGGTTTACCAGCCAGACAAGGCGGTGTTGCTGTCACCTTCCTCAAAGGATGAGGCTCAACGCGCTGTCAAAGAGGCTTTCGACGTTCGGTCGCCGGTTGGTTCTGGCGTTATGGCTCGAACCGTGATCGTGACGATTTCAGAGAAAAATGAAGAAGGCGAGGCGCAGAGCAAGGCGTTCTACATGCGGAGCGCAAGCTTTGAGGCTGACCTCGGGAATGGCGTGCAGTTCCAATTGTCGAACGGTTTTGGTGACACGCTGAAACGTAGCCAGCTCGATAGCAACTCAGCGGCGGCAGCGGCAGCAATTGCGGCGGCGACTGGCGTTTCGGCGCAGATCGTCATCGACCGGATGTCCGAAGCCGCTCCCGAGGACAGCGCAGCGGTTCAACGGATTTATGATGTGGTGAAGTCCGGAGAGGCATCGGTTGCCCTTACACCGGGCTTTACGGTGCCAATCGTACGGAAGTCGATGGATAATCTGCTGAAGCGGCCAGAGTTGTTTCATTCGGGTTCCTTCGCCGGGGCGATAGCAATAGCCATTCGCGGTGCAGACGGCGGGGCTTTAGAGCGTCCGGCCGCGTATGCAGTTACGAGCTATTCTGCACTGCCAAAGTCCGCGCCAGAGGTCACGCCGACGCCTGCGAAGGAAGCGATTAGAGCGCATGAAAGGTTGCTGTCGGCTGGAGGAGAAAAGCCTTCCTCTTCGCTTCAAAGTCGCCCGCCCGCGCGTTTTGCCTCGCCGGGTCGCGACTTCTAGGGCCGGGGCTAAGGTATGCCTTCCGTTCCACTCCCCATTCTTTCTGTCGATGGCATCGGAGCCGCGTATATACCGCGTGCTTCTCGCATGCACGGCAATGCAGGCGATCTTTTGATTGCGACGACCGATGATGTGCGGGCAACCGGCGTGCGGGGCGGTCTGAAGTATTGCAATGTGCCCGTTCTCAATACGGTTACGAGGGGCGAAGCCACGATTTTCGTCGTAAGACCGCCCGGCGATCTCGATCCAAGCGACTTGTGGGTTGCTTGCGGCCTTCCGATCAGGCGGCTTTGGGACGATGATTTCAACGTCGATGTTGCCGACCGCGCGCTCTTGTCCAAGCGTTTTCACGAGTGCATGAGCGGCACCGGCATGGGTGATATGGTCACTCCGCGCCAGATCGGCCTTAACCTCGCCGGTTCAAAGGTATTTGAAACCATCGGGGGCCGAGTAGCAGTCAACAAAGCGAATGAGGCCCACTACGAGTACGACCGCTTCAGCAACGGTCGTGAAAAAGGCGAGCATCGTGATCGGTTCCTACGCGCGATTCGAACAACTGAGCTGGCAGGGTGCGCGGCCGGTGTAGCACTGGCTATCGTGCAAGGTGATAGCTTTGACCGGGGATCGATAGCCCGGTTGCACAAGGATATAGTTGTCGATGACGCGTCTCCTTTCCTTAGCGTTTTCGCCTTTCAGGAGGAAATTGAAGCCGCATTGGCGGTCCAAGCTGCAAACCTCGTGCGCAGCGGTGGGGCTTTCCGTGAAGTCGCCAGAGAGCTGACTGATAGGTCTGCCGCTCATGGCGAACGAAATGCGCAACGGCTGCGTTTGCAGCAATATTCAACGCCTCTTACGATCTCGGCTGTCGCACAGGATATATTGCGCATCCGCGAGGGAGAATTGGTGCTTGAGCCAACGGCCGGAAACGGAACGCTGGCGCTCGGCGCTGCGGCGGCCGGAGCACGTATAGAAGGCTTTGAGCTGGACAAGGCACGCGCAGAACGTGGCACAAGAGTGCTGAAGGATGCGGGCGCACCGTTTGTAAATATCAGGCCGCGAGCTTTCGAAGTGAACGCTGAAGGTGGATTTGGAGGAATGGCGTTTGACGCCGTTCTGGCAAACCCACCCTTTGAGGCGATCAAGGCACAGAATGTGGCTGATAGAGAGGGCCGCACGCTCTCCATCTCACGCCTTGACCATCGGATCGTCTATGACGCGTTGAACCAGGTGCGAGCGGACAGTGGTCGCTCGTTCCTAGTTCTACCGGGTGAGATGATGGGCGAAGGCAAGCTTGAGGGAGCGACACGCTTCTTCAACAACTATCTCCATGCGACCTTCGAGGTTGCTGGCGCTGCCATGCTCGACGGAAGGCTCTATCGGAAATCCGGCGCTGAGTTCCCTGTGATCGTCTATGCCCTTGGCCCCCGGCTTGAAAACCCGCTCTCCGCTGAGAGAGCGAAAAAAATCCCCGATGAGCTGCCATATCTCCATACCACTGATCAGCTATTCGCGTGGGGCGATGCTGCACGTTTGGCCATGGACGAGATTATGGCTCGGCGCTCGGCGCCAGACACCCGGGTTGCTAGAACGTTCGTAGCTCCCGACTTTGACGACGCTGATATCACGACAGATGAGACGCCCAACGGTGATGTGCCGGCGGCTCTGGTCCCGGCAGTTCCCCCGGTCGGTCCAGGTGTCGAGGAACCGGTGTTCGAGGCGGTCAGTGAAGACGAACTTGAGATGTCGGAGGACGAGGCCGAGTTCGTGGTTTCGCCTGATGTGCTGGTCGATGACTTGGTTGTTGAGAATGATCCGTTCCAAGTCACGTATGAGTCCGCCTCCCTTGTTGGTGGCCCTGTTCTCAAGATTCAAAAAGCGCTGGCAGAACCGGTCGCACTTGCCCTCACGGAGCTGGAGCGCGTTCGCGGGCCGGTAGATAATTTTGTTGCAGACAGCCTTGGCGTTGAGGTCAGCGAGTTGGGAGGCTTGCTGCATGCTGGACAGGTCGATGGTGTAGGGCTTGCGCTTCATAAAGCGCTGCGGGCAGAATCCATTATTGTCGGAGATCTGATGGGCGTTGGGAAAGGCCGTCAGCTCGCGGCGCTCGCCCGTGCGGCCTTCAAAGAGGATCGGCCGGTGTTGTTCTTCACCGATAATGCCTCGTTATTCACGGATTTTGTAGCGCGCGATCTGGCCACGGTAATGCGGAAGCCAGCCAATGAGCTGCCGCAGTTTATCAAACCCTACATCGTCAACAGCAGTAAGGATGCATCGATCCTTGACCCCGATTTTCAGGGGGAGCGGCGACGTGGAGAGGGTTTCGTTTTCCGGGCATCGCCATCGTCTGCCAAACGTGAAAAGACGATTGATCCGTCGATGAACATGATCTTGTCGTCATATTCGCAGCTCGGCGCGCAGGGCAGGGAAGCGAAACTTGCGGCGATCATGGAGTGGCTTGGCAAGCAGGACAAGCCACCATTGTTGATCATGGACGAGGCTCATCGAGCAGCCGGTGAGGGGTCGAACGTCGGTCTCTCGATGACAGCACTGGTTGAGGGCGTCAAAGCGGCAGGTGGTTCCGTTGCATATGCGTCAGGGACGGCGTTGAAGGGTGCGCGGAATTTGCGCGTCTACGGCTCTGCGCTACCGGATGTCGGGATTCCGCCCGACAGACTGGTGGAGCTGATCGAAAAAGAGCCGCTGGCTTTGCAGGAAGCGCTTTCTTACGAGATGGCGCGGTCGGGAGGGCTTATTGCGCGTGAACTCGACAACACTGAAGTCGCTCGCGAAACTGTTTCTCTGCAAGATGTCGATCCGGTTCGCTTTGCTCAGGTACTCGAAAAGGTCGATCTTTTCGCGCACAAGATGTCCGAGTTGCTGGCCCTCGGCCGCGAGGTCAAAGATTGGTCTCAGCATCGGCAAAAGGAGCTGAAAAAGGACATCGAACAGATGCCAGAGGGTGCGGAACGGGACCGTGCTCTAGGCTCGGTCGGCGTGCATTATCAATCACCAGCCTCCCGGTTCCATCATTTGTCGAACTACCTGACGCTGGCTATCAATGGGGTTTTCTTGGAAGACCTCGTGCTGAAGTCAATCGCCGAAGGCAGGAAGCCTCTGGTGGCGGTCGCCAATACTGGCGACACGTTGATGCGCGATCTGATCGCGAGCCATTGGGATAATGATGGCCTCGATGATGCCGACAATGCGGGCATCATGAAGGGGTCAGCCTATGTCCTCCCTGAGAAGCCCCACCTCGGGCATGTGATCAAGCGTGTAGCTGACCGGTTGCTGACCGTTAAGGAAAGCAATGGATTCGGGGCGGTCACAGAAATTCGCCTTCACGAATACGAAGATTGGCTGGCTGATTTCAATGCGCGGGTGGATGCGGCCGACTTTTCCCTATTGTCGATGACCGTGATCGACGACTTAGCCGTGGCACTCGAAAAGCACGGGTTATCATTGGGAGAAATCACGGGCCGTTCCTTTATGTCGCGACCAGCGGAAGATGGGGGCGGATTTGTCATTAGCGCCCGGCCCAAGCCGCTTAAGCACGATGTTGTTTCGGACTTCAATAACGGTCGTGTGGATGTTCTGATCCTGAACCAGTCGGCCGCTGTGGGCCTGTCGGCGCAGGCGTCACCCGCAAATGGTTTCGACGTGCGGCAGCGGGAGATGATCAAGGCGCAGATGCAGGGCGATGTGACGCAGGAGCGCCAGATGGACGGCCGCATCAATCGTGTCGGGCAAATTCATCCTCCGCTCTATACGGTGCCCCTGCAAGGGCTGGCCAGCTCGGATCGTCTGGCGCAGTTGTTCAACCGAAAGAACCGTTCGCTTACAGCGGCTTCTACGGCCACCCGTGAAAACGAGTCCAACATTAAGGATACGCTCGACCTTCTCAACGAGGTGGGGCAATTTGTCAGCCGCGAATATCTCAAGAATAACCCGGATATTGCCGTCACGCTCGATATCGACCCGGAATCCGATATCGAGACGAAATATTCTGAGAAGCTGATGGGCCGTATGATCGCGCTGCCTTCCGGCATGCAGCGCACGATCATGGGCGAGCTGGACACCGCTTTTCAGATGCGCGTGGCCTTGCTGGACGCCCTCGGCGAAAATCCTCTGCGGCTGCGAGAATATGACTGGCGGGCGCAGGTGAAAGAAGTGGCATCGCTGATAAGTGGCAACGCGGCATCAGCACGCATGTCCGAACGTCCCCTTGCGCTCAACAAGCTGACTTACAAGGAGACAATCAAGCCAATCGATGTGCTGGCTGTTGAGGACGCGGTAGCGCGGGGCAAGGGATGGATGATCGATCAAACCCTTGGCCGCGAGATGTCGGTTGTTGAGCGGCTGGAAAGCCTCGCGCCGAGTGGTCAGGAAATTCGTTTCTCTGATCCGATTTTCGACCGTGTGATGAACCGCTCTGACGAATTGCGCAGCCTTGGAGCGACAGAACACCCATTGGAGGTCGCCCAAGGGTTTTGGGATAATCAATGGACACGCGATGCTGAAAAGGAAATCAAGGGGCTTGAGAAAATGGTGCTCGATGCCGGGCACAAGCTTGATTTCCTGCTCGACATAGCACCAACACTCGCACCCGGCGCTATCGTCACGGTTTACCCCAAGCTGGTCTCAAGGCTGCGAGATTCGACGCTGTTCAATGCCGCCGTCGATTATATCGACGGGACAGATCACACCGATAGAGAGATCGGTGTCCCGGCCGTGATCACCGATGTACGCTTCAACGAGGAGAAGCCCCTGAATCTTGGCGAGTGGAGCGTGCGGATCGCAGTACCCGGCGAGGAGCACCTGATCGATATGCCGATGGCATCTGTCTATGCGATCCTACGCGAAGAACACCAAGCGACAGTTGAGGCTAAGGGCGTCACGAAGATATGGGCGTTCAAGAGTGCGCGTCTGGACGATGACGGGATTGGCCTCGCCCGGTCCATTGCGCCCATGTGGTCTCAACCTCTCGCTCAGGCGCTGGAAGAAGCCGAAGCGAAGGGAAAATCCCCCGATTTCGGAAATGGTTATGAACGTCTTCACTGGAAGCCGTTCTTGGGAGATGGCAGTCCCGAAGACAGCGTGATGATGGCCCTGTTCCAGAATGTGCAGGGCGGGAGCGTCAGTCGGACGCGATATGCTGTTGAAGGCAACCTTTTTGCCGCCGTTTCGGCTCTCGCGGGGAAGCGAATGGGCGAAAAGGCAATGTATACGGACGAAAGCGGCGCGATCCGGCACTGCTTTTTGCTCAAGCGCGATGGGCACAAGAAAGTGCTCGAGCAATTGACATCGAGCGTGGCAAGCCGTGTCGGCTTCATGAAAGCTGACGTGGCTTCCGTTTCCGGCCTCCTTTTAGGAATGACGGGGATTATCAGCGAGGCAGACGACGAGGCGCGGGCGGAATACATCGCCTGTGACATGCTCACAAGGATGGTCCACGGTGGCTGCAAGGTTACGATTGATCATGTTCGCGATCTGATCCGGCCTCGGCTGCAAGAGATGCATGAGCAAATCGTCAAAGCTGTACGGCAGCAAGGGGCGATCAATACCGGTCTTTTTGTCGGCACCGATCCTTTCGGGGACTCGACGCAAAAGCTTTTCACTCCCGGCGCATCGATCCGAATTCGAGAGGGCGCGTCTGACGCGGCCAGTGGTTTCCGGGTCTATTGGGACCAAAAGGAGATAGCCAGGTGCGCCGCGTCACTCAGCGAAAAAGGCGCGCTGGCTGCCTTCGGTGGGAAGACCTTCGGCGTAATCGTAAAAGCCAAGAACGATGTTTGCGACAAATCCAAGGATGCGCTTTGCGCAGATTGGAGCAACAAGCTTGGCACGGCCGTGGTGCGCAACTCGACAGTGGCGAAGGAGATCGCATCGGCGTCGGACGTAGCCGCGATTCTATGCGCTGCGGCGAGCGATAAGTCCCTTGATGGGATGATCGGCATCAAAGGCGCGCTGGTCGTGTACAATGAGGTTGTGGCGAATCTCTCCCGTGAGCTGATCAGTCAGCATTTGGGAGCAAAAACGGAGGCTACTATGTCGGTGCGCTCAGAGAGAGCCACGTCACCAGCAGTTGCAGCCGTGTAGAATGAGTTACCCGGCGTTAAAAAGTTTGACATACTTTTTCTGTCGGGTTTCATTGTGAAAAATTTTGGAAAGGGAATCAGTCAAGGACTAGAAAGCTAACCCCAGAAATGCCGAACCCCAGACGGTCTCCCGTCCGGGGTCGAAAACTAAGATAGAAAAGAACGCTTTTGCCGAGCGCCGTTCTCCCTAGAAGGTAGATTCCTTCAGGGCGAAATGCAAGTCTTTTTGTCTTTTTTTCTCGGCGTTTCCGGCTAACCGGAAAGAGAGAAAGATGAGTGCTTCAGCGTTGGCGACGTGCCAACTCAGCGAACGAACAATCCTATCTAACGTCAAAAATACATGGTCACATTCGGCGTTGGATAGTTGCATCAAGGCTGTCATCGGTGCGCACGCTCGCGGGCTACTGGATGATGAGTTTGTGGAGTCTGTCTACGGCGCGGTGAATGAGCGTCGGGCGGAACTCTCGGCGGGCCGGAGAGCGCGACCGGTAAAATGGGGCACACCCTTGGCCATCCATTCGAGGCTTACCTTGGAGGAACGGCGTGCGCAGGCGAGAACTCGTAACATCAGTGCGGGTTGGTTCTCAGCGAAGCTCGAAAAGAGCGGGGCAAACGTAGCCGAGATCTATGCGAAGCTTCCTCGTGCCAGTTTTCGAGCGGTATTGCACACGATCTGCGAGCTTAGCGCCCTCGCGCGCGGGCGATGTGACGCTTCCATTGCGACAATAGCTAAAAAGGCGGGGTGCAGCCGATCATCAGTCGAGCAGGCTTTGGCTCATCTGAAATCGAGCGGTTTCATCGTGGTTGAGAGCGGGAAGACGTTGGGTGTAACGTCGATTATACGGCCCGCTCAGGCTTGCTTGATCAAGGTCGTGAACTGGTGCCGCGCTCGACTTGAGCGAATGCAAAAAAAGGACCGGTCTGACCGCCCGGTTTCCGCTGCAAGGGGTACACAAAATACTAGGCAGAAATCAGAATCTTATTTTTTAAATAAAAGATCGAAGACAACAGAGCCGCGCAGAGAAGGTGGGCGGGCCATTGGAGCCGTAGCATTTCCAGCAAGCGGATCGATTTATTTCAGCCATTGGCGTGATCTGGTTAGGGAGCATTCGACAGGCGTCACCCCTGATGCAGATATTGTGGCGAATGCCTTCCGAAAGTTCTGCTCCGAGAAAAATATCCCCCTTGATGCTCCGAAAATCGAAGAGCGGTTTATCAAAATCGTCCAAAGGTTCCGTATTTAGCGTTTTTCCTGCCGACAGGCCGTTCTTATTCAACTCTGCGGGATTGCTCTCAATGCGGCCTGCGGGGGGTTGGATATTGCCGCATTATGCAGTAAATCTTTTTTTGATTTCACAGTGAAATTCAGAGGTCGAGCGAGTGCCAGAGAACGCAAACCCCGATAGCGGAACTCAACTGGCGGTAAATCCGCTGAAAGGTGCCGTCCTCGTTGACCTGTACAAGCCGCTCGCGGTCGAGGATCGCACCGGCCAAGGTTTCGAGAAGACGGCGGCATATGGTGCCGATCATCTCGCGGCGGTTTTGTCCGTCAGAAATTTGAGAATTGCTTTGGCGGCTCTTGCCGCGTGGGAAAGAGGCTAACAGGAGAGAGACGGACATGCGTGCCACAACGAAGGCGACGTTTGCAGGGTTGGCAGTTTCGGCGGCGATTTTTGCGGCCTCACCGGCTTCCGCTCAAGGTGCGGGTGGATGCGGGATCACTCAAGCGGCCGATGCAGCGGTTCAGAGACAGATAGCGCTTCTCGATGCAGCGAAAGTGGATAGCTCCGAGTTTTTTAACGGGGCCAATAGCTGCCTTGGCTCAAACCTGCTCGATTCCCTCGATCTCTCGAACCTGATCCCCACAAGCTTCGATTTCTTGGGCGGGGCGGCGGATCAGTTGATCAATGGTTTGATCCAGAAAGCTCAGCAGCAAGTTTGCCAAGTGCTCAATGACCAACTGCAGAAGGTGGTGGGGAAGATCAACAACAATATGTACCAGTTCGATTCCGTCATGGGAGGACAGATGAATGAGCTGCTTGGCGGTTCAGGGAATAGCGTAACAGAGCTGAAGCTTCCGAGTATTCCTGGCATCGGAAAGTATGACTTCACGCTGGCGTCAATGAGCACCGGCAACGGCATCGACCAGCCGATCATGACCCCGCCTGCCGTGCAGGCTGGAAACAACACGGTGGGTAATGGAACGCAGCCCACCGGCAATACCGGAAACACGAGCAACCCGTTCGGAAATCTCTTCCAGCAGTAAAGGGGATATCCGATGCGAAAAGCAGCAACCGCACTGGTGATTGGCATCGCTTTCGCTGGCACGACGATGCCGGGCGCTGCCAATGCAACGATCATGGAATGGGCGACTAGTTTCGAGCGCTTCATGGCTGGCCTGAAAACGGTTGACCGGCAAGTCTCCAGCTCAGCATCCCAAACACAGCACGTGATCAAGAAATCGGAAGAGGCGGCGGTGAATGCGGAACTTGCGCAAGAGCAGGCGCTCCGTATGGCCGACATCAAAAACCGATATTCGTATGAAACTGGTCAAGGTGAGACATCCTGCGCTGTTGTGGATGCAAGGTCGGGTCTCTCAGGTGTCGATAATTCCGAAAAGAAGATGCTGACCGCTTTCCGGTCATCTGATCAGAAATACCTGAGCAGCGGCGGAAACGCGGCCGCGACAATCAAGAACTCGCTTCTTAAGAGGATCGGACATTACTGCACCGATCAGGAGCGTGCGGCCCTCGGCCCGACATACTGCCAATCGACCGTTCGAAGCGAGCGCAACGCCGGGGATTCGAATGCAGCGCCGTTTCTCGTGAATAGAAATTATGGCGGCGCTGAAGTCGTGACGGCTGCGGACTACATTGATGTCCTCGCCCCACTGCCGACGATCAAGCCTAATGCTGAAGTTGTAGGGGATCGTCTGGAATTGATGAATGCCCGTATGCGCGGCGCGGCGCTTTCAGCGTCCCGTTCGACAATGATGGGCGTGGCGGTGTCGGGTATGGGAGGCGATATGCAATGACCGTTATTTCGAAGAAAAAGGCGGCGTTTTATCTCGCTGCGATTACGATGGCGGGGATTTCGTCCCCTGCGTTTGCCGTGACATGTGCTGTTGAGGCGCATGTAATCCAGCGGACGCTACAGCTCGATACTGCTGTGACGACGCAGATCGTGAAATCGAAGACGTTGCTCATCACGGAAGAGATGCGCCAACGCCAGCTTCTGTTGGCAGCGCTGAAGGTCCTGACGAAACAGGAATCGGGATCGGGTCAGCAAACCTCTACCGTGGTAAAGAAATCTGCTGAAGCGGCAGCAAGCGCAAATGTTGCGCAGAGGCAGGCGTATCAAATTGCCGATGCGAAAGAGCGCTATGGCGTCACGGGCTATGACAGTTGCGGTTTGCAGACAAAGAGCCAGTCTTTCTATGCTGCAAACATGGCAATGGCCGGGAAAGCCGCGTCCTATCGTAATGGCACCTATTTCAAGCCGGGCCAATATGGGTCCCCGAAGGATTGGGCGTCATTGGCGCAAAGCGGCTCGAACTTTGATGCCGAAGCTATATTCAGCGGCAACAGCTCGGCGGCGGCAGAGTATATCAATTTCGTTGCCGGACCCCCGATTGAGAAGCAAGCCGGTGGCGGTGTGGCAGGCGATTTGCAGACCTTCGAAAAGAACAGGAACGATGTTCGTCGTTCGGTCGTGGTGAACGTTTTGTCGTCCATCGCTGCCGAAAATGAGCCGGGTGGCCCGAGAGAAAAGCTGGCCGAGCTGATGAAGCATTGGACAGGTGACGATGGTGGGGTGAAGTGGGCGCAGGCCAGCGCCGACAAGCCGCTGAGAGCCACGCTGCTCGACGCTGTTCGGATTGAAGCCGCAAACATCGCTCTGATGGCTTTTCAGGTCAAAGACAATGCGAGAACGGAACTGGCGCTGTCTTCCTATGCCCTGTCTCGGGTTAACCGAGCTGTGTTCAACGGCAACGAGGGCGTTGTCTCTGTAGGCGCTGGCCAGCGCCGCGCCGGTCTTCAATAGGAGCTGTCCGATGAAAAAGCATAAGCGTTTTGTTCTCGGTTCAGTTGTTCTCGGCGGTAGCATGCTGCTTGGCGCTAATTCGGCCGCTGCGGCATGGTGTGCGATTAGCACTGGATGGATTGCCACCCACGAGCAAGTCGAAAAGCATCTGATCCAAGAAACGCAGATTTTGGAAAATGATGTCGCCAAAGCTGGCTCCGAGACGCTGGAACAGGTCCTCGCAGCGCTCAAGGTGCTCAACCGGCAAACTTCCGGCGAAGGGCAAAGGTTGCAGCAGGCCACCAAGAAGAGCCAAGAGGCTTACGCAAATACCGTAACTGAGCAGATGCGGCGCGAGCGTTTGGTCGCGATCAAGGAAAACTACTCGTATGAGACAGGGCAAGGACCCAATGCATGCGCCCAAGTGGCGTTTTTGCAGAAGGTGACGGGCGCTATTGATGGCACCGGTAGCTCAACCTCGCGTGTTTACAAGCAGATCGACGTATCGCCGGGATCTGTTCCGAGTGTCGCGCAGCAGGCGGCTGACCGGCGAGATCCGCGCTCGACGGACGCCTCGTTGTTGCTCGATGTAAATGCCTCGGAAGAGGATAAGCGAAAAGTAATCCAGCAGCTCGCTGGTTTTGCGGTGGAGAAGCCCACGGGTAATGAGACAGGCACTGTTGGAGGTGAATTCTCGATGCTGCGTGCGCGCGAGGCAGAGGCTTGGCGCTCGCCTGCGCTAGTTTCGTTGGCTGCGGTCGCGGCGATGTCGAATAAGGCCAGCGGGGACGGAGATGGGGCGGGGAGCGTCCTTCAGGCCATGGATGCCTTGATAGACAACTATGGCGGTGGTCCCGCCTATCAAAAATGGACCAATGCTCTTCAGATGCAGTCAGAGCGTGGCCTGATGATCGAACTTAACCGCTTGCGGGCACTTTCGATGCGCCTCCGCACCTACCATTCGGAGTCAGAGGCTCGCAAGGCCGCGGTCGTTGCAGGAATGCTCGCAGCAGAGGCACAGGGATCGAATTGACAGGAAATAAGCCAGCCGAACGCGCAGATCACAACGATAGCCACGAGATAGCGACAGTAGACGTTGATGTGGCTGTCCCGGATAGCGACGGCTATTTCGATGATCAGGATTTCGAGGTCGGCGATGGCGACATCGAAATTACCTATGAGGTAGATGATCCCTCGCGCCCCTCGGCTGCACGGGACATCTACGTTTCAGAGCTGGCAACGGCGGCGAAGCACGAAGAGGCTCGACGCAAATCTGATGTGCAGCTCAATCCAGACAGGATGAAGGCGGCGATCAATGAGGCGTTAGGTCGGATCAGCCGAATGCCGAAGATGCTCTATGCCGCCAAGCAGATTCAGGAAGCCGTGGAGAGGCTGGCTGACGAGCGACTTGCATCGAGCGGATCGAAACATGCGGAGAGCGACTATGACGGTTGATGCGTATTCGAGTGTGGAAGATGACGACGATGCTCCGAGCGCTGCAATGATCGAGAAGCAGGCGAAAGATCAGGTCGGGTTCTCGGATGAGGATGAGATCGGGGAATTCGAGCGATCGGAGCGCGAAACGTCGTTCGAGCAGCCTTCTGTTGCCGCCACGCCGAAGCAAGAGGCTTCGCCGCAGGTGAAAAGGCTGTCAGTTGAGGAATCTACCTCACTGAACATCACCCTCAAGAATGCTGCATATGCAGCGGAAAAAGAGGCGTTCATCGATGGTGAGCCGGGCGGCATGCCAATCGGCGAGTATATTGCGCGAATTGGCTGTGACGCTATTCCTCCCGGCCGCAGCGTCCTTTGGTTCAAAGGTGATGGGCCGGATTCGGGACTCTGGCTTTTCGTTATAGCCCCGAAACCGAAGGGGGCAGTGCAGCCAGGTTATCGGGTCACTCTGGCCTTCGGCAAAGAAAAGGCCGGTGAGATTCAGATGGAGGCGTGTGCCTTGTTGCAGGCACAGGACAAGAACGGCGAGAAGCTGAAGTTCGATAAATGTTGCCTCGTCAAGCACGATGGAACGAAGTTTGCCCCGGCAGGCGTCATAAACGAGCAGGAATTGGTCGGGCGCGTTAGCGACATAGGATTTGGGATCAACCCGTTCAGCTTCGATGAAAGGTGAGGAGAGATGGACCAGAACGCGAAAAAGTGGTTCGATTTCGGCCCCGGCATCTCGCTTTCCTTGAGGCAGAGCGGGGGCCGCTATCTTCTCCGATTGGAGCTAGCGCATAAGCCTAGCCCTGCGGCTGTTGAGAAGGCATACGAAGGCAGATGGGCGATGATCCAGAGCGGTAACGATGGCCGCCCAGCGATCTATGAGCATATGAACGATGTGCGCTCGCTAAATGATGTCGTGACCCGGCTGGAAGCATTCTTTGACAAGGGGCGCATTATGGGGGCACTGAGCGTTACAGCACGGGCGCCAACGAACATTGCGCCTCCCGCTCGATCCTCCCGCGAGGTCACAGATGCGGTGCTGAACGCTTTTGCGGCCGACGCGCCGGTTCCCCTCTTGCAGCATATAAACCGTTCAATCCAGCATGCATATGCGGTGATGGGTGCAAGAGCCGCTGCCGCCAAGCAACTGCCATTTGAGGGGGACGCGTTCGGGGTTTATGACCGCTTAGTAGCCAAGGTTGGTCCTTTACGCGCGGCCGAGACATGGGGAACGGTTCTGCTAGCTGTCTCTACCGGTCGGCATGGATGGCAAGAGAAGCTCGATAGCCTGATGGAATGGGATGCGGGTGGGCGCGAGGCGCAGATCGCGGCCGACACGTCAATCAAGGCAATGGTGGAAGCCATTGCGCGCGAGGTTTCGGTTATCAATGCCACCGGTCTTGCGGAGGTTGATCTTGCCTCATCGCTGCGCGGGCGGCTCGTGGAGGCTGCGGGCGAACGGATTAGTTATCGTGCCTATGATGGAGCGAAATTCCAGCCGAAGGGTGCGCCCGATCTCGGCCCGAACACCTTTACCGTCCAACAGGGATTGTCGCTCGATCTTGCCACTGACGCCAAGGCACGTATTACTCAAGCGCTGTCGGCAGCGGCGAAAGCCTTTGGAATGCCGAGAGATCGCCTTTTCGGCGATGAAACCGTGAAGTTTTTCTTTGCCCCTGATATGGGCCGGGCCGGTGGCTTGGACCGTGGATCGGCAACGCTTTATCGAGCCAACGAAGATATTCAGCTTCACGCAATTCACATTGTGCCGACGCGGCCCGGTGCCCTGATTCACGAGATCGGTCACCAGATACACAATGTTGGCGATAAAGACTTTATCTTGGAAAAGGTTCGCTCCCATAAATTCGCGCAATCCACCAGAAGGATTGTCTCGGCGCTGGAAGAAAAGGGCCTTATCTCTCCGCAGTATGCGGCGTACCTGACCGAACCAGCAGAGATATTTGCGCGGGCATTTGAGGCCCACGTGGCGGCTACGCAATCAATGGAACAGATGGGGGGATCGCTTTCAAGCGTCGGTTCCCCAAGTTTGACGCCTACTGGCGACGAGCTTGCTACCTTCATGTCGAATATGAGGGCCGTGGTGCAGGCAAGTAGGTCTGACCTTGATAGCAAGACACGAGCGCGCCCGGCTGAGCCTAGAAATGCGGCCACACCACGTATGAGTATTTAACGTCTTAGGGGGACACAATGGCTGAGCGGCCGGATATTACAGAGCTTTTCACTCCCGAAGATTATAGTGCGGGCCTCGTATTCCTTCGGCGAATTCTTGGCTGCACGTTCGATTACCTATGGGTGCCGGGTGGTCAAGCGGCTCCGTCTGGCGGTAGCTGCGATAACACCAACGATATTCTGGCGCAGCTCGTCACAACATTGAATTGGGCGATGCTGGCTGTCATCGCTGTCGTTGCCACCTACCTCATATTCGCGGCCCTTAAAGATACGGCAAATGATGGCGAGGCCGGTGGTCGTTCAATGAACCCAAGCTGGACGCTTGTTTTAGCCGGTTTGGGCGCGATCCTCTGCTTCCCGGCCTTCAACGGATACAGCGCGTTGCAAATAGGCACGATGCAGGTGGCCGTATGGTCGTCTGGCCTCGGGGACTCGATGTGGCGCATCGCTGGCGATAAAATGGCAAGTGCCAATGCCGTCAACAAGACGTTCACGAACCTGAATGAGAGCGGCTGGTGGAGTGACGGGGGGGATGGCACCGAATCTGATCTGCGGACTGCTATAACCCAAGCGTTGCAGGCGCGGGTGGGCGGCGAGCTTTGCAAACGTTCGCTGAATAAAAGTCTTGCCAGTATGGCAACGACGAACGGCCAGATTACTCCTGTTTCGGGGGCAGAGGTACGAGACACCCAAGAAGGATTTGCGCAACGGAGCATCTACTTCAAAGCTCCTGCTTCGCTGAATGACAGCATTGGGCTTTGCGGCGGCGTTACGGCTACCTATTCCATTGAAAAATCGGTGCCGAACGCTCAGGCGAACGCGAACGCTGATCCTTCCAACATGGCCATCCAGAACCAGATCGCCAGCACAATCAGCAAATATGCTGCCCGAACAGGTAAGGCCGGTGCCGATGCAATCCTCTCGTCGCTCGATACCGAAGCGCAGAGGTTGACTGACATACTGTACCCTGCAGATGGCATGCGGAAGCGCGGCCCGGCAGAAGTGGACGCTATTGGGCAGTCTATCTCGACGGTTGTGGCGGCGGCTAAGCAAGCCATCAACACTCAGTTTCAGCAATCTGAACCGGAGCTGCGCCAGACAACTGCGCAGGCAATGTCTGCTTCTAATCGAAACGGCTGGTTCTATGCGGTCCTCTACCAGCGTATTCTCGTGAATGCGACCTCTGCCCGCGACGGCATCCGCAAGGGGATATCCGTTTCTGCTACTCCTGCCTCGCGCGATCTGGCGGCAGCTTGGGGCTGCGTGGTCTCCAGCTCGTGGGCCTTCTGGAAATCAACGTGTTCAAATGAACTGGAAGTCTTCTTCAAGCAGTATTCGTCGGACATGGCCAACCTCGATCAGATGTCGGGCACATTCTTGAACAACGCAAACCGAGATAGCGGATTGGGGACGAACTCGTCTGATATCGCGGCTATTCGCGGTGCGGGTATGGGTTGGGGCCGTCTGACCGATTGGGTGCTCGGCATGATGGGCCAGAACAATGAAGGCAACTCTCTGAACGGAGAAGGTTGGGCCGATCCTATCCCGCAACTGCAAACGACGGGCGGTGCGATGCTCGGTGCCGGCGGCGCTCTCGTCGCTGCTGCCAAAGCTGGTGAAATTGCGTCGGAATCGGCGGTGGGGATGGTGAACCCACTGGCGTATATCGGAGGAAAGCTGCTTGAAATGGTGGGTCCCCTCGGCTGGCTATTGGTCGCCATCGGCTTTCTGCTGGCTGTGGTCGTGCCGTACATGCCGCTGATCTACTTCTTTCTCGCCGCACTCTCGTGGTTGATCTTGGCGGTACAGACGATCATCACAGCGCCGTTCTGGCTGATGCAAATGTTCTACCCAAACCGGCAAGGTGGTTTGCAGGGGACGAGCATCGCGCGAGCGTTGATGGTGCTGCTGGCATTGCTGGTGCGCCCGGCTCTCATCATCATCGGACTTATCTTCTGCATGATGCTCATGCGCGTGGGGCTGGATTTCCTCAACATCCTCACACGAAACGCATATGCGGCCATGGCTTATGCTGGACCGGTCAGCGCCGGGGGGCAGTTGGGCAATATCGCGTTGGCAATCGGCGGGTTCATGATCTACGCCTCGGCGGCGGTAGCGCTGGTTTCCATCTGCTGCGGCCTGATCGACGGCGTTGGGGATGCCGTGATGGATGGCGTCGAGGCAGGTATGAGCCGGTTCCTCGGATCGCAAGCGCAGCGCGGCGAAGGGATGCTTGGAAATCCTGCTGCTGCGGCAGCATCGCAGATTGCCATCGGCGGGCGTGGGTCGTTGGCCGGAACTGGCAGTCAGATTGCCCGGATGCGGAACCAGCCTCGCGGGGGCCTTGGCAACGGAGGGAGCAATCCGCCCCGTCGCCTTGGTGGCACAGGGAAGTAGTTGAATGGCGAAGCGCACGAGAGAGTTTGAAGGCGTCGAGCATACAGACGTTGTTCGCTTATCCTCCCGGCGCGAAAGGAGGAAAAGCCTCACCGAATGGGTGAAGGATTGCCACAACGATCCCGCTGACGTTCTCAAGCCCTATTTTGGCTTGGCTGTCATAGCTCTGCTCTTGTCTTGGGCACCATTCTGGCCGGAACTTCTGGCGATTGGCGCGGTATTCCTCGCTCTGTCACAGGGGAGCTATGCCCGTAAGTTGTGGGATGCCCCTTACCGGGTTCCGATGGACCTCGGCAAAAAGGGCTTCAAAGACAAGTCTACAGGCGACGTTGGCGCTGGCGTCATTTACCACGGAGTAGGCCGGGGGGCGTACTCTGGTCAGGAGGTGTGGTCTGCCGCGAAAGACATCCAGACCCACAGAATGGTTCTTGGCGGCACCGGTTCCGGTAAGTCCGAAGAGATATTTGGACTTGTGTTCAATGCCCTTTGCCTGAACAGCGGTGCGATTATGGTTGACGGTAAGGCATCGGCCGATACCCTCAACTCACTGAAGAAAATCACCCGCCTTTTCGGTAGGGATGAGGACTTTCTCACCCTCAACTTCATGATGGGCGCGAAGGATTTTTACGGCCATTCCGAAGTCAAGTTGACCAACACTTTCAACCCCTTTTCGATGGGGTCATCTGACCAGAAAAGCACGCTGATGGAAACATTCATTCCGCCAGCAGAAGGATCGAACAGCGTGTTCGCGCAGCGAGCTATGCAGCTCAACAAGGCGCTTCCCCGGCCTCTGACTTTCCTTCAAGAGCGGGGATATGTTGACTACAATCCGCGACTGCTGACAGAGTTTTTCCAGCTTAATAACGTTGAAAACCTCGTATGGTTTGGCCGCTTCAGGGACAAGCACGGCCGCGTAGTCAGCCTGCCGGATGAAGGCAAGCATGAAGATTTTCTTCGGTTGAAGCAGGCTTGCCAGAGCTTGGAGCAGGTTCTTCTCGATCTGCCGGGCTATAGCCAGGTCATGCCGAAAGAGCCGCCTCCCATGATCGACGCCAACGATACGAAGATTGCGATGGCGCTCCTGTCTGGCGAAAACGAGGTCGAAGCGCTCTCCCGAGAAATGATAGAAAGCTATCGAAAGCTCGCGGGAGGCACGGGCGGCGGCGATCAGAACCAAGCGAACGAAACTTCTCGTGCCGAGGTGTACCGACAGTGGGGTTACATGACGATGAGCCTGTCGGAACCCGCTGCGATGCTGACCTATTCCTTCGGGCATGTGTTTAACGCGCAGGTCGGTGAAATCAACATGAGCGACGTTTTCCTGAACCGTCGCATAGTGTTTGTAATGATCCCCTCGCTCGAAAAAGCTCCACCAAGCACAGCGGCTCTTGGAAAGATCACGGTTGCGGCTGTGAAACAGGTTCTCGGCAACCTGCTCCATAAGCCGCTTGAGGGCGACCGCCGCAGTATTGTGGACGCATCACCTAGCAAATCGAACATGCCCTATCCGCTCATTTTCGATGAGTACGGATATTATGTTGTCGAGGGATTTTCTGTCGCCGCTGCGCAAGCCCGCTCTTTTGGGGTTTCATGCACGTTCGGTATGCAGACGCCCGACTCTCTCGAAAAAGCCTCCCCGCAGGAAGCCCAAGAGACGCTTCAGAATACCACGTTGAGGCATATTGGCCGTTTCGTCGGGGGCGAAGACAGCAACACATTTAAGCTGATCCGGGGGTGGGGATCCAAAGTGATGACCCCTGTTTCGAGAGGGATGAAGGTTGATCAGCGCGCTGCCTTCAAGACCACCCGTTTGAGTGATGAGGTCAGTTACGAAGAAGAGGACGTGATCAAATATGCCGACATCGCAGGGCAGCAAGACGGCCAATTCCATTTGATCGTAGGCACGCAGACGCGGGAAGGTCGGATTCGACGTGGTGAGAGCCGGACGATCCGCTATACCGCTTTCTATACCGGTGGGGTCCCTGAAGTCACAGAATGGCGGCTAAACCATTTTGTGCCGGTAAAATCTCGTGATCCTGAATCGATAGAAGCAATTCGCAAGCGTGATCGCCAAGAGAAGATGCTTGAGGAGCTGAGCGCGGAAGGCATCAAAGAGTGGTCATTTACGCAGGCTGATCCGACGAGGCGATATCTCGACCATAAGGATCGTGACGGCATTGCGGTTCTGCTCCGTGATATTCTTACGACGCTTTCAAGTGTGATCCGCGATGAGCGGTTTAGAAGGAGCAAGCCAAAGGCTGATACGCCTATCGAGGTTGTGGCTGAAACCCTGAAAAATATGCTGGAAAGCGGCATCGTTTCGCAGGGGCAGCTCGATGCTGCAATTGTCGAAAGCCTCGCCGCGCTAGACAGCAGCAGCGGCGCTATCTCGGTAAACCGCGAGATCGACCAATTGGAGGATGCGCTGAAGGCGCGCTACGCGGATAGCATTTCCAGCGCAGGGTTGTCGGCAACGGATAGCGAGCTGGCAATGGCGGCGTTTGGTGTCTTGATTGACCAGCCTTTGCGTGTGGCAAGGCGTACAGCTCTTCGCAACAATTCCATTCGAGCGGCGACTTTGAATACAGGGGCGCTTTTGGCTGCTGCTGAGTGAGGACTTTAACTCGTGAGCGACCTAAAATCCTTGATATGATTGGGGATTTGACATATATTTAGAAACGGAAATTAATGTCGAATTTTTTGCAGGAGGTTAAGGTGTTGGAATTCTTCGGAAAAAAACCAAAGCCCCAGATGCGTGCTGCGGATGTTCGCGACCTCTATAATGCAAGCCTCTTTAATGGCCTGACGCTTGTAGAAGGAAATGCAACGGCAGAAGGTACGTTGACGAACCTCCTGATCCAAGGCGAATGCGCAAGGCTTACTCTGGTCGATCTGCTGGAGGAAACCCGTGCTCTTCACGAGACGCAAAAGGCGCTTCTGGAAGAGATGAGAGCCGCCCGACTGGCGAATGACTCTCGGAACGCCGCATAAAATAATTCTGCAACTTGCGAGAGACGGAAGGCACCTGCCATATAGGCCGGTGCCTTTTTTATTTGGGGTGGAATCATTGGACAGGAGAGGACATGCAAATGAAACGAATAGCTATTTTGATTATTTGCGGACTGCTTGCTGGCTGCGGAGATAAGGGGCCGAGTCACGCGGAAATTGAAGGAGCTGTGATGAGCCGCATGGCACAGCAGTATCAGGAGGCCGTACAAGCGTATGGTGCCGCCGCCGCCGAGTGGCATGTTATCCCGCCTCAGGCTGTGAAGATCGTTTCAATCGACAATATCCGGTCTCAGGATGACGCAACCTATCTTGCCGATGTGACCCTAGAGCGCGTCAAAACGGGCGCGAAGGATACTCGGGCCTTGAGTCTGCGGATGATCGAGGGCGCTTGGCGCGTCGTCAGCCAGTAGGACAGCGGCGCGAGGTCTCGTGAAGCGAGACACATTTACAACTGCCCGGAAATGTTTGATAGAAAAATTGATTCTAAAATCGTTGTCGTTTAAGGTGGCGACGGTTGATTTGTAGATGGCTTTCGCTCGATGGCGAAAACCGGTTTATCGGGTTCTAACAACGGGATTGTCATGGCTGAGACCACGTCATCGAAGGAAAGCGTTTCGGGAACGCAGAAGATTATCATTCAGGGAATTTGGGCTACGGCATTCGTTGGCGTAGCCTGCTTGGGGGTCTTTGTTTTACCGAAGCAGTTTGCGCCGCAGAGCGCACCGCCCATGATGAACGGCTACCAGCCTCAGCCGGGCCAATATCCGCAGCAATCGCAGGGCCAGTATCCGCAGTTTCCGGGGCAGCAGCCGGGCTTCTATCCGCAGCCGGGTCAGTATCCACAGCAACCTCAGTATCAGGCGCAACAATTCCCGTTGCAGCAGCCTTACCAGCCTCCGCAGGTCCAATACCAGCAGCAGCCGGTACAGCAGCAACCGGTGCAGCAAACTCAGCAGACGCAGCAGGCTCAGCCGAACGCCATCGCATCGGCGCAACCCATTACCCGGCAAGGGGTCGATTCCGGGTATGAAATTGCCGACCTGAATGTAGCAAACCAATTGCTGACCGGCCTAGCCTCACTGGCGAGCATTTCCGACACGCCTGCCGGTCAGCAGGCGAGCGAGAAGAACACCATTGTCATGTTCTTCGATCCTCGGTGCCCGTATTGCCAAGCAGCTCATAAGGCGTTGTCAGGCAAGTACCCGATCCGTTTTGTGCCGGTGAGCGTGCTCGGCGATCAGGCCACACAGCTTGATGCGTTGCCGGGCATTCGGGGTGTCCTGAAACAACAGGATAAGGTCAAGGCGCTTCACAATCTGATGGCACAGCAGACGCAAGGTCTCGACATGTCGCCGGATGCCAACCTCGACAAAGAGGTCAACCAGAACTTCGAGGTTTGGCTGACGCTGGCGGCAAATCTGCCTGATCGTGCTCCAGCAGTACCGCTTTTCGTGGTGCCGAAAGCTTCTGGCAAAGTCGCCGTTCTCAAGGGGTGGGACAATTCCATGATGCCGGTTGTCGATGCTCTCCTGAAGGAATGAGGGTCGCCAATGGGGCTTTTCGATAAGAAGAAGAAATTCAGTGAGGTAAGGGTGCCAAAGTTCGCTTTGGCTACTCTTCCCGATCCGGTCGCGCCTTCTATCGCGCGTGAACAGATTATCGCCAAGCAGCAACAGCTTACGATCTTATGGACGGCGCTGATCGTGGGGACGCTCGCAGTGCTGTTATTCGGATATGTTTTACAGGCAAATGCGGTGACTGAACCTTACGTCGCCGATGGCGGGGTTTTTGGTTGCCCGGTGCCGATTTTGCAGGGGAATACGGCGCGGTGAAGTCGAAAGAGGCTATTTTAGAAGACAATGCAGCGATGGCCGCGATCTTGCGGAACATGCGCGTTTTCACGCTGCTTTTGGCAGTTGCCGTTGTTCTGATCTATGTTCATCTGGCGCAAATTCTTTATGCGCGGTTCGTAAAATTCCCGGCAACTGCCTTCTTGGGCACGACTGATGCTCAGTCAGTGTGTGCGCCTATCGGCCTTGATGAGCCGATGGTGGCAGACGCGACCGCTCGCGACTTTGCGGTAAACGCGATCCGCATGATCCAAACCTACGATTGGACTTCTTGGCGCGACCAGATCAACAGCAGCACGTCGCTTTATATGACGCTTGAAGGCCGCAACAATTATCGTCTTTCGGTCAGCGAGTGGGGCATCATCAAGGATGTCGTCGCGAAATATCAGAACGCTACCGCAACCCAACGCGGTCCCGCAGTGATATCGAGGCAAGGGCCAACTCGACAGCCGGACGGTACGTCTCGCTATGAGTGGGAAATCGTCGTCCCAATGACGCTGATCTACCGGAACTCGCAGGATCGTCGGTCGGAAAACCGTGATTTCTATGCAACGATCGTTCGTACTCACAAATCCCCTCTTAATCCAAAGGGTATTGCGATTGGTCGCCTTGTCTCGACGCAGCCAGTCGAAGAAGGGGGGCGTCCATGAAAGGTGTCGAGATCTACCGCTTTGCGATTATAGGTCTTGGCGGTCTCTTTGGCCTTGGTGTCGTTGCGAGCTTCGCGATGACGGCCGACACCTATCTGATGAAACCTGTCACGCAATTTGTCTGGCGTGAGCAGGGCACCGGCAGCTCGTGCAACGCGACGGTCCTGAAAGAAGCTGCGATCAGTCAAGCGAGGCTTATTGATTTCGCTTCTGATGCCGCAGTCGCGGTCAATTCATACGACTACTATAATCAGGCGACGATCATCGGTTCGGCTCTGAGGCAGTATTTCACGCCTTCTGGCCAAAACTCCTATGTTCAGGAAGTGAACCGTACCGGCTCCCCTATCGCCTTTAGAGAGAACTTCGTTACGCAAACAGCTTACCGATCCGGCGTTCCGAACATCAAAGAGGTCGGCTTTTTGCAGGGACGCCGTTTTTGGCGAGTGGAAGTCCCTATCGTTCAATTTCAGCAGTCAAACGTGGACACGAGGCGGTCGGACATATTGCTGACGATGCTGATTGTTGCGCTTCGGCCCTCCGAGGCCAACCCGAACGGGATCGGGATAGACAGCATCAGCGCCACACAGAATTTCAACAAGAACGAGTCTTGATGGAGCAGGGCATGAAGATGAAGACCAAAGGGGTTCCGGTAGCGCTGCTACTCTCCGTCATGATGGGAGGCGCGGCTGTCGCGCAAGAACAGCAACAGCAGGACATCAATGCGCCGGTTGGTGAGCAAGGGATACCTCGGCAGGACCCCGGCCAGTATCAGCAGCAGCCAGGTACGCAGACCTATTCGCAGCAACCGAACCTTCCAGCCCGCGAACTCACGCGGGAAGAGTTGGACAAAATCAGGCAAGGGATGGTGGATCGGACCGAAGGCATGATCCTCAAGCCCAACGAGGTCGGCCGCATCAGGGACGCCACGCTAGGTTCTCAGAGTGCTGCTGTCCGGCCGACTTACTCGACCGATCCATACCCGAGCGCATTGCCTCGGGTTGTGAACGCCGCAAAGACACCAATGCAGACGCCTCCCACGGTGCGGATGGCCTTTGGTCTTACGACTCCTGTCACCTTCGTTGACAGCGATGGCTATCCGTGGCCGGTGGCGAACGTAACGTATAACCCGCAGATGCTGGCGCAGGATGGGGCAGGATGCGGAAACGCTACAGGCGCTCAGGCGAGCGAAGCCGGTGAGCGGCCTACCACGATCAACCTTACTCCCTGCTATTTCGAGGTGTTTGGCAACATCAACGTGGCGCTTGATAAGTGGCCATATCCCATCGTGTTGTTGACGCAATCCGGCTTCCGGCCGCAGGGCGGTCAGAAGGTGAGTATCGACATGCCTTTGACTGTCGTGATCGAGGGGCGGTCTCCGCTCGCTGAAAAAGTGAGGCCGGTTTCTCTGAAGGGGCGGAATGCGCCGAGCGGCAGGAATGTCGCCAGAAGGCCGGTGCCGCAGAGCGACTTGGCAACCTATATCATCGGTAGGATACCGGCCGGGGCAAGGTCAGTAGCCTTGGAGGGTGCGCCTGATCTACGTGGCTATACCACGCCTAACGGTGATCTGGTCGTCGTCGGTCATGTTGAAATGCTCACTCCGCAGTTCGCGCAAAAGGTCCCCACACCGGATGGGGAGACGGCCTATAGGTTCAATGGGCTACCTTATCGCGTGCTTTTCTCCGACAGATCGGGCGTGGAGCGCCCCGCAACGGTTCGATACTAAGAGGGGTTGACCATGAATAAGCTCGTTATTGGCGCAGCAGGGGCATTGGTCGTTGCTATCGGAGCCGGGGCCTTCATGCTTTCGGGGCAAACGGCACCTGACCGTGGCGCTGGCACAGCCAGCAATCTTCCGAATGGCCAAAATGTGCCGCGAAACGATCAAATGACGCCGGTTGATACAAACGAGGCCAACAGGCGCGCTACCGTCAACAATGAGGACGCGCAGCAAGCTCGCCAAGGCGGAAGGGATTATCAAGCTCCTACCGTGATTACCGGGGTAGGCCCGGCTGACAAGGGCGAAGAACCTGTTGTTCCGCCAGAGAAGAAGGCCGAGCCGGAAGAGCGCGTCATCAAGGAGACCACGGAAAGAACCGTCTATGTGACGCAGGTTCCGGTGCAGCAGCCCGTATCGGATCAGGCCGCTAGAGCAGCCATTCAGGCACAGATCGATGCGCTTGCTCGTGGTGGCAACGGGAATGGGGGGAATGCGCCCCGCGTTCAGATGGCAACGCAAAAATACAAAGCACCGGAAGTCAAGGAAGAGAAACAGGCAGGGCCAGTAGCAAAGCCGCAGCCCAAAATGGTGATGCTGGCCCGCACTGGCGATGTTATTTTCGCGCGTCTGGATCGGGCTTTCAATTCCGACGATCCGGGCGCTCCGATTATCGTGTCGCTCGATGACGTGATCTACGACCCGGCTAGAGGCACGCGTAATGGGCCGTTGACGGGCATGCGCCTCGTGGGCCAGATCAGCTACTCCGACAATCAGGCGGCGATCTCCTTCAATCAGATCGTCACCAACACAGGTGCTCAATTTCCGGTGACGGCAATTGCCGTGTCGGAAACGCAGGCCCGCACCGGAATTGCAGCAGACGTAGATAAACACACGTTGCAGCGATACAGCGGGCTGTTTCTGTCTTCTATCCTGCAAGGCGTCGGTCAGGTCGGCCAGCAGCTCGTCCAGAATAACAGGACCGTTGCGGTTAGCGATGGTGTCATCGTATCTGGCCGGGAGCCTGTGAACTATGGACAGGCAGCTCTCGCCGCATTGCAGCCGCTTGGCCAGAACCTTTCACAAGCCGCAGCCAGCAATTTCAGCCGCCCCCCTACGATGTCGGCTCCGGCCGGGATGGGCTTGGGCGTCGTCTTCTTGGCGCCAGTGGTGATCCCGCAAGGGGTGCGATAAACCCGTGGGAGGGCCGAGATGAACCCAAATAACCAGAACCTAGAGACCATGGGGCAATCGTTTTATGAGTTTCTGGCATCAGCCGGAAACTTGATCCCCGTGATCTTTGCCCTTCTGAGCTTGGTCATTTGCCTGAAAACCGGCGTCAATATCTGGCTGATGGTTCAGAGCGAAAATGACGGTTTCACCGGCCACGGTGAGCAAACCGTGTACGGCCAAGTGATTGCCTTTGTCTTTGGTGCCCTGCTTGGGATTTCTGCTGTCGTCACCTACGCGCTTTCCAGCATGTGGGGATAGCCTTTCCGGCTATCGGTAACTTGTGCGTTTTGGAGGTCTGCCCATGGCGTTAGAGCCAGAAAACCGGGAAGAGGTCGAACGAGGAAAGCATGTTCTTGCCGAACTAGCATCGGCAAGGTCGCATGTCACAGAACCGGCGCTCAACGCAACCACGAGGGATGAAGCGGTCATTAAGCTTCACGACGCCGTTGTCGCCGCGAAGGCGGAGGCGAGATCCGGCAATCGCTATGTGCTCGATCATGCGAAGCGATATCCCACGGAATACGGTTTCCTTGACGATGGATTTGACGAGGAAAGTGAGGTTCGCGCGTATGAGCGGGCCGTTGAGGCTTTTGGCGAACAGAATGTAGCCGTGGTCAACGGCATTCTGGAAGAAATCGATTCCCTTTATCAGTCGTCTACCGACATCGAGCGTCCTGAACCGTCTTACGACGCTGAGACAGGCTCGTACATGTACAATGCTGATGGGGAAGATCAGGGATGGCGGGAGAGTGCTCGCGCTGACATCGAGCGTAGAGTTGATGCGGCTTGGCAGCGGCTGATGGCACTTCACGATGACGGTAACGGATATGTCGAGCAGGCCGCTCAGAGCAATGCGGAGCTTTTCGCTCGCATGGTTGAACGGAAGGCTGCGATGGAAGATGCGCGGCAGAATGTGCCCGGCAGTTGGGAAAATCCGATCCAGATCGGCCACAGCATCGAGCAGCAACTGAGGTACGCGGCGAGCGGCGAGGCCCGACCCCAATCTACCGTCGAAGGAGATGCCATGAAAAATCCAGAACCCGTTCCGGGCAGTTGGGAAAACCCGATCCAGATCGGCCATAGCATCGAGCTACAGCAGACCTATGCGGCCAGCAAAAGCCTCGAACCTTCGCGGGAACGCCGGGTAATTCACGACGCCAAGCCCGATTCAGTCGAGATGTTCCGCGAGCTTTATCAGGATGTGGTTCGGACGGGCGATAGTTTTCCAATTGGAGCGCTTGAGCGCCATGCAGAGGGCCGATTGCAGCAGACCTATGCCGCACTGGTGCTGATCGAGAACGCAAGGGCTGCTGGTATCATACCAGAGAATTCGAAATTCGTTGCGACCGGCGCAAAGGTGCAAGACAAACGCGCCAGTAAGGCATATCCGGCCGCGCACAGGCTCCCGGCCGATCTATCGATTCAAGCTTCTGATGGCTCTCTTCGCCGACTGACGGATCATCTGACTGTCGATCTTGATCGCATATGGGTCGATAAAAACATTTTTGCTCCCACAGACCGCATTCATCGTCTTGCGAACGTCGCCGATCAGTGGGTGGAAGACGGTGGCATGAAGACAGCCTTCGTCAACGCTGCAAATGCCGTTTCGAGCGGCAAGCTGACGGCAGAGGAAGCGCTGGAAGATATCGTGCAGCCGGGTTATGCCGCCGCTCATGCGCGAGCGCTCGAAAAGGTCGAACGCAATTTCACGCTCATCGAGCGGCAAGCACTCTCGCAGAGGATCGTAGATCAGCACGGCCAGCCTTATCGGAAGGTGCCAGAGCCTACGGTCCTGAAAATCAAAGGCTTGGAGGAACGCGCTGCCGCGAAAGATGTGATGGAGCGCACGCTTAAAGCCTATAGCCGCATGGAAGAGCTTTCGCCGTCCCTCCGGATGAAGAGTAATCTGGCGGTGAATGGCATCATCGACAATGAAATTCGGCTCCGAGAGCATGGACCCAATTCCCGTCGCGCACTTGCTCCGGGTGAGGCGATGGTTGAAGCCCGCCGTGCCGCTGGTGAGGCCAATACGGCCCTTACGAAACAGATGGATGAGATCATCCAGCTTGGAAATAAGGCGTCTGCTGCTGCTGCCGCAGCCTCCGATCCGTCTCGACCCATGGAAGCCCGAATGCGGGCAATGGGCGATGCTGGCGCTTATGGCGAGGCAATGAAAACCGCATGGGCCAAGTTGCAGAACGAGACCGGCCCGCAAGTTGTCAAAGGGTTATCTGAACGTCTTGAACGGTGTGGACCGCACGCGGGAGGGCATCTGGCGGCTGTTAGATCGCGCCTCGCCTCGCCTCCAAAAGAGGTTCTGCAGGCGGCAAACCAGATTGAAGACGCACAGGAGAAACTACAGCGCGCCAACCGTAGCCAGGTCGATTTCGGACAGCAGAATTCGGTTCGCCAGTCGTTTGGCCAGAGGCCAACGCCATCGATGGAGTAACGGACCATGGCGACGAACAAAGAGCCGTCCAAGATTGCCTTTCTGCCCGAGTTGCAGGGCAGTGAGGCTATGACAGCACTGATAGACCGGGTGCGCGGGCTGGCGGCAAGCAACCAGTTTCCTAATGCTCTCAGTGCGATTGATGAATCTTTGGAACATCGAGTTCGGATCGCCGAAGGTTTCGCTTCCAGCACGTTCAACACAGATTTTGAGAATTTACCTGATGACGCCGATTTAGGCGGCTTCCTGTATCGCTTTACCCCGAGGGACCGCACATGAGCATGTTCAACCGGAATGCTGACCAGTTTTGTGATTTGAGCGGCTTCGATCCAGACACCCCGCGTCCCGTCATATTTGCACATGATGGCTCCGACATCACTCTGATCGAGATCAAGGGGATTCGCTCGATCACATCGGAAGTCGAATTTGCGGATCGTATGGTCGACATTTTTTCGGCCGAGTTGGCGCAGGTAATGAAGACGCCCGGCCATAACATGTCGATTTCATATGAATGCTCCTACAATGCCGAGAAGGTGGTTGATGAGCATCTTGACCGCGCCCGACATAATGCCGAGCTGAAACAGTTGCGGATCGATACGATCCTGCGGGAAACGCGCGATGTTATCCTGAAAAGGGCGGTCAATGAGCGGGTTATAATGGCCCTCACGTCACGGCCGGTAGCAGGGCCGCAGCGTGAAATGATGATGCAAAAAAAGGCCAACGATGAGGCCCGTAGCGAGCTGCCGGCGATGCGGTCGGCAATGGACCCCTTCATTGAGCTAAAAGGGCTGGAAGGCCCGCACATGGCCTATGTCCAGAGCGTCCTTTCGGCCTTAAGACGGTGTGGCGTCATGGCCGAGATCATGCGACCGAAGGAAGATGGATCGCGACCGGACATAGCGGCAATCAGGCAGGGCATCTTTTATCATGAGACGCCAGATGACTGGTTGCCTCACGAACCCGGCGCTGTGAAATATCCGCCGATCAAAAAAACGTTTGATAGCGATGTGTCAGACTTCTTCGCGCAGCCGCTGGCAAAGCAGATTCTCTCGTCAGCTCCTGTCGTTTCCCAAGATATGCGTCAAATTAAGTGGGGGCCGCGCACCTTTTCGGTTTGTCAGGTTCATCGCTTCCCGAAGAATCTCCGGCCGTTCAACATACTTGTTTCGCGCCTGCGGTCGGAAAAAATGCCGTACCGGGTCACTCTGCATCTGGAATCGCTTAATCACGCGGATCGGCGCTCTATCGGGCTGCGGCAGGTTGCTGCGCAGCTCTTGGGCATCTTCAATTCCACGACAAAACTTCTCGGCCAGAATCTTCAGCTCGTAACGCAGGCGCTAGGTTCGGATACAGAAGCCGTTGTGAAGGCCAATCTGGAAGCTGCGACATGGATCGAGCCGCATGAGCGGCAAGAGCTGCTTCCCACGCGCGCCTCGCGTCTTCTGGTGGATATCCAGTCTTGGGGAGATTGTTCGGTTTCGGACAGTCCCGCAAATCCGGTGCGGGTGCTCGCCGAGACTGTCGCCGGTATGAATGCCACATCGAAAGGATGGCGCGGAGTGCTTGCGCCGGTTTCCGACTTGTCGGTCATCATGCCTCTGCACCGCACAGCGCCGGTTTTCCAAGCCGGGGATAGCCTTTTCACGGGCTTGGATGGGTCCCTTCTGCCTCACAGGGCTTTCGCCCCTGAGCAGCCAGCATGGCTCACGCTTGGCAGCGCCGGTACAGGTTCGGGTAAGTCGGTCCTTTTCAACCGGATGAATTTTGATCTGATGGCCTATAGGTCAGGCAGTGAATTGCCTTTCATGATGATCGCAGACGTGGGTGTGTCATCGAGCGGCTGCATGAACTTGCTGAAGGAGCTGCTTCCGCCTGAGCGGCAGAATGAGGTTTTGTATGTTCGGCCGAAAAACACGGCCGAGTGGGCGGTTAATCCCTTCGACATTTCGCTTGGGTCACGTAGCCCCCTCGACCGCGAGAGGGTTTACCTGAAGAACTTCCTTTTGACAGCGATCCCGATGAAGGAGGATCTGCTTCCCGAGCTGATGACGCGCATTATTTCCCGCGTTTACGAGGTGAAGAGCGATCTCAGCATCGATTCACGTCCTAACCGTTGGCAGGCGAACCTTGATCCGGTTCTGAATGATGCCGCCACTGCCGCTGGTATCGTTTTGAGCGACAAAACGCGCTACTGGACGCTCGTGGACGAGTTTATGCGGCGTGGAATGCCTGAGATGGCTTCGAGGGCGCAACGCTACGCAGCGCCCCGCTTCAAGGATATTGCGACCATCATTGCAGAGCCGCAAATGAAGAAAGACTTCGGCGATGCGATGCTCGAAAAGCTGCAACGCTATCTGGAAGCGCTGGAAGCCGCCTATCCGATGTTCGCCAGCCATACCACGATGGAAACCGGCGCTGCTCGAGTCATGGCCGTCGATCTTCAAGACCTTCTGACGGTCGGCTCGCTCAATGATGAGTTGAGCCGGAAAAACACCCTGATGTTCCTCATGACGCGACAGTTGTTCATGGCAAAGATCGCTGGCGACAAAGATGACATCCGCGCCATGACCTTCCCACAAGATGAGGCCATTCGGACGCTCTATGAGGATTATTGGACACGGCAGTTCCAGACAATCGCCGAGACCCCGAAGCGCCTGATGATGGACGAATACCATCTAACCGGCACTATCGACACCATTAACGAGGTGGTCTGGCATGATTGCCGTACAGGTCGTAAGTGGAATCTTGAAGTTTGCTTGGTCAGTCAGGAGCTAGGCGATTTCCGTGGCCTCACGTCGCAGGCCACCACAATCATGATTTTGAACTCGGATTCGCAGGAAGCCCGCAGAAAGATCATTGAAGAGCTTGGCGGTACAGAAGCCATCGATAAGGCGTTGACGACATATGTGAACGGTCCTGATCCTTCGGACCCTTCGAAGGGCGCGAACGTGCTGGTGATGTATAAGCTGCGAAACGACGAGAAGCGTTGGGTGATCTTCAAGAATGCTCTCGGAGTGCGGATGCTTTGGGCACTTTCCACGAAAGCGGAGGATCGAGCCGTTCGTGATGAAATCTATCGTCGTGTCCCGCTGGATCGGGCACTCGATATCCTCGCCCGGCGCTTTCCAGAGGGAACCGCAATTTCGCGATGGAATGAGATCGCACGTTCGAAAAAGCGGAACAATGGTTCACTCGCAAAGGTGCTGGCGGATGAGGTCATGCAGTACGATGCACAATACTCGTACCAGCAAGCAGCGGAATAAGAATGTCAGCTTTGCATTTCACAACGAAAACGTTATCTGATATGTTGTGAATGCCAGTGGGTTGTAGTATTACCGAAATCGATTGTTCGCCCCCGAAACAGGGATGAAAAGGAGATGGGAATGAGCGGAGTCAGTTCGGCCATGACGGCTGTGAAGGACAAATATTATGGGGCACTTGCTACTGCGAGTGTATCCTACTTTGCGTTGACGACATGGGCGTTCGCACAGGGGGCAGACCCCAAAGCGCCGCTCGATTTCCAGAAACAGGCGCAGTCGGCCGCAGCCAGTTCTCGTCTGAACCCGGACGATGCCCAATCGGGCTTGAACAATGTTGGCTCGACGTTCCTGTACGCTGGCAGTGCGCTCTCCATCATGTTTGCGCTCTATTCGCTCTACAAGTGGTGGGATGCCGTCAACAACGAGCAGAGCCGTCACAGTGCTGGCGGATCGTTCATGGCAGCGTGTATCGCTGGCGTGATCGGCATTGTCGGCATCTTCGTCGGTTGGGTGCAGTCCGTTGCTCTCGGAGGCGGGAGCTAATCCCTCCAAAGAGGCGTCACGACACGAAAGTGGCGAATCTGTCCGACTTTTAAGAACGTATCCGGAACTCAGGTTGGTTTGACCGTGGTTGTCGTTGCTTTTTCGGCCTTGAGAGCTTCGTAGAGGGCGGTTTTCCCTATTTTCACGCGGGCCGCGGCTTCCCGGACGTTCAAACCGGCCGCCAGATGCTGGCGGGCTTTGGCAAGTTTGTCCGGGGTTACGACGACTTGTCGGCCACCGCGTCGGCCGCGTTCCTCTGCGGCTTGCAGACCGGCACGTGTTCGTTCCCGGATCAGATCGCGCTCGAACTGTGCCAGCGCGCCGAACAGGTGGAAGACCAGGCGACCGCCGGATGTCGTGGTGTCGATGTTTTCGGTGATGGATCGGAAGCCGACGCCTTTGGCCTCCAGTTCGGTGATGATCTCGATGAGGTGCTTCATCGACCGGCCGAGGCGGTCGAGCTTCCAGACTGTGAGCGTGTCGCCGTCGCGAACGTAGCGGATCGCCTCAGCCAATCCGGGGCGGTCAGTCTTCACGCCGGATGCCTTATCCTCGAACAGCCTTTCACAACCTGCTTTGCGCAAAGCGTCGAGTTGCAGGGCGGTGTCCTGCTCGCCGGTGGAGACCCTTGCATAGCCGATAGAGGTCATGAGACGTGGTTTGTCCGTTTTTCCGTTGAATTCGGACATTGTCCGATTTGCCGTTTCATGACAAGGTTTGCGGACAAGAACTGTGGATGCCGCGAAACGTTCGTTTGTCGGACACGCATTTTCCGTTTCGCTGCACTCTCCGCGGCGAAACGGGAAGATCAGTGAATGGCGCGAAGAGCATTACTGAGCGAGGCATGGTGGCAACAGGCGACGATCATCCCGGATAACGAAAGGGAGATCGCCAAACATTATACGCTGGATCGATCGGATCTCGACCTGATCATGCGACAGAACAAGGCCGCGAACAGACTGGGCCTCGCCTGTGTTCTGGCCACGCTACGATACCCTGGCCGACCGCTTGCGGATGGCGAGGTCCTGCCGGCTGGCGTCTTACGATTTCTGGCGCGGCAGATCGGCGTCGATCACCATGAGATCGAACGTTATTTCGAGCGCCCACAGACGCGGCGCGAGCATCTGGCCCTGCTTTTCTACAGAATGCAGATGCGTCCGTTTGTGCCTTCGGACGTGCGGGCACTCACAGGCTGGCTGACACCTGCCGCGCAAACCCTGCGCCAGGCCGATGTATTGGCGGATATGGTCGTGGAAGAACTGCGACGCAGGAGAATTCTTTTGCCAGCGCGGCCAGCGCTCGAAGCCATCATTCATGTGGCAATCAGGCGCGGCATTCGTATTGCTCATCGGGCCTTGGCCGGCGGGATCTCAGAAGGCCAAAAGCTCGATCTGGACAAGCTTCTCGATCCGCGTGAGGGGACAAGCGTGACCATTCTTGCCTGGGCGAGAACGCCGGCATTGTCGCCAGCCGCCGTCAACCTCGACAGAATTGCCGAGCGCATTCGTTTTCTCCGGTCTCTGAACCTGCCGACGACGTTGATGGATCGAATTCCGGCCAAGGTCTTTGACGAATTTGCTGCAGAGGGGACGCGAATGAGCGCGCAGCATCTGCGCGACCTTAACACCGAACGCCGACATGCTGTCCTGGCTGCAACAGTGCTCCACCTTTCCCGCCATCTCACCGATTGCGCGATCGACATGTTCAAGAAACTCATGGGCATCCTGACGCGGCGAGCCAATAACCAGGCGGCTGCTCGCGTCACCCGATCCGTTCGGGAAGTGCAGACGCCGTTGAAGGACGTTTCAAAAGTCTGCCATGCGATCATCAAGGCCAGAGAGAAGGGTGAGGACATGGCCAAAGCGCTTGATCTGGTCATCCAATGGCCAGCTTTTGCAACCAGTGTCCAGGCGGTTGATACGCTGATCGCGCCGGATGTTATCGACGGTAAAATCGAAATGCTCCAGCGCTATCCGACGATCAGGAAACTGGCGCCACAGTTTCTCTCCACTCTCGTGTTCCGCGGTCACGCAGTGGCGGCGAACCTCTTGCGGGCGCTATCCGTGGTCGCGGGTCTATATCGTACGGGCAAAAGGACCATACCCGACAAGGCACCGATCTCCTTTGCGCCGAAGGGCTGGATGCCTCTCATACTCAAAGATGGAAAGATTGATCGCAGGGCTTATGAGCTTTGCCTTTTCAGCGAATTGAAGCGCCGGCTCGATGCGGGCGATATCTGGGTGGAAGGAGCCAAACGCTTCCAGTCTTTCGAAAGCTTTCTCATTCCCACGCCGACATTCGAGCTGATGCGTGAGGAAGGAGCGCTTCCAATCGCCGTTGATACCGATGTCGAGACTTATCTTCGCCAACAGCGCCAGCTGCTGAACGATGGACTGGCTGACCTCTCGCGTCTGGCCGCAGCCGGCGAGCTCGACGATGTAGAACTGACCGGGGCGGGGTTTAGCGTCACGCCGCACAAGGCTATGTTTCCGGATATCGCCAAGTCGCTGAAGCTAAAGGTGGAAAGCCGTCTGCCTGCGATCCGCATCACTGACCTTTTGCTCGAGGTTGACGCCCGAACGGAATTTTCGAACGCCTTTACCCATTTGCGCAGCGGTCGGACGGCCGACAACAAGCTTGCGCTCCTCACCGCCATCCTGGCGGACGGCATCAATCTCGGTCTCACGAGAATGGCGGACGTTTCCCCCGGCATTACGATGCGCCAACTCGCCTGGGCGCACGACTGGCATATTCGCGAGGAAGGTTACACGGCCGCGCACGCCATTCTCGTCAACGCCCAGAGGCAATTGCCTCTGGCAAGCTTGTGGGGCGATGGAACAACGTCATCCTCCGATGGCCAGTATTTTCCGGCGGGCGGACACGCCGAGGCGATCGGCGACCTCAACGGCCGCTATGGTCCCAACCCCGGCGCCAAATTCTACCGGTTCACCTCTGACCAGTACGGCGCTTTCTACATCATCGCCATGAATGCCAATGCGAGCGAAGCCATCTATGTCCTCGATGGACTGCTCTATCATGGCAGCGATCTCGCCATCGAAACCCACTATGTCGATACCGGCGGGGTAAGCGATATGAGCTTCGCCCTTTGCCATCTCGTTGGTTTCCAGATTGTGCCTCGGCTGCGCGGTCTCAAGGATCGCAAGCTCTATCTCTTCCCGGGCGACGCGCCTCCCGAAAACCTGGCGCCGCTCGTTGGCGAGCACATCAACGTCGAGCGGATCAAGGCAAACTGGAACGACATCCTGCGGCTGGTCACGACGATCCGTTCCGGGCAGGTTCGGCCTTCGACCCTGTTGGCAAAGCTGTCCGCATTCCCACGCCAGAACGGACTGGCGTTGGCGCTACGCGATCTCGGTCGCATCAATCGGTCCATCTTTCTGCCCCAGTGGTGGCAGAACCCCGAAATGCGCAGGAACGCGACGGCCGGCCTCAACAAGAGCGAATCCCAGAACACCTTGGCCCGCGCACTGTTCTTCAATCGCCTCGGAGAATTGCGCGACCGGACTTTCGAGAGCCAGTTCTACCGAGCATCTGGACTGAACCTGCTAATCAACGCCATCGTCTACTGGAACACACTCTATCTCGAACCGGCGTTCGCCGAGCTCAACCGCGAGGGCATTCCCACGCCGCTTGACATCATCAAACACATTACCCCACTCGGCTGGCAGCACATCAGTCTCACCGGCGATTACATCTGGACCCCAACAGACGGCGTTGATCTCAGGCCATTGCGGCGCGAAACATCTATCCTCGCAGCGTGATCACCATACGTTCTCAAAAGTCGGACAGATCCAACACTTTCGTGTCGTGACGCCTCGTCGATGTCGGCCGGCATGCCGTGATCGGGATCGGTTTCGCGCCGTTGCGGATCCCACAGGTGATGGGCAACGAATTTCAGGAGGAGGGCTTCGGGCGCCGGCCAGGGCAGCGATTTTCCCGTCGCCGTCAGCGCCCAGGCTTGGAGATAAGCCAGATCAGACGTCAGTGCCCGAAGGGTATTGTCGCCCATGCCCTGGTTGACGAGATGGCGCAGCGTCTCGACATCCTGATCGCTCAACAGCTCGGCGAGCTCGTCGCGGCGCTCGATCGGCAGGACGGCTGCAATCGTGTCGAGTTCCTCGGTGCGGCGTTCGATGGCGGATTTTTGCACAGGCGGCATTTTGGCTCCAAAAACGGGCGGTTCTGGCGTGTTTCAGGCCCGTGACGGAGGCCACTTTTGGTGATTTGCGGCGTCAGATCAATCTATCATCGATAAGGGTTACTTATCGGAGGTCATAGACCATCGGCATAGCTGTGAGGAGTACAGAACGCTATTGCGGATATAGCTTTCGCTTAACAAATCATTTACCATAAATTCAATGTCTTACGATCTCGCCAAATTGCCCATCCACAGCCTGCTGCGGCCGATCTCCGAGGCCGCTGTTGCTCTTGCCCGTCTCGACGAGCGCATTGCCCGCTCCCCCGTCGGCGAGGGCTTTCTCGAGCGGTCGCATTTCCTCGACGCGCATGCCTCGCTCTGGGTCGACGGTGAACTCGTTCATCTCGAAGACCTCGTCCTGCATGACGCGCTCCGGGATATCCGTGCTCCCACCCATGAACTCACCATTGCCCGCGACATCCTGAAAACTCGCCGTCGCATCGCCGCCCATCCCCCCGCCTGGGCCCTCTCTGATCAAGGCCTCGCCTCCCTCCGCGGCCGGTCGTGGGCCGGAGCATCATTGGGTGGAGACAGGGAGGGGGTGCGGGATGGCAGTGTTGAGGTGAGCGACGCTCCGGCCGAGATAGGGGATGCGGAAGATCCCGAGATTGATGGTCTGGGTGATGCGTTTGCAGCGATCGATGCAGTACTCGCCCGATCCGGGGTCGCGATCGAAGAGGCGAAGAAGCCGGGGAGCGCCAAAAACGCTCCGGAAAAGGATCCGTTCGTTTATGACCTCGACTGGGATGAGGACGAGCGGCTGGAGGAGTGGCGGGCCGTGCTCGCGCGTGCCCAGGACTTGCCGCCGGTCCTGCAGGCAATCGTGGCGCTGGATGCCTGGAACCAGATCGCTGTCCTCCAGCATGCGCCTTGGCTCGGGCGTTTGCTCGCCGCCTCGGTCCTGCGCGAGGGCGGCGTTACCACTGGCGGTCATCACGCAGCGATCAATCTCGGGCTCAAGGCCATTCCGGTCGAGCGGCGCCGGCATCGTGACCGTGAGACGCGGTTGCTGGCGATAGCAAGGGCGCTGACAATCTCCGCCGAGACGGGGCTCAAGGAGCATGACCGGTTGGTGCTGGCGCGGCAGATGATGATGCGCAAGCTGGAGGGACGGCGAACGTCGTCCAGGCTGCCGGAGCTGGTCGAGTTGGTCATGGCGCGGCCGTTGATCTCGGCCGGGATGGTGGCGAAGACGCTTGAGGTCACGCCTCAAGGAGCGAGGCGCATCGTGCAGGAGCTCGGTCTTCGCGAGATGACGGGCAGGGGAAGGTTTCGGGCGTGGGGGATTTTATGAGTTCTGACCGGCAGACATAAAAAGGTTATGCTAACTTCGGGGCGGGGCCGCTAGACCGTCACTTAGTTCCGCGGAACGGTATAGTAAGGGATTGGTTGTTAACCTTGGGGGAATTGCGTTGCAAATTGCGCTGCAGCTGATAGTCCAAAAGCAGAACGAAACGGCAGATTACGATGACCACCGCTCGCCACATTGTGACTCTTCTGAAAAGCCACATCGCCGGCGATGAGGACCGTTTCCTGTCGACGGCTCTCCAGTTGGCCGCCCATGAGGCGCGGCAGGGGCATGGTAAGCTGGCGCAGGAGGTTAAAGATCTCGTTGATACAGCAAAGACGCGCCAGCCGAGCATGCGCCGGGCGGGCGGGGCGATCGTACTTGTGCAGCCGAAGGGTGAACTCGCCGGTCTGCTGAGTGCCCGTTACCCCGACATCCGCCTAACAGACATGGTTCTGGCACAACCCCTTCGCCAACGTCTCGATCGTATTTTAGCCGAGCAGCGGCAGCAGGCGAGCCTCCAAAGCCACGGACTTCAGCCGCGCCGCAAGATCTTGCTCGTCGGTCCGCCGGGCGCCGGCAAGACGATGACGGCGAGCGCCTTGGCGGGAGAACTGCATCTTCCCTTGTTCACCATTCTCTTGGACGGCCTCATCACAAAGTTTATGGGCGAGACCGCGTCGAAGTTGCGCTTGGTTTTCGATGCCATGACCGCGACCCGCGGCGTGTATCTCTTTGATGAGTTTGATGCGATCGGAGCGAAGAGGGGAGACCGGCAGGACGTCGGAGAAATCCGGCGTGTGCTCAATTCCTTCCTTCAATTCGTAGAACAGGATGAAAGCCAGGCCTTAATCGTCGCTGCGACGAACCATCCCGAACTACTGGACCGGGCGCTTTTGCGTCGTTTCGACGACGTTATCGAATACACGCTTCCGGATGTGTCACTCATCGAAGCGATCCTTCGTAACAGGCTTGATCGCTTCGCAACACCCGAACTGTCGTGGGTAGATGTCGCGAACGCGGCACACGGCCTTTCGCCGGCAGATATTACTCGTGTGGCTGACGACGCCGCCAAGTCCGTCATTCTGGATAATTCGGGCACGGTCACTGCTGCAAGCATATTTGACGCGCTTGCCGAGCGCCGCTTGGCTGCCCAAGCTATGGATGCGAGCAACAGGCCATAATGGCAACCGGACCACGCGATCGCCCGCATTTCCTGCTGAGAGATAACGGCGCGGCAGAGCCATACCGGCGCCCAAACCGGAAAATTGACCCACCGGCGCTACCTCAACGCAATAGGCAGGCTCATGCCCAGGCGCTGGCGTTGGCAGTCGGAGGAGCTGTCGCGGCGGCAGAGCAGCAGCTTGCCGAAACCGGGGTAACAGCCTTTGAGACGCGCGGTTTCTATCTCGAGTTCGATCTTCCTGCCTCCGAGGGGGCCGCAATCGACCAGCTCGCGAACAGACAACAAAAAATGGAGGTTGTCGCAGTCCGCGAGCCGGAAGGCGACGGCGGTATCGTCAAGGCCTCGGTATTTGTGCCCGAGCGTGCAAAAAACTACTTCCTAAACAAGATTGAGCAGTATCGATCGACGGACACCGACAAAGGGCGTCCTCGAAATGAGCCTCTAATTTCAAGGATCGAAACCGCACAGCTGGCATCCGCGCGTTCTCTCTTCACGGATGACGCAGCGCTGTTTCCACCCGACCAGCAACTCGCGGTGTGGTGGGAAATCTGGTTGCGCGAAGGCAGGCGTGAGAAGTTTGAAGCCATAGCGGCCGCTTTGGAAATAGAGCTGCGCCAGCACGCCATCCGGTTCCCCGAGCGCGAAGTCGTCTTGGCGTTGGCAAGCACCGTGACCATGGATCGCGTCGTTGCTCGCAGCGATACCATCGCTGAGTTGCGCCGGGCAAAAGATACGCCAGCGTTTTTCACAGGTCTTGGAGGTGCAGAACAAAGAGCTTGGACAGACGATCTCGCTGGTCGCGTTCAGGTCTCGCAGACTGCCGGTGACGTTGCTATATGCCTTTTGGACAGCGGGGTCCGCCGCACTCATCCTTTGATCGAGCCGGTGTTGTCGATCGATGATTGGCATACGATCAATCCGGCTTGGGGCGCCGACGACACGCCAGCTTGGCAGGGTCACGGCACGCGAATGGCCGGAGTAGCACTTTATAACGATCTGATTGATCCGCTTGCTTCTGAGGACGCTGTCGAACTGCAATATCGGCTGGAAAGTGTTAGAATTCTGCCACCTGGCGACGCGGATGAAAACCGACCTGATCTCTACGGCGCGATTACCGGTGAGGCGATTGCTCGAGCCGAGATTCAGGCGCCGCACAGAAGTCGGGTCGTAGCGACTGCTATAACAAGCACGGCTCCTTCGCGGGGGCGAGCCTCATCCTGGTCTGCTTCGATCGACCAACTCTGCTTCGAGACGGATGCGCAGCGGTTGATCCTGATAGCTGCTGGAAACATACGGGTTGACTTAAGCCCTGCGGATCACCTGGTTCGCAACGATATCGAACCGCTAGATGATCCAGCGCAAGCTTGGAACGCAATCACCGTCGGGGCTTTCACCAACAAAGTTGACGTTATCGATGCGCCTTTTGCCGGCTACGCCCCGATCGCGCCCGCTGGAGAACTGTCTCCGGCGAGCAGGACCTCCGTCACCTGGGATCGTCAGTGGCCGGTCAAGCCGGACATCGTCATGGAGGGCGGGAACCTGGCGCATGACGGCGTCAATCCTGGTGAGCCGATTGATGACCTGCGCATTCTGACGACGCACTTCCGGCCCGAAAACCGCTACTTCTCTACGATTGGCGACACCAGTTCCGCAACCGCGCAAGCTGCCAAGCTCGCGGCAGAGATCATGGTCAGCCGGCCGGGGCTCTGGCCCGAGACTGTCCGTGCTTTATTGGTTCATTCTGCCGAATGGACACCTGCGATGGCCGCCCGCGTCACGGCCTGCCACGGCAACAAAACGCAATTGCAATCGATTTTGCGCCGCTACGGTTACGGCGTGCCAAATCTCGGCAGAGCGCTGCTTTCCGCCAATAACGATCTGACTTTGATGATCGAGGACGACATTCGACCCTTCCAGCGAGAAGGGAGCGGATCAGTCAAAATGAGAGATATGAAGCTTCATCTGCTTCCTTGGCCGAAGGACAATCTGCTGGCCTTGGGCGCTGAGCCTGTCGAGGTCCGGGTCACGCTGTCCTATTTCATCGAGCCGAACCCCGGCGAGCGAGGCTGGACTAGGCGTCACAGATACGCTTCTCACGGATTGCGCTTCCAGATGAAAACAGCCACGGAATCCGTCGACGAGTTCCGTGCCCGCATCAACCAGGCTGCCCGAAACGAGGAAGAAGGTACACCCGTCAACGTCGGCGAAAGCTGGTTATTGGGTACATTCCGCGACAGCGGATCGCTGCATTCGGATTTCTGGCGGGGAACGGCGGCTGATCTTGCCGAGCGTGACGCCATCGGTATTTATCCAGTTGGCGGTTGGTGGAAGGAAAAGCCGTATCTGGACCGATACAACGAGAAGGCGCGCTATTCGCTGATCGTGACCATTCGCGCGCCTGGTGCCGCGGTTGATCTTTATGCGGCGGTCGAGACGATTCTGAAGACAGAGATCGTCGCACAGGTGTAGGATTCCTTTGATTAATTGGCGGCCGGCCACAATAGGCCCGCACTCCTTCCGATTTGGTGCGAGACTTGTCCAAGTGTTTGGACGAGATGGTCGGTAGGCTCTGGTGATAATAGGGGCGATGGTTCGTATCCCTTCAAGGCGTTTAAATCTAACGGCCCAAGGCGGCAGTGTGGCGATCAATGGTTTAAGTGCGGACTCGCGCGCTGGATGCTATCGGTCGCGGTTTCCGGATTTTTGCCGGCGGTTCTCTAAATTGCGTGTTGGCGTCAAGCGTCTTCCCAACGCCGAATCGGCGGTGTCTGGATTCCGCCCATGCAGTCATTGATGACGTCATCTACTTTGTAAGAACAAACACTCCGCCGATTTCAGAACGTTTGTATTCGTCTTACAAATAGTATACCCCCCTATAATATATGAAATGGAGTTTAGGCTATGAGTTCATCTCAAGGGCATGCGCACGACCATCCCCATCCGCACGATCACAGCCATGGTCGTGCGCTCAACGCCGCCCATGAACATTTCTTCCTTGGCGACAACCACCTGCGGAACGAACGCCGCACGTGGCTAGTGATTGGTATCACCGCCACCATGATGGTGGTGGAGATCGTCGCCGGAAACATGTTCGGGTCTATGGCTTTGACGGCAGATGGCTGGCATATGTCCACGCACGCTGCGGCCATGCTCATCGCGGCATTGGCCTATCTCTATGCTCGCAAGCACGCCAGCAACCGCCGCTTCTCATTCGGCACTGGCAAGCTCGGCGACCTTGCAGGATTCGCCAGCGCCGTGATCCTGGCGCTAATCGCGGTGCTTATCGGCTGGGAAAGTTTTCTGCGCTTCCAGTCGCCTGTAGCGATCAATTTCAGGGAAGCCATCATCGTGGCGGTGGTCGGATTGATCGTAAACCTTGTCTGCGCATGGCTCCTCAAGGATGATCACCATCACGGAAACGATCATGGCCATGCTCACGGACACGGGCACAATGCAGGCCAGGATCAGAACCTTCGCGCCGCCTACATCCACGTACTGGCTGATGCGCTGACCTCCGTTCTGGCGATCGGCGCGCTGGTTCTCGGAAGCCTCTATGACTGGCTCTGGCTTGATCCAGCTATTGGTATCGTCGGCGCTATTGTGATCGCTCGCTGGTCCTGGGGATTAATCCGAGATACGGGCGGCGTCCTGCTCGACTACGTTCCTGAAGGCGAAGACCTCCCCGAGGAAATACAGGAAATCCTCGTCAAGGAAGGCGCGGAAATCGTCGATCTCCACATCTGGCAACTCGGGCCCGGCCACCACGGAGCCATCGTTTCTATCGTCGTCAATGATCCGCATGCGCCGTCCTACTACCGCGCAAAGCTTGCGGCCATTCACGATCTGTCGCATGTGACGGTGGAGGTCGAAACCCGCGCGGCTTGACAAAAACGTCTATACCGAAGGAGCATTCCTATGAGCCATACCATCCGCGAAAAGCAAAAGCTGATCAACCGCGTACGTCGTATTCGCGGGCAGATGGAAGGTGTCGAGCGGATGCTTGAGGAGGAAAAGGGTTGCGTCGAAGTCATGCAAACGATCGCGGGTGCGCGTGGTGCCATCAACGGTCTAATGGGCGAAGTCATCGAAGATCATATCCGCATGCACTTGGCCGCCGAAAGTCTGAGTCAGAAAGAGCGTGAAGAAGGCGCGGCCGAACTGATCGATGTCATTCGCGCTTATCTCAAATAAGGTTCATGATGAATAATAAGTCGCCTTGCACCGATCTGTGCCGCTTCGATCCGCGCAATAAATGGTGCTTGGGCTGCGGCCGGACGGCGGATGAAATCAAGGCGTGGCGCAAAATGTCGCCCTATCACCGGACAAATTTGTCGACTGAATTGAAACGCCGCATGAAGCGATTAAAGGATGGCGAGGACGGCGCTGCGACCGCATCCGCTTGCTTGTAGAATTTTACAACTAACAAAGGCCGGTTATTGCGCAAACCAGCCGAACGCGGACGTCCATCATTGATCTTTTCGATTGATGTCGATCAATTTTTGTTTGTGATCAAAGCATAGTGTGGGGCTTGTGGTCTCCTAAACATGGCTGCGCCATGGAGGACGAGTGATGCTCGGATACAAGGTCTCGGCTCAACGGATAGATCCTAGGGAGAGTGTGGCACGCACCGAGACTGCCGAGGTCAGGCTTGCCACGGGACTGTCCGGCGCTGCCGATGCCTTCAATCCGGCCGAACTTCTGCTCGCGTCCATCGCTGCCTGTATGATCAAGGGCATTGAGCGCGTCATTCCTCCCCTCGCTTTCTCTATTGATGGTGTCGAGGTGGTCCTTCACGCCGTTCGACAGGATGATCCGCCGCTTATCGTTTCGGTCAAGTACCAACTCGTGGTCGATACCGATGAGACTGACCAACGGCTTGAACTTTTACACAAGAATGTCCGCAAATACGGCACAATCTCCAACACCGTCCCTCTTGCAGCCCGCTTAGATGGTGTAATCTGGAGGAAGTCATGAGGGGCCTTCATCGCGAAACGCATCTCGTTTCCCGGATCGGGTGGCTGCGAGCCGCCGTTCTCGGTGCAAATGACGGTATCGTATCCACTGCGAGCTTAATCGTCGGCGTTGCAGCCTCCGCGGCGGGCAGCTCGGAGATCTTGATCGCCGGCGTCGCCGGCCTCGTGGCTGGTGCGATGTCGATGGCGGCTGGAGAATATGTCTCGGTCAGCTCGCAGGCGGATACCGAACAGGCTGATCTCGCCCGCGAACGGCTTGAGCTTGACGGCCAGCCCGATCTTGAGCGCGAGGAACTCGCACAGCTTTACACCAGGCGCGGCGTCGAGATTGATCTGGCCCGACAGGTAGCAGTGCAACTAATGCAGAAGGATGCGCTTGAGGCGCATGCCCGCGAAGAACTTGGCATCTCCGAAATCACTACCGCCCGACCGATCGTTGCCGCGCTGACGTCGGCTCTGACGTTCGCGGTTGGCGCGATAATGCCACTCGCAATGGTATGGGTGGCGCCACCGAACCAACTGGTGATGCTGGTCTCTGTAGCCTCGCTTATGTTCCTCGCCCTGCTCGGCGCGATTGGTGCCAAGGCAGGCGGTGCAAATGTGCTGAGGGCCACGGTACGCGTAACCTTCTGGGGCGCCTTTGCGATGGCGCTGACAGCAGGCATAGGCGCCTTGGTGGGAACAGCCGTCTAGGTGTGCGGAATATTGATCAAGTGTTACTGTGTGGTCCTCACACCGGCGGATTAATCGGCAGGAGCCGATTTATATGGAGGAAGAACATGACCTACACTCTCGATAAGACGACCAACGGAATACCATTTGATCAGGTGGTCGCAGCCACGAAGGCGGCTCTCGCGAGCAACGGGTTCGGTGTCCTCACTGAAATCGACGTACGAGCGACCATGAATAAGAAACTCGACGTCGATATACCGGACTATCTCATCCTGGGTGCGTGCAACCCGAAGATGGCCCTCGAGGCGATGAAGATCGAGCCGAAGGTCGGCGCGATGCTGCCTTGCAACGTGATCGTACGATCGCTGGAGGGGGGCGCCATCATGGTCAGCGCCATCGACCCCGTGGCCTCGATGCAGGCTATCGAAAACCAGCAACTGAAGACGGTCGCGGCGCACGTGCGGTCTTTGCTTGAACAGGCGATTGCGAGCGTCTGAGGACGTTGGTGGTCAATACGGTCGCCGTTGACAAGGCAAGCATGCGATGCTCCCCCTAACATTCGTCAGCGACTCGAATAGCGAGGAGCAAATAGGCCCGAATGAAACGCCTGAACTGCGGGAAAAACTGGGCGTTGAAGATGACGGAACCGAACTTGAGCCACTGCCGGGTTAGACAAGCACGCGTCGGTTCATCAGCGAAAGCCGAATCGTCTCGATAGGATTGGCGATACCCTTCAGCAGAAGTGAGCCTCTAGCCGAAACGTTGAACTCGTGCCCTGCCGCCACCTCGAAAAATTCACTGGAGGCCACGATTTCACCTGGTAGTGCCGCAGCACACAGTCGCGCGGTAACGTTGACGGGCGAACCGAGGATCGTTGCATCCTTGCGAATTTCGGTTCCGATCACGGCCTCTATCACAGTGCCGTCGTGCAGTCCTATGCCGATCCCTCTGGGCAAATTCGCCCGTGAGACACTTGTCAGAATTGCCTCCGACGCCCTGAGGGCGTTTGTCTTTCTTTCTGATCCTTCGAACCAGGCGACAAGCCCGTCACCCACGAGGCGATCAATATCGCCGCCGTGTTCGAGGATGGCCGCGAAGCTGTGGCTTGCAACCTCAGACACAAGGGCAGCGGCTTCTTCGGCGCTCGCCTGTTCGACAAAACTGGAGAAGTCTCTGATATCGAGGACCAGGATGGACGCAGCCAGGCGCTCGGCGCTCGAGCGCCCGGAACTAACGCGCTTCTCAGTGCTGTCGGAAACAAAATGTGCGAGCGACTTTCGCGCCTCATTCAGGGCGTTTGTGCGTGTGTCGATTTCATTTTGTGCCCGTGAGACGAAATACGTGGAGAGGCAAAGTGCTCCTATTAGAGGCACGCCAAGGATAACGATCCAAATAATCGTATCGTTGTCGAGAAGTTTTTCGCGGGCGGATGCCTTTTCGGAAGTGGCGATGTAGACCGACATAGACCCTGTCATACCTGGCGCCCTGCTGAGCACGGTCCAATGCACAGGGGGCCCATCTTCTTCGAGAAAGACTGTCTGTCCGTCAGATATTTCGGGGATGCGACTTATCGTTGAGGCCATGCACGATGTGTCGTTGGTTGCCGCCAGTACCTTGCCGTCTTCGGTAAAAGCAACTGCGCAGAGCAAGTCAAGCTCCTTCGCTTCCGTTTCGATAGCCTGTCTTGTCTGGTCAGCGTCGCTGACTTTTCCTCCACTTCCGATCTCCGAGTGTCTGGCTTTCCCCAAGATCGGCGCGAACAGCGCGGCATGGAGCGAAGCCGTTTGTGCACTATAGGCACGTTCGACACTAACAGACAGAGCGTTTGAGACGGCAATAAGTAGGCCGGAAATCGTCAGGAAGAAAATCGGTAGTACGAACAGGTTATAGTTCCGTCTTAACGGATAGGGGCGCGCCAGAATCTCATTATCCAATGTTTGCCACCTTCGTTTCTTTTCGTCATTTCATTCGTGGATTCGATCTTCACGAAGACTGATCTTACGATTCTGAGTTCGAATTTATATTGCCGTCACTATAAATCTTTGTAACCTGAGTGTCGGTCCGGAAAGAAGTTGCGTAATCTGAGTCGGTTATGATTCCCTGGCTTTGAGATGATTCTTTTCGGGCAA
>NZ_SHMI01000022.1:0-78496 GCF_004284735.1 Shinella sp. JR1-6 | reverse complement strand
GTCTTGCCATGGTCAACGTGGCCGATCGTGCCGATGTTTACGTGAGGCTTGTTGCGCTCAAACTTACCTTTTGCCATGTTTTTATTCCTACTGAACGAAAGTTGGGCTAACCGGCCCGTCCGGTTTGGCAGGCGTTTAAGGCTTTCGCAACGAATGCGCAAGCGCTAAATGCACGGGAAAATCCGCCGGAAACGGGCTGGGGTGAGCCGGATAGCCCTTAGATCATGACGCGGAATCGCTTTTTCAAGGCAGGGCCTTAGGGGAGCTGCATGCGTTGATCACTCGAAGGGAAGCACGTTCGTTTCGCTCCCGCATTGCTCCTCAGCCCCAACCTGGGCGATGCCTTGCCTCTTACAGCGGGATTTCACCCAAACAATCCCGTTTCCCAAGCATCTCCGCGCCGCTCCTACGCCGAACGGATGCCGCCGCCACTCCCTTTGCTTGACTGCGTTCTCCCAGGACGCGTGCTCTAGATTCAGCGGCTCATTCTCAACCACCGGGAGGAGACGATGGCGATGATGTGGAGCGAGGCCATGGACCTTGCCTGGGCGAAGGGCAGGAATATTCAAGGCACGGACCGTGCGGACAAGCTGAACAGCGGCGACAATGACGACATTATCCGCGCCCTTGGCGGTGACGACGTCGTGAAAGGCCGAAAAGGAAACGACAGTATCGATGGCGGCGGCGGCGCGGATACCTTGCGTGGGGAGGCCGGCAACGACAGCATCAAGGGCGGTAAGGGCGAAGACAAGATCAAGGGCGACGCTGGAAACGACAAACTGGCCGGCGGTGCAGACGCGGACAAGGTCGAGGGCGGCGCAGGCAACGACACCGTCTCCGGCGACGCCGGGGACGATAAGCTCTTCGGCGACAGAGGAGCGGATACATTGTCGGGTGGAAGCGGAAAGGACGCCCTCAGAGGCGGCCAGGGCGACGATGCCCTTGCCGGTGGTACGGGTATCGACACCTTCGTGTTCGGCAAGGCGGAGGGCGACGACACGATCCGCGACTTCAAGGATGGGACCGACCTCATCGATCTGCGCGGGCAAACCTTCACCGTCACCGAAGACAAGAGCGGCTTCGCTGTGCTGAACCTTTCCGGCGGCGGCACTATCACGCTCCGCGGCATCGACATGACCGACGTGAGCGCCGACTGGTTTCTCTAGAAGCAGGGCACCTGAGCAAAAAGAAAAGCCACGACTTTAATTTGGAGGATCTCCGTGCGAATCCGCGTGTGTTCCACCTTGAAACGAGCATCCTCCTCGCCTCTCTGCCTCGTCGCGCTTCTGCTTGTCGGGATAGCACCGATGCCGGCTTCCACGCAGGATTTCGATGCGAGCGGTCCAAGCGGTCCGCGGACGGGTCACGACGATGACCAGCAGGAAATCGACCGGTTGCGCGCCATCATTCGCGAGCTTGAGACCGAAATTTCGAACCTGCGCGACGCGGCACAGCAAGAGGGAGCAGCGGCCGGCAAAACCGATCTCATTGGCACGTGGCTGGGCAACGTCGCCTGCGGGCGGCGGCAGTTCACAATCACCTTCTCCGTCGACGAACAGTTCGGCCGCGTCGGCAAGGGGAAATGGGCCTATAGCGGTGCAGCGAGAGGAACCGACGAGGCTCAGATCAGCCCGATGGCGGCGGAGGATACTCCAAACACCTATGCCATCGTTACCGCGCGACCGGATACCTACGACTACGTGGTCAAAATCGACGGCAATACGCTCACCGGGAAAGCCAACCGGCAGAACTGCCAGATCTATCTGGAACGCGGCTAGAGCGAATCGGCCTTGTCGGTCAACCAAAAGAGATGGCCTGAGCAAACCTGTAAAGTGGTGGATTTTTTGGAGCGGGTAGCGGGAATCGAACCCGCGTATTCAGCTTGGAAGGCTTCCAGAACTTTCAGACATTGCAAGGCGGCGTGTCACTCATCAAGTGAAATGCATTGACGGAAACGAGAGCGTTTCACTTTCGATTGGTAAGTTGAATAGCGCCTCCGCCCCTATTGACTTCGCCCTCTCTCAGGATCATTTAGCGCCCAAGGCGGGCATGAACACAAAGAGAACGAAAATGCGGTTCGTTCAGACGAGGATACCGCATGTCCGAGAACAAGCCGACCAAACGAAAACCGCTCTCCGAGCCGATGCTGATCAAGCATGGGAAGGAATGGCAGGTCTGCTACAAAGCCAAAGGCAAGCTCGAAAATCGAACGGTGACGGCTTGGGTATATGGGCCGGAAAGCACGTTCTTCTGCGAGGAAGGCCGCGGCTTCGTCGCCCAGCTGCCGGACAACTACTCCAAGGTTCTCGACCCATTCCCGTTCATGGTCGACCGAGTGGATAGCAAAGACGTACCGATGGAACGGCTCGGCGGCTCCGCCAACGCCATTGCCGCCGGTGCTATGTACGAATATCTCATCACTCGATACCCGGGCGGCGTGCGTCTTCGCAACGGCATCCGGATCATGCGCGACCAGAACGAGGAGACCGAACTTGAGCGTAGACGAAAGAACGGACACCCACCCGGCGACACCTGACGAGCACTATTGTGAACATCCCGGATGCAGCGACTGGGGAGGGTTCGGGTACTCCCCGAGCAAGGCGCAGCCCATTCGGTGGTGGTGCTGGCCTCACTTTCCCTACAAGGAGCCAGGAAAGCCGAAAGGGTAATAGCCGACCGCACCGACGCTCCTCGGCTGAGCAAAGCCCTAAAACGCAAAAAAGCCCTCCGCCGAAGCGGAGGGCAAGTTGCACGGATCTATTGATTTTCAGATGGCGCGGCCGAACAAGACGGTAAGCACACGCTTGATCGCTTCGGCGAAGGTAACCCCCATGGCAGCGCCGCCGATCCCGATGATGGCGATTGCCGTCATCCCCATGATCTTCCATTTCTTCACATCGTCGGTGACGGGCTTCATGTCGACGACATCACGCTTGACGGTGGAAATGTCTCCCTCGATCGCACCAACACGATCCACGAGCGCATCAACTCGTTGGTGCATGACGGCTCGACTGTCATCCGACTTCTTCTCCTGCCGGTCTATGTCAGCCCGCAGGCTTCGCACTTCAGCCACGAGCATTCCGAGAGTTCGTTCCGTGCTCTCCTGCGTCATTCCCTGCCCTGCCCCTGAATTTCTCGTGTGATATCGGCAAGCGCGGCATGCCGTTTACTGCAATCGCCGAGCGCGTGCCGATCCTTGCTCCAGAGGCGTGCGACCTCCGCCGTCTCAAGGGAACGATCTGGCAGGGTGACGGGTCCCTCGCAGCGCGCAAGCAGCGCACCGCCAACGGCTATCCTACCGCCCGATCTTGTCGAGTGCGCGGGACACCCCGCGAGGAAGGGCAGGATCGCAAGCAGGACCGCCACCCGAACGATTTGATTTCTCATCGGCGATGGCCCTCTCAAGCTCGGCGATTGCGTCCATGTGGTTCGCCGCCTGCCGGCGACGCTCCTCGTTCCAGCCGTCCTCGATGGCGTCTACCTTGGCCTGGGTGGCGATCTGCCAACGCCGCTCCTTCTCCTGCCAAGCCAACCGCTCGGATAGCTTCGCGGTTCGCGCAGCTCGGCCAACTCGGCCCTGGGCGAGATCGTCGAGCAGTGGTCCGGCCGCTGGCACGAAACGGAGATGGGGCGTCAGGTAGTTGAGGCCGGGTGCGCCCTCGTAAAAGACAAGCACCGCGGCGATCACCATGCCCTGCAGACCGAGCAGCCGGGCAAATGCGAAGAGCGTCGGCATGGCTACAGCCCCGCGAGGCATAGCTCGAGCTCGCCGATGCGCGTGGCATCGCCGTACTCGCGCCGGCGCTTGAGGCCTTCGATCACCCTCCCGCCCGCACGGTTGAACCGCGTCACCGCCTCACAGGCGCCACGAAAATCCTTCGCCATCGTGCGCTTGGCGGCGGTGGACTTGCAGATGGCGCCCACGCCGACATTATAGCCGGCGTCGAGTAGCGATGCCTGGAGCGAGAGTGGCGCGGCGTCGAAGTTGGTGATGCAGCGCGCCAACGGCTGGCGGTAGTCCTTCTCCAGGCGCCGGTAGAGCTTCTCCAGGCATTCCTTGTCGGAGAACCGGTCGCCCTTCTTCACGTTCAGCGTCTCGCCGTAGCAGACGGTCCATACCTTCCCGAGGCGGTCGTAGTAGGCGAGGTTTTCTTTGCCCTCCCACGGGCCAGCAAGATAGGTGGCCACCAGGCCGACGACGCCGAGGCCGGAAGCCAGAGCGGCCTTTGCACGTTTACTCATCGGAGAGCCCTTTTTGTGCGACGAACCTGGCAGCAAAGGCGCCGGCCGTAATGATGAAGGAAAGGCCCGCAAAGGCGCCCGTGGGGATCGGCAGCACATGACCAACGAGGGGCATGGCCACCTCCAGCCCGGACAGGGCGGCGGCGAGCAGCATAAGGCGGACGCTCCACGCGCGGCGGAGCACCGCCCGCCAGTTCGTGACGAGACGCATGATGATGTCCTTGGATGGTTGAGCCCTAGGCCCTGCTGGTTTCCCAGAGCTTCCGAGTGGCGCGGATCACCGGGGCAATGATCCGCGGGGGCAGAAGAACGACCAATCCAGCGGGTAAGATCTCGCCCCAGGAGGCAAGCCCAGGGTTCGCCTCGTAGATCCGCTCGGTGTTTCGTTCATGGCTGCCGTAGTAGTAATGCGCGACCGCATCGATCATGTCGCCATCGGCTGTGACGAGCGCGTCGGTACCGTCGTCGAGCTTGACTATCCGGTCCGCAAAGGTGCTATCCATCCGCTCCTCCGCTTGCCGGAACATCGCATTGCAGCGAGTTCCCGAAGTAGTTCTCGCTCGTGAAGGTGTGGACAACCGACTTGATCTTCCACAGCCCATCGACCTTTTGCCGTGCACCGGAAACGGCCGCGAATGAACCGGCCGACACATGCGGGTCGCCTTCGATTTCGAACGTCGCCTCAGCCTGAGCCATGACGAGATCGGTCGCCTTGGATTTTGCGGTGCGCTGCGCTTCAGCCTTATCCTGATGTGGGTATCGGAGGAGAAATTTCGGACCGTCCAACCCCGTGGCCTCTTTGACGACCTCACGCTTGTTTGCGGCACGGTCGAAATAGGTCGCCTCCACCTCGTGATACTTCGGCGCATCCTTCAGCGTCACGCTGTAGCTGATGAGGTTTCCAGGCCGAGTGATGTTCGTGATTTCCATTGGCTCGCCGCTGGCGGCGAGCCCCTTCCCCTTCTCGACGACGACAAGCCGCTGCTGCTTGAACGAGATCGAGGCATTGAGTTTGTCGCCTAGCCGTTCAACGAACTCCAGCCCGTCCTCATCGGCCTGAGCCTCGAACGTGTTTTCAATCGCTGCGATCACGTTGGCTACAGACAACTGCACCCCGATCACGCCCGCGACGGTGCGGAAGATATCGCCGTATGTCGGGAATTTCTCCTTTGGGTAGGCCTTAGGCTCTCGCTGCTTTGCGAGAGACTTCGCCGCAACCGACTGTGCGGAGATGGTGATCTTCTGTGGCCACCCGTTCAAGCTCACGTTGTCGACTTCGAATAGACCATAGTCCCGAAGGTTGCCGGCATAACCACCGATCGGGTTGAGGATCGCCCCTGTCTCCGGGACCTCTGTCATTCCCAATAGGTCGTTGAGCTCGAGCTCAAGAGTGTCGGCCGTCAGCCCCTCGTTGTCCGTGATCGTCATCTGCGACAGAATGCCGGCGAGACGGCCGGTAACGTCTAGGCCGTTGGCGTTGATGAAAAACTGCGGGACGGGCATTAGAACCCCAATCTGATTGAGAAGCTGGCGTTCACGCCGAGGCCGAGGCTGAAGTCGGCGGCCGCCGCGATGGCGATCGCCCGCGCTGGCGATGAGTCCTCCCTCATCAAAGACATCGAGACCGTCACAGTACCCGGCGTCAGCATGACATCGAGGAGCGAGTGGCTGTCATCGATTTGCACCCCGGTCCACGAGCCGAAGATGTTCATTGCTCTGCCGTTGACATGGACAAGCGGATAGGTCGCCTGCGCATTGATCGCCTGCCGTATCGATGCAAGCTGGGCGAGGCCCCGGCCGTTGAGATGATGCGGGTGAAAGGTCGAGCTGAGGGTGATCTGCTCATTCCCAGGACCAAGTTTATGGATTGGAGGAGCCCGGCCGATAACCGGCACCGGGCTCGTCCGAGGCTGCAAGGAGCGCCTGATCTCCTCAACCGAATAGGTCGGGATCGTGAACCGGAACGGTCCCCAGGCCATGAGCATCATGAGTCTCCGTAGGTTTTCGCCCCGCTGAACGCCACTTGCGGCCCGCGCCCGAGCTGACGCTCAAGCACACTGGTGAGCCTGCCAACGACCGTTGCCGCGGCATCCTCCGCAAGCTTTTGCAAGTCGGCGGCAGACGAGCCGTTCACCTGCAGCGTCAAGTCGATGTTGATAGGGGCGTGGATTGTCGGCCCGGAGGACGAAGCCTCCTGCCAGTCCTTGTTCGAGGTGATGTAGCCGCTCGCCGGCGCGGTGAAGGGCTCAGGGCCCCGCTCGCCGACGAGATAAGTCACCCCACGCTTAACCGGCCCGCCCCGGGCGCGCGGCCCGCCGAACTTGTTGGTGTTCGTGGGGGAGGAGTAGCCGCCCCCGGCCGGTGCCCGGAGAGCCGCCGCCAACTGCCGAGCCAGCGAAAGAGCCCGCTGGATGTCGGCCGTGTTCACGGTCGGCTTTCCTTCGACGGTGAGCGCCTGCTCGACACGCTGGCCGATCGCTTGCGCTTCCGTCTCCGCCTGCGCGCCGCCCTGGGCGAGAGCGTTGCCGTAGGACTTCAATGCCCGCTGCGCAGCCATAGGCCACTCGCTGGTCATCTGGTCGAGCTGCGAACTGATGCCGGCCACCTTCGCTTTGTTGGCAGTGGAACCTCCAGCCGCTCCCGCACCTCCTCCGCCGCCGATCGTGACACGGGACGGGTTGAAACCGAAGTTCTCCTCCACCCACTTGTCGATGCCATCGGTCAGCCCCCAAAGGTTTCCCTTCGGGTCGGCAGCGCCAAGGAGTTCGTTGGTCGTCAAGGCTGCACCGGCAATGCCGGCCCCCCTGAGTAGCTTCTTGAAGAAGCCGCCACCCTTGCTCGCCGCAGCCGCTGCGCCTCCAGCTGCGCCAGCCGCGCCGGCGGCCGCACCGCTACCGGCCCCCCCGCCCCCAAATAGACCGCCGAGGAGACCTGCCCCACTACGAACAGCGGCGTAGGCGGCGAACGCCGCGGCAGCCATTCCGAATGCGGCGAGAAGTTGCCGGGAGCCCTTGTCCAGCCCGAGGAAGCCGTCAAGGATCGAGTTGGTGGCATTGATGATCGGCCGGGTCACGTCCTCGAAATCCTGACCGATACGGGTCAAGACCGTCTCGACGGTACCGGTTAGCTTCGTCCAGTCACCGTAGAGTTCGGCGTTAGCCTTAGTCCCGATATCGTTGGCCACTCCTTCCGGGGTATTGTTCATCAGCTCCAAGAGCTTCTGGAAAAGCGGCCACTGCTGCGCGATCAGGCTGGCGCGGCCACCCTGCCGGTCGGTGAAGTAGGCGTTGAGATTCCCCTGCGTGGGATTGCTCGACATGATGGCGTTGAAAAGACCCACCACATCAACGCTCTCGACCGAATACTTATGGTAGTCGCTCAGCGCTTTCGAAAGGGCCTGGGCATCCTTTGCCGCAACCTTACCGCCCTTGCCCGCAAACAACGAATTCAAGATGTCGGACATCTGCGTCGTGAATTCGCCGCTGTCGGAGGCAACGGAGCGCGTCTCGCCAGTTTCAGGATCGGTGAACTCGCCCTCGTTCATCAACTGGGCGATTGCCTCGCGCATCTCCGGCGTGATCCGTTTGCCGAAGTTGTTCTTCATCATGATCTCGACGCCTTCGGCGTTCATCGCGTCCGGCATGGAGACATAATCGTTGTAGTCAATGCCCATTGCTGCGAGCGAGTCCCGCCCCTTCTTGGTCGGAGCGACCAGCTTCGAAGACATGGTGCGGGCGAAGACACCGGCTTCGTCACCCCGGAGACCGGAACGGCGAAGCACCATGCCGATAGCGGCGGCATAGTTATCCGGCAGGTTCACGCCCTTCGTCGGACCGCCGCCGTATTTCATGTACTGGCGCACGTCCTCATCGGACATGCCGCCGTTCTTCGCCATCCAGACGAGGTTGTCGACGAAGGTGCTGATCGCGTTCACATCCGAGAGATCGATGCGCTTGGAGAGAGCCGAACCGCGGACTGTTTCAGCCCCCTCTTCCAGGGTCACCCCCATGGCAAGCGAGTAGTCGGTGATCTTCTCCGTCAGATCCATGATCTGCTTCACGTCGCGGATACCGCCCTGAAGGATCATCGTCTGGGCCTTGACCACATCAACGTTCGAGAAGCGGGTATCGCCACCGATCTTCTCAGCCTGGCGGTTCAACTTGCCGCGCTCGTCAGGGTTAAACCCACCGAGAGCCGACTGGTATGCGGCCACCTCGTTGAAATCGATAGCATTGAAGAAGGCTTGCCCGATGGCGCGGCGCCCTTGGTCTCCAACGACGTAACCCGTGCCGGCGACGATGGCGTTGTGTTCCAGCGAGCGGCCGGACTGAGGGTTTCGCCCTCCCGGGCGGGGCTTCGGCTTGACCTGCTCCTTCTCGACCTTCCGAAGCTCGACAAGGGTCTTAGCGACTTCGCTCCGGATCTTCTGCTGCGCGGTGGCAACATTCCGGCCAGAGTTGACGCTATAGCTACGCAGCGCCCGCTCGGCACTCGTTACGGCCTGCGTCTGCTGGGCGAACGCGAGAGCAGCATTCTTGACGGCCGTGCGAGCACGGTCGAGATCCTGCTGCATCTTCTTCGTCGGGCTGGCAGAGCTGGCAAGAGCTTTCTCCAGCCCCTTCACCCGATTTCGCGCTTCCTCCAGGGCGTTCGCGAGATCTTTGAGGCCTCGCTTCGAGCCGGCGAGGTTGTCGAGGGCACCGGACTTGGATTTCAGGTACTCCAGCTGCTTGACCAGCCGGCGTATCTCCGGCGATCCGCTCTTGCCGAGACGGCCGAGCGTACCGTCGAGGTTGCGGAGCGTGCTTGCCACCTTGGCAGAAGGACCGCTCACGGCATCGATGAGCTGCAGCCGCAAGCTCGCTGTGCGTGACGTCATTTCTTCACCTGAAAATGATGGGCCTCAACCCAGTTCTGGACGAGCTCGTCGAACGTCATCTCGTCGATGTCGCTCCAGCCGATGCCGCCGAAGGAGGCGCGCATTACGACCCAGGCGATGGTTCGCCACTGTCGGATGTGGAAGACGTATCCTCGGGCACTTCCGAGGTCTCGGCCGTCTCCTCGTTCGGCAGTGACGCGCGATCGAAAAAACCGTCGATCACCCCTTCGAGGCGGGCACCGTCGATAAAGTCGAGGGAGTTGATCACGACCGCTGGAGCGGTGATGAATGGCTGGTCCACAGTGTCTTCAGCGTCAGGGCCGAACTTTGCGATAGCTTCTGCCACCGCCCGCGTATACGCCTTCCAGACCTTGATGGTCGGGCGCGTTACGGTGATCTCCGTAAATGTCAGCCCACCCCACTCGACGGGGAATTCAAGGACCAGAGTAGTCTTGCGGTCCTCTTCATCACCGATGAATTTGGGCGGGGGCGGCTTCATTTTTCCACCGCCTCCGCCTTCGGCCTGCTTCTGCGCCTCACGCGCCTCAATGACTGCGATTTCGGCGGGCGTCAGCGCCTTAACGATCTGGTCCATGCTTTCCCCACGAAACAAAAAAGCCCCGGCGCGTGGCCGGGGCAGAGGAAGCGGTCAGCCTTAGAAGCCGAGAGCCGCGTTCAGTTCGGAAATCTGGTTGACGCCGTTCACGATGCGGATCGGCGGCCACGCCTGGAGCTCGTGGATCTTATCGACATCGACCTCGTAGCGAAGGTACTTGATGCCGTTGACGATGAACTCGAAGCCCGCCTTTTCGCCGCGCTGCCAGCGATCCCGGTTGGAACCGTTGATGCAGCCCTGCACGATGCACATGTGGCGGGCGATGCCGCCGTCCGTTTCGCGCAGGACACCGCCGCGGAAGGTCAGGCGGGTTGTGATGCCCGGGGCCTGGGCCATCTGCTTCATGATTTCCGGGTTGAGACCGGCCATCTTGACGGTGACCTGCAGCGCCTCGATGGCCGACATCGGCTGATCGACGGCAAGATCCATACCGCCACCGCGATAGTTCTGGGTGGTGGGGACCGGGAACGGCAGCTCGATTTCTTCGGTGTCGATACCGTAGTCGGAGCCGCCGATGTTCATGGTGAAGCCCTGCAACAGATGCCGCATCGCTTGTTTCTCCTATGGATTTTCGGGAGGGGTCAGGCGACGAGCAGCGTCGTGCCGGCCATGCGCGCGATTTCGCGGACGGCGTTGGCGGACAGGGTGTCGTAGTAGCCAGTGTTCCGGTTGAAGACGAAGGTGATGTGCTCGATCGGAGCCGGTCCCTCGCCGTCATAGGACACGTACAGGTGCCCGTTGACCCAGGTTTCCTTGGTGTTCAGCGCCGGATCGAGCCAGACGCGGCCGCCGAGCGTTGCGCCCAGGCCGGTCCAGCGGCGGAGGCCGGCATTGACCGTTTCGGCGATGTCAACGAGAGGCTGAAGACCGAAGGGTTCGTCGACGAACGGTTCGCAGGCGATCTCGACGGAATCGATGATCGTGTCGTGCGCGCGCCGTACAGACCAGAACTTCTTCAGGCCGTCAGACGATGGCACCCGGCTTCCCCACAGCTTGAAGCCGCCGCTCTTGGCGCGCACGACGCACGCCACCGCGTTGCGGTTGAGCAGCTGGGATTCCGCCGAAGGGTCGCGGAAGGAGTGCTCGATGGAACGCGACGTGCCGATGACGCCCTTGAGCACCTTGTTGGACGGCGAGTGCCAGAAGCCCTTCTCGTAGTCGACGCGGGCCTGAAGGCCGGCTACGCGTGCCGATGCCGGCTGGCTGACCGGCGTGCCGTTCTTGAAGACCTTCACCATCGGCTCGACGATGAGCAGGCGGTCAGTGTCGAAGTCGCCGCGATCGCTGATAGCCGCCGAGGTGGTGGTTGCCAGCGAGTCCTTGATGACACCAGCACGGAACATGTCGGCCAGCGCCAGCATCGCCATGGTCACCGGGTTGGCAACCGTGCCGACCGTTGCGGTAGCCGTCGCCGGCGTCGTCGGTGCGCCACCGCCAGTCAGCGTGACCGTCGGTGCGGTGGTGTATCCGACACCCGGGTTCGTCACGATGATCGCCGTAACTTTGCCGGTCTCGCTGTTGATGACGGCGATTGCCGTCGCGCCCGTGCCACCGCCGCCCGTGATCGCAACCACCGGCGCCTCGGTATAGCCAGCGCCGCCGCCAGCTCCGACTTCAATCGACGCCACACCATCGGTCGGCCGCTGGGATGTGAAACCGGGGGCGATCATCAGCTTCGGCGTTAACCCGTGATCGTTGGGCGCATTGCGGAACGCGTGCAGGCCTGTGCGCATCGTCGCGTTGCCGATGATGTTCGACATCGTTTCCCAGATGTTGGCACCCTCCTCGACACGAACGAGGAGAACGGTCTGCGAGACCTTCCCAGCCTGGTCGAAGATGGCGGCGAGAGCGTCGGGCAGTGTGCCCGTCTCACCAAGGCCGGCCGGCAGGCCGTTGATACCGTGGATCGGGATAGACTTGTCCGTCGGAACGAGGGTTTCGTTCGCGTCCGGCGCCGTGCCGATCAAGGCGATGATGCCGGTATCGATCGTTTCCACCGGACGCGGGCCGTCGGTCTTCTCGATGGTCTCCAGGCCGTGCAGATAGATGTCCATGGAAGGTTCCTTTGCAGGCAACAAAAAACCCGCGCGAAGGCGGGCTTCGTGCGGGTTGCGCCCGGCGAGCGGGCAAAGAAAAACCCGCCTCAGAGGGCGGGTCCGGGTTCGTTAGGTGGCCGGCTGCGGCCAATAGGTGTTTTCGGCATAGTCGGGCGGGATGCCCGCCTCGAACGGCGCAACACCATCTTTCATGTTCCAGCTCACCTGCATGACGGCCTCGATCCAGGCGACCCCCTTGGTGACAAGCTCGATCATCTGATCGGCGGTCAGCATGTGGTTGACGTCGGCCGCATCGCGCAGCAGGAGGATGGGGTCAGTGATGCCGGCAGCCTTGGCGCCCTGCGCCGCGATCAGGCGGGATTGCAGGTTGATCTGGTCCTTGAGACGGCCCTGCAATGGGACCGGGCCATAGCCGGCGACGACAAAGGTAGCGCCGGCCTCGATACGGCGATCGCGTTCGGCGTTGACATCGTCACCGGTCGGAGGCGGCAGGGCCGTCACCGTCCAAGCCGCCCCGTCCCATCCAAGATGCTCGGTCGCGGGTTCATATGCCGGCGCGTCGGGCGCGGCCACAAAGCCAGCGTCCGCGATCTCGCCGGCCGTGAAGCTTTCAGGATCGGTGCGGATGAAGCCGCTGGCGAGTGTGATCGCGTACGGCACAGGGGCCGGCCATGAACCGTTGCGGGTGTAGAGCATCACTCACCTCCAACTTGGATGATGACGCCGGCAGAGTTCATGCCGTAGAGGGCCTTACCGTCGTCCCGATATGAAAGATAAAGCATCGCCCCCACGGTTATGCGAGCTGTGACCTCGGTCAAACTACCCGTTAGCGTCCACGGAGTTGGTAGGTTGTGGCCTCGTATCGAGTATTCACTACCGGTCGTAAAGAACAGCCGATCCCCAGCAGGCGGGACAACAGCAGAGTACCCCACACCGCTCAACCCCACGCGTCTGACGAAGGCGGCTGACGATATCAACCAAGGTGTAGATAGGGTGTACTCGTTGACGTATCCGCCGGAATTTATGGTCCCAAGAATAAGCTTTGTACCGTCTGGCTTGATCGATATGCCGCCCGGTGCGGTATCCTGCGCAGTCACATTCAAGCTGCCCACAAGGCTAAGCGTTGAGAGGTCCCATGGTGTGGACAGGTTGTACTGCCGCACATAGGCTGTTGCTGCGCTGTCAGAGACATAAAGCGATGTCCCATCGGGCTTGAAGGCGAGGCTCATGCCCGTCCCGAGCGACGGCAGGACGACGCCGCCGACATAGACTGCAGTGTCGATCCGCCAAGGCGTCGACATGCGAAATTCCTGAACTTTGTCGTCGGCGTTCGTGAGCACATAGAAGCGCTGTCCGTCCGGGCGAACATACAGACCCCTGACAGTTGCGCCGACTGATGGAACGGTATCAAACTGGATCGGCAAGGTTGCCGGCTGAAACGCCACAACGCCGGGCCGAGTTATGGTTTTTCGTTTTGCCGTCAATATCGACCCATGGCCGCCAATATGCCGAATACGAGGCATCAGACAGCATCCTCATCGTAGTAGACGACGGTCACATGGATGTCGCCGTTGGCCGAGGCCAAGCCGGTCAGATCATCGCCCGCTTCCAGCGAAAACGCCCCCACGATCGCCGGGATGACGTCCTTGGCTGTCACCGTCGCCTGCGAGAGCAGCGGGTTGACAGCGTTGGAGTGCGAAGCGTTCAGCCAGCGAACCGTTGCAAGCGCGTCATTCGATGCGTCAATGCTTGTGCACTGGATCATGGTGAAGTGCCGAACCTTCCCGGTGGGCACGACGTCAGCCATGATCCGCTGCGAAGAGGTCGTCAGCTCGATGCCGAACGTCTTTGGTGTGGTTCTCGCCATCTCGCCCTACCCCGCGATCCATCTTGCAAAATATTCAGCGCCGCGGATTTGATCGGCGATTGCTGTATTGACTCCAGCGGCCGCCGTGTTCGCGGCCCCTGCGGCAGTGTTGGCCCCGTCGCGAGCTGCGTTTGCCTGGCTGATGGCCGTGTTCAGGCCAGATATGGCCGTGGTCACCTCTGCCAGCTTGGCGGTGATCTGCGGCTGGATCTGGTCGAGGGCGTGCTCCGCCCCCGCCTCAAGATCTGCCCGCGCGGTGCTGATCATCGTCGTGAGGTCGAGGAGCTTTTCTGCGATCTCGTCCATCTTCGGACCGAGGATCAGGTCCGTTCTCTCTCTCACAAAGGCGGCATACTGCTTGATTGCCGCCTCAAGGCCATCCTTCAGGATCTCCAGTGGGTCGAGGTGCGCCTGGATCTCCAGCAAAATCTTCGTCAACAGGGCAACGTCGACGAAGGTATTGCGGTTAAGCTTGATCGATTCAGTCAGTTTCACGGGCATTGGCGATTGCCTCCGGCGGCAGGGTCTCCAGCACGGACCCCTTGATCGTGTGCTTGAGGTCCGGCCGCGGAAGCAGGCGCTGCCTGCCCACGGTCACCGGCTGAGTGAGTTCCACCTCATACTGTGAGGCGGGCTTGTATTTCGGCTTGGCGGCCATGGGAGGCTCCCGGTTAGAGGGCGTTGTAGTAGACGCTTTCGACGACGAAGCCGTCGGCCGCATCGGTCGTCGCGCCGACCAGTTTCATGGCAAAAGTCGCTGAGGGCGCCACGAGCCCGAAGGTCATCCGGCGCTCGACCCGGCCATCGGCAAGGGTCGTGTCCGTCGTTGCATCAGGCGCGTCGGTGTTGGCACCGCTGAGAACCGAACTGGTCAGCGTGTGCTTGGCGGGCTTCCAGTTGCGGAGCACCACGATCATCTCGACGGTGGCGGCAGGAGTGCCGCAGTTCTTGACCTTGGACTGCCAGACGAAATCGTCGTCGGCGCGAGAGAGCCGGACCCTCGTGTTGGCGAGGTTGATGCCCGGCATCGCATCACGCGTTCCCACCATCAGCGCCCCGAAGACAATCGTCGGCGGGAGAACGGCGAGCGGGTGGGTACCCGAGGTCTTGTCGATCTCGTGCCAGGCGCCGCCGATCCCGTAGCGGAAAATCAGCTGCGACCCTTCCGGAACGTATTCCTCCGAGATGATGTCGATATCGGTGATGCCGCCGCTCAGGGTGAGCGACTGCAGCTCGACCTCAACATAGTTGTTGTCGAACTGGGCAAAGTACTGCCGCATGCACATGTCTTTGCCGAGGTCGGCGATGTAGCCGAGGCCGTCGCCGTTGTGCAGTGAACCGAGCGTGAGATAGTTGTCCGCCCGGCACGCGACCGCATAGTCGCCCGCGGTGGACAGCTGCAGCGCGTACTTTTCGCCGGTCTGCATGAAGATCGGCTGCATGACAGCCTTGTTCTCATGCCCATCGGTCCCATCGCCCGCCGACGCAACAGCATCCGAAATCAGACCCTGGCTATAGGTCTTGTCGAAGCTGGGCTGACCACCCGTGAGACCGGTGAGGTAGACCTTCAAGTCGTCGGCCGTGACCTTCGAAAAGCGCAGGCCAAGCTCAAGCAGCCAGCCCGGCTGCGCATTGAGGAAGGTCTGTGCAAGCAGGTTGCCGGACACGGCGTCCGTCATGCTTCGGTAGCCGTTCCAGTACGGGATTTTGTCGCTGAAGAACTGCTCGACGCGGCGATAGGTTACGCCATCCTGCACCCACTCGTCGGTGACGACCCAGTTCTCGGTGCCAACCTTGAAGGTCTGCGTCAGGTAGTTGTAGGTGTAGCGCCCGTCCTGCCACAGCTGCGAGTTCTCGCTCACGATCATCGAAGGACCGGAACGACGACGGGTCTTGGCCCCCGGATATACGGTCGCCGAGACGTTGCTGTAGTTGTAGTCGGCGACGTTGACCGAAATGTCCTGGCGCCAGATGTTGAGGCGCAGAGACTTCGTGAAGCGCGGGAGAGTCCAGCCCGACAGCGTCATCGTGCGGCCATTGCCGGGGTTCAGCAGCTGCGGCGTGATCTCGATGGTCGCAGCCCATGGGAACCGCAACCCCTCCTCAACACGAGCCTTGTACCCGACTGCGGCCTCGTCCGTCCCGGTGAGCGTCATGAAACGCTCATACCCATCGAGCAGGCCGTCCGAGCTACGACCGAACATATCGCGAAGTTCGGCCACGAAACGGGCGATCTGGTTGATCAGCGGCACGTTCATGCGGCTGATGCTCTGCTGGGTGTTGGCGATGGTGGTGCCGAGCGTTTCCAGCTGCGTACCTGCGGCCGCCAAAGTGCCCTCAGCGGCCTTCAAACGGGCTTCCTGTGCCTGGAGGCTTTTCACCTGAAAATCGTAGGCCATCTCGATAGCGACGACCCCTGCCCCGACCTGCATCGTGACATATGCGATCGCCGTGTAGCTCGGCAGGAGAGCCGGGCGCATCGGCGTCGGCGCCTCTTCACCCGCGACCAGGCCGATGCCGATCTTGCGGCGCTTCTCGGTGAAATGCGACTTGGAGATTGCCTCCTTGGTCGTCTCGTCCTCGAAGCTGCGCGGCTCGGCGCCGGTGGGCACCTCAGCGCCGGTGGCAACGATGGTGATGATCTTTTTCGAGCTGGTCGGCGATACCGCCAGAAGATCCACCGGCGTGAGAGCCAGATCAGGCAGTCCGTACATGATGCCGTCGAGAATGATCCGGCCGACGACGACGTTTACCGAGGACGACGTATCCTGCAGGACGTTGAAGCCCTCCCAGCCGCGCCCGCGGCCGACAGCCATCGCGCCGAGGGCGTCGAGGCCCTCCTGAGCGAAATTGCCCATATTGTTGAGGTCGATAGTCTCGACGAACTGGAAGTCGCCGAAAGAGACTTTCCTCATCGTTAGAATCTCCTGAGCATTTGGCCGAGCCGCACGGAGCCGTCCAGTCGCGGACGGTCGCCAAGGGTCACAGGCGTGAAGATGTCGGTGTGGATGACGAAGGCGTCCGTGCCGCCTTGCGCGACCTTCACAGCCTCGATCGCCCGCTTCAGGCGGGTGTGAGGAAGCGTCGTGACGGCACCGAGCGTGCCGCCGACGCGGAACCTTCGCGTGGGGGATGGTTCACGGATGTCCACCTTCAGGTGCCCCGTGAACGGCTTTATCCCCAGCCGGGCACTGTTGAGGGCGAAGGTGCCGCTCGGCCGGTGCGCGTACTGGGTGGCGGCCTCGTCGTAGAGGTAGACCCGCTGGTAGAGATGAAGGTAGGCGGGATCTCGTCCGCACAGCATCCGGCTGCTGATCACGCCGCCTGGGGTGCAACGGCCGAGAAAGCGCGCCGACGGCTCGGGCGTGTAGGCTTCGGCCACCTCCTCGTATCGAGTGTCGACCGGTTCATAGCCCAGGGCATATTCGCGAATGCGGATGTCAGCTTTGGACGAGACGGCGCTCTCGGTGAGGGTCACCGTCATGAATTGCGCTTTCGCATCGCCGTCCGGCCTCAGATATCCGAGGGGTCCGCCAGTCCGGAAGGCGGTGAGCTTGCGCGGTGGCAAATGCACCCGGACCGTCTTTTCGGAGAACTTCGTCTCCGATGAACGCTCCAGCTCATGCACCTTGAGCGCCGTCTCCTGTCCGCCCTTCCAGAGGAAGGCTCGAACGCCGTAGTAGACGGCGGCAGGGTCGGGACCGCAGATCGCACCACCCGGCCGGAGAACGAAGTTCCGGCTCACATACCGCGCGCTGCTCTCTCCCTCGTACCGGGACCGGTGTTCGTAGAGGCGAAGCTGAGGCAGATGCGAAAGCCAGCGCTGCCGGCGCTCGCCGGTGAGCGATACGCCAAGATAGGGCCGCTTCGGTGGCAAGTCGTAGCCCTTCAAGGGCGCATCGACCAGCAGGAGGCAGAGGCGGATAGCGCGCATCTTGCCGATGTTGCGAAGGATCTCCGGCCACAGGGCAATCGCCTGGCGCTTGCGGAATTCCGGCCAATCATCAAACCACAGCCGAACACCACGGCTATGGGCGAGCCACGGCAGCAAGCGTTCAGGGCAGGTCCAAGGATCCTGGGCGCGGCGGATGGCATCGACATCGAGCGGCCAGCGTTCCCCGCTAACCTGCTCGAGACGACGCTCCATCGCACCCGCCGGCTCGGTCGGGTGGATGGTTCTAAACATCGGTCAGCGCGCTCCTGATGATGATCGAAGACACATGGATCAGCTGGCCATAGCCGGCCGATATGCCGTTGGGCGGCGTGTTCAACGCGACACGCTCTGCCCCGCCGACCGAGGCGGCAGCTTCGATTGCGGATCGAGGAAGGTCGCGGTGAGGTTGCTTGCGATCGGCCGCCATCTTGGCAACCGCATCGGCACCAGCACGCCGCAAGAGCGCCGGGTCCGGGCCGCGCAGATGGAACATCGTCAAGTCGAGAACGGTCTCGATAACCTGCGACGACGTGACGTGGACGATATCGGTCGCCTGCTTCACGTCCTCGCGGTCGATGTATTCCTGCGTCCCGATCACGAGGTTTGCCTCGACGGCACCCGTGTTCCCCACCCAATTCAGCCGCGTGGTCATCGGCGCGCCAGCATCGACCTCCTGCCACGCCCCCACCCATTCGGCCATCAGCGCAAGGCGCACGGTCGGCTGGAGGGGGTTGGAGCGGTCGTACCAAGCCCCGACATGTTCGATCACCGGCGAGAAGTTCATGCAGTCCGCCTGGTAACCGGAAAGGCGGCCGCCAGAGCGATTCTGGATCTCGGCAATGATGCGGCGGCGGAAGCGCTCGTCCTTCTCATCCGGCTGGCGAAGGAGGCCCGTGAACTGGGCGGCGAAGTGGTCGAGCGCGCCCTTGACCGCGAAGGCGATCAGCGTCTGCTTGTAGACATCGTTGATCGCCACCCGGCAGAGCATTTCGCGGATGTTGTCCGCACGCTGCAGGATGATGTACGGGTCGAACTCAAGGTCCTGAACTGTGATCGGGTACCCTGCGAGCACCAGCAGCTCGACGAGCTTTTCCTTGCGCGCATCGAATGCTTTCTCGAATTCGACTTCGACAAGCTGCGGCGCCGGCAGCTGCGCCATCGGCAGCTCACCCACATAGATGGTCATCTGGAGGTCCCCGATTACTCGGAGGACACGCCCTCGCCATCGACCAAGTCGATAACCACGGTCTTCTCCGATGGATTGCTGTAGTCGCCGAGATGGCCATCTTCGAAGTAGATGCCGCCGAGCGTCAGGAGCACATGGCCCGGCGTGGCCGCGTCGATGTTCGCCTGCAGCAGGACGAAACCCGGCTCACCGTATTGCCGCCCCTCGACCGTGCGCGGCTCAAGCGCCTGCGCGGTGTCGAGATAGAGAGCAATGACCGATTCCGGGTTCTGCGGGTCGTCGATGCGCTGGGGGATTTTCGAGCCGGCCCCTCGCCGCTGCGGCATTGAGCCAAGTTCCGTGTTCAAGATTTTCTTGATGCTTTGCAGGCAGTGCGGCCAGCCGCGAAGCAGTTGGCCGGTCTCTGCGTCGAAACCGACCCGGGCCATCAGGCTTCACCGCCGCCGGCTTTGCCGCCCTTGCCGCCACCAGCTTCCATGTTGACGCCGCCACCGCTTACCGTTGTCGGCTGCCCCGGCGCTGTCTCCGAAATCTGCCCCATCTGCGCCGGGTACTTGGCTTCATCGACACTGAGCATGCCGACCGGCTCACCGATCTTCCGGTACTTGTCGAAAAGAAAGCCTTCGACCGCGGCGTAATACATCTTCTTCGTCATACGGGGTCTCCTTGCGCCTCGGCGCTACTGAAGGTCAGGAAGCGGGACCGTTTGCCCCGCCAAATCGTGCGTGCTGTCCGGCAGAAACTCGATGTTGCCGAGCGTGACGAAGGAGTGGCAGCGCCGCTCCTGGGCCGCTATTTCGAGGACACCGCGTTTGACATCCTCCTGGCTCCAGTCCTGCTCCTGATCGAAGTTGACACCCATCACGAGGATTGACGGCCGGAACGTCGGCAATTCCGCGTCCCCGGTAAATGTCCACCGCGGCCCGGGTCCGGCTCCCACCCGGATCTGATGCATCTCGCCGCACCCCGGACAGGCGAAGGCGATGCCGCCGCCTTCGAGGCTGCGGAGTTTTCGAGAAAGAGCGGCCATGTTGAACCTCGTTACGGAAGCGGAGGACCGGGAATGCCGGGCGGTGCACTCTCGTGCCCGTGCGTGGAGCCGACATTCTTGCCGTCGTGGTCCTGGCGCCCACCGGTCTGATAGAAGCCGGCACCGGTGAAGCTGAAGGAGCAACCACCCACGGCGAGAAAGAACCCGGACGCTGATTGCCGGAATGTGGTGTCGCCGAATTTCGTCAAGCGCTCACCCTGCGTCTGATGCGGCTGTGCCGCCTCATCGGTGTAGCCACCCGGCAGGATGAACGCTCGGCCCAGGTCGCCGCCGGGCGAAAAGAGCATGACGCGCTGATTTTTCGCCATCGGCGTCCATTCGGCATAGTCGCTGTTCGCCGGCTCCAGCCACGGGGTGGGTTTCGTCGGGATGCCATGAGCATCGACGATCGCCAGCCCCTTCGTGTAGTCGACATCAAGAACCGTGCCTTCGCGGATCATGCTATTGATCCGGACCGTCTGCCGCTCGACGATGCGTTCCAACTGCGCAACGCGCCGGACGAGCTTCATGACGGCCTGATCGAAGTTCATGGCGATGGCCCTACTGGATGAAAGGTCAGGTTCGGAGGCAGCAGCACCGGAGGGCCGAACACTCGACCAACAGCCTCTGCCGTCTTCGTGCTCCAGCCGAGTAGCTGCCGTTCACGCTCAACCTCACTCCACCCCGCCGGGGCGGTTAGGGCTTGCCGGATATCGATGACGCGATCGGCGTAGTCGGTGTAGGTTGGCGTGCCCTCCAGCTTGGCGAGGAAGGCCTCGATTTCCGGAGGAATGGTCCCGGAGGTGTTTTCTCGCACCGAGGTCATCTCCATCGAAATCTGCCGTGCAGCAAGCCGCTGACCACCTTCCGCCGATGCGCCGCGTCGGCTGACGACATTGTCGTAGGACGCATAGAGGTAGCTGAAGGCGTTGGCAGCCTCGTTGTTCGCGGCGAGCGCACGGAATATCTGGCTCTCGAAGAAGTCGAGAGAGGATTCGATTTCACTGTCCGTCACCGGGCAGTCGAGGCGGTAGTCCGGCCGAGCACCGGTCGTCACTTCCCGAGCCTGGACGATCAGCAGTTCGAGCGTGATCGTGGTGAGGCGGCGCTTGTTCTGGCCAGCCCCCTTGTTCCAGTGGTTGAAATCGTAGTCGGTATAGACCACGCCGCACGGGAACATCTTGTCGGTCTTCATGTCCTCGACCGGTTCGATTTTGGAATCGAACCAGTTGGGACCAGCGATTGTCGGCCATGGCGCCGACATGAAATTGTTCAAGGCGCTGACAGCGGCGAGGCGGCCAACAACGCGATAAACGCTCATACCTGGGCACCTCCGTGAGACAGCATGAGAACAAGCCGAGAAAGGCCGTCACGAGGAACGGACATCACATCGAAGCTCGGAAGCTCCGGGTTGTCGGGAAAGACGACGATATCGCCCTGCTTCGGTTCTTCGCTGCCGAAATACCGGCGATCGACGGATAGCTGCGGATCGCGGCCGGTCTGGAGCGCGCGAAGGTCGTTGGCTTCTCGGTACGATTTGCGAACGCCGAGCTGGAGCCCCTGCTCTGTTGCGACATAGTCGAAGACCCCTCGCCCGGTCACTTCGTGGCGGGTCGGATCCGGCCCCGGCCGGCCATTTGGCGTTGATGCCTGCGGCACGAGCGTGAACCGGATCGCGTTGACACGATCAACCGTCCTGCTCGCTGTTCGATCAAGGCGGCTGAAAATGCCCATGGCTTACTTCTCGGCCTTCGTCGGCGCGGCCTTGGCGGGAGTGGCCTTGCGCTTCTCCCACTCTTCCGGGGTTACAACGAGGTCGGCATCGCCGTAGATCTTCGCCTTCTTCTCGTCGAGTGCGACGGGTTCGCCGGGCTCCCGGTGGCGCCCTTCGATAACGGTGGCGATGGCGACAACATACTCTTTCATCTGGCTTTTCCTTGTTGCCAACTGGTCGGCGGCTTTCACTGCCGTCGGTTAGAAATTGTCGTTGAGACGCACGCGGCCGATGCCAGAGGGGTTAGCAGCGACTGCGACCGCCACGCCAACCTTCGTGTTGCCGGACGAGGTGGTCGTCATGATGCCGCCCGAGGTGGCATATATGACGTCGCCGATAGCCCAGGCTTCAGCCGAAGTTTTCGGCAGGTCGTAGACCTCGCCGGTTTCAAGATCGAAGGGCTTGCCCTCGGCGGCGCTGATTGCAGCCACACCGAAGAATGCGCCGATCTTGTAGAAATTGCCGGAAACAACACCACCGGTCGGGGCCGGCAGGGTGAGGGTTTTGCCCGGCTGAACATAGTTGCGCATGGGGATCTCCCGTTATGCGAAAAGAAAAAGCCGACCCCTCTAGGGCCGGCTCGCGGTCTCAGCTTCGAACGCCTCGGTTAGTTGCCGGGGTTCTTGTAGGCGAAACGGAAGTCGGTCAGACCCGCGCCGAAGTAGTGGTCGAGGCGGTACTCGACCCCGTCATAGTCGAAACCCCAACGCTCCATGGTGCGGGGAGTTTCGTAGCCGGAGAGGTACGAATACTGCAGGCCACGGCCGAGGGTTGCCTGTGGCGTGGCGAAGAGGAACCACGGTTTGTTCGGCAGTCGGTCAATGCGGCTTTCGTAAACCGGTTTCAGCGAGCGGATCGCCTGGGGGACCACCTCCGCGACGGTATGCGGGACCGTCACGCCCTGAATGAGCTTTTGGGCGGGAACTTCGAGGTCCGTGCCGACGAAGAGATAGGTCGGGGCGAGCGAGATCTGCTGGCCATCGATGTCCTTCTGCTTGCGGAACGCGGTGCGGCCGGCGATGAGGTTCGTCTCGTCGAGAGCCGTACCCGAGCCGGCAAGGTTGCCGTGGTCCGCGTGGAAGAGCGCCTTGTTGTCGCTCTTCAGCTTAGCGTTGTCGAGAACGATGCTCCAGACAATGTTGCCTTCGAGGCGAGCGACGACGCGACCCCAATTCGCAATGACCTTGGCGAACGCGCCAAGCTGATCGTTGATGATCATGCGCTCGGTGAGGCCGATGACCTTGCCGTAGTGCGACATGGTGAAGCCTTCGGCGCTTTCACGGATCGTGCCGCGCTTGTACTCGCCCTTCTCCGTCAGTTCCTCGAGCTCCGGGCCGTTACCCATTTCGAGAACCTTGACTTCGCGCAAGTCGGGCATGACGTTCCGGCTTGCGATAAGCTGGAACGTGTTCTGCTCCTGCTCGAGCGTGTAGGCCTGCATCATCGTCTGGCGCGTGATATCGCCGAGAATGATCGGGAAGTCCGACGTGCTATGCAGCGAGCGGCGAAGGATATCGACGTTGGAGCCACGCCCGCTCTCGCCGCGTGCAACGAGGAGATCGCGGGCCACGTCGACCAAGCTCATCTCGCGATACTGGCTGGCGCCGTCTTCCAGCTTATCCGTGAGGCCGTGACGGTGCATCATCGCGTTGGCGATGAGCTTCTGGGTCGTTTCCTGGCTATCCCGCATGCCGCGAGTTTCAGAGTGCGGGAAAGTCGGCGACTTCTGCTCCTTTTCGATAAGCTTGTTCAGCATTTCGGAGCGGAAGACCTCGATCGTCTGATCGCCGTCGACCGCCGAGCGAACGAAATCGTCGTCATCCTTGAAGCCGGCAGAGCGAGCGAGATCGCGGATTTCCTTGGCCCGCTTCTTCTCCGCAGTGGTCGCCGAGCGTACCTGCTCAGCCACCTGCTCGGCCGTCAGGCCGCCGGCGGGCGTCGACGTTGCGGCCTGGCCACCCTCGGCGGCGCGCTTTGCAGCCTCTGCCTCGGCCTCACGGCGCGCGGCTTCATCGGCCTCTCGCTTCTTCGTCGCCTCAGCGTCGGCGCGCTGCTTGTCCTCGGCATCGTAGTGCGCGAGGAGCCGGGCGCTGAGCTGGTCGTCGGTCTCGTTTGCGTTGCGGGCAAGACCAGCTCCGAGGGAGAGAGCATCGAGCTCCTTGCCCTTGAGGGTCTTCGCGGCTTCACGCTTGTTCATGGGAATCTCCGTGGTATAGGCCGCGCGCGCGGCGAAAGTTGCTTCATCGCCGGATACAATCACCTCGTAGCTCTCCTCTTCAGAAGCAGCATCAGATCGCGAGTGAGAGCCGGCGTCCGCGGGTATCGGGACAACCGAAAGCTCCATCGGCTCCCAATCCGTCGCGCGGAATGTTGGGAGCGACTTCTCGCCTGCTTCGGTTTTCACGTACTTGTGGACCTTGTATCCAACCGAAATTTGGACGGGGTGGCCGTCCAGCAGATCTCGAAAGATCGTTTCGGCAAGTTCACTTCGAGAGAACTTTACAAGGGCGGTGCCCTTGCCTCCCTCGACCTTTACCGAGCCCGGCACAACTGTGCCGAGCCGGGCCGCCATCGACCAGTTGTCATGAGAGTCCAGAAGGGACATCCCCGACTTGAACCGGGCCATGCGGATGGCTTTGGGCTCCATGGAAAGCTCTTCCATGTATTCGCCCTCATCCCAGGAACGGCGCTTTACGGCGGCTCCGGTTGACCACACGACCTCGACCGTGCGGTCCGTTTCGTTCGCCGTGCTACCACGGACCTCAACGTCACCGAAGCTCCTGGGGATACGGATAGTTTTCTCAAGAGCCTGCGGCACCGCCGTCTCCTTTGTCTACTTGATTTGCGGCCTGAGCCTGGCCGTTGATCGAAACCTTCCGCGGGTCGGCGTCGAGCACGAGTTTGCTCTTCGTCTTGTCGACCATCTGGAAGAAGTCGTCGTTCTCCGCCACGACGGTCGCCGGATCACGGCCCGTTTTCGCGATGATCTCCGGCATCGATCGCTTGCCCATACGAACCTCTAGGAGGTCGGCACGCGCGTCATCGAGACGGTTGATCTTTTCGAACTCAGGAGGCTGCCACTCGACCACCACCTTGAGGTTCAACGGGATTTTTCCGTTCTCTCGGCCGGCCTGGAGAAACCAACCGTACATCCGATGCATCACCTGAGGGATAAGGTAATGCCACTGGATCGAGGAGATGAACCGTTGGTAATCCAGCAATCCAAGTTGACCGGATGCGAAGTTCGCCTGGCTGAAGTCGCCCGTCATCAGCTCGTACGGTTGCCGTGCGCCGGCGGCGATGCTGCGATGGCGGGTGCGAATGTAGGCTTCCACCCCGGCCGAGATCGCCGGGTTGTTGAACGTTATGTCTGCCCCGTCAGACGCTATGGCGAACATACCGGGCTCCATTCGGTCGACCGGGTTCCCATAGATATCCCGGAGAGCCGAGTTGGAGCCGGGCGTCTCCGTTAAACCGACATTCGGATCGATGTCGCCGAGTTTGGGCCGCACAACCCCGACATGGCACGCTTCGACCTTTTTCCGGATATTCTCCGCAAGCTCGTAGTCACGAAGATCCTTCAGTTCGGTCATGACCGGCGCAAGCCATGGGACGCCACGCGTTTGGTTGGCCAGCGGTTCGAAGGCGTGCGCTATATCGTCGGCCGGAACGAATGAGCTAACGACTGCCTCCGCCTTCGCTGTCCGACCGTGCGGGTGTCTGGGGAACATCCAGTAGCCGCGACGGCGGCCAATCACATCATACTCGATGCCGCCGATGATCTCTGCGGCACCGACAACGGTCGTCTTCCCCCAATCGCAAAACTCTGAATCAAGAAGTTGCAATTGTAGAGGAACGGCGAGGCCGTCCTCGATGCGGCGGCGGCGGCGGCGAACAAACTGCTCGCCGTCGGTCACCATCGAACGAGCAAGGATGTAGCAGAGACCGTAGAAATTGGTTGCACCGTCTACGTGGCACTGCTCCGACCATTCGTCAAAAAGATCGTTGATCTTCTTGTCCGTTTCCGGTTTCCCCGTCTTTGCGCGGGGCATAATCCCTGGCCCTACGAGGTTGTTCGCGTGGACTGTTACGATCTTCGCCGCGAGCGGATTATTGCGGACAAGCTCCCGCGAACGATCACGAAGCTGCTGACCTGATCGTGCAATATGCGTGTCCGCATCACCCGGCGGAGCGCGCCAGCCTTGAGCAAGGCGCCCTGATGACGCGCCTTCATAGCTGCGGTACGCACCATTTAGAATCTCCGACCGGAGGCGATATGCGGCACGCTCTGCTCCTCTTTTCGGGTTTAAGAACCCGATGAATCGGTCCAGGGCATTCGCCATCAATACCCCCTGCTGAACGTCGTCAGGATGATGTTCCGCTGGGGCGCCGTGGCTACAGCACCTTCGAGATCGGCGATGATCTGCCGCATCTCGGCGCGCGACCGGTAGGTCACGTCTCTTTCACGAAAACGCACTCGCAGAGCGCCGAGGAAATAGGCTTCCTTCAGATCGCGCAGCAGCGAGGCACGCTCCTCCTCCGGGATTCCGTCGAGAGAAATTCCGCTCATGACCATATACTCCGCCGGCCAAGGAAGCCTCCCGGTCGCCCCTGCGGCGTCGGTGCTGACCTGTCCGGATTGCTTGTAGGTTGATTTTCAGTGGCGGCCGCGCGTCTCGTGGGAGCGTTGCTACGCAGCTTGCCGAGATTGAGAATCATCTGCGCGGCAGCCTGCATTGCCTCGCAGTCGAGAAAGTGGTTTTCGCGATAGCGCTTTACCCACTTCACCTTGCCCATCGAACGGAGCCGCGTTTCGGAAACGACTTGCTTGCAGTAGTCTTCCGAGATGTTGCCCGGGAGATGCCAAGCCCCCGGCATGCTATCTTCCCATCTGATCTTCTGTTGCACCCACGACTTGAAGTAGTCGGTGTCCAGCCGAATGAGATCGAGCCCGTGTTTGAACGTCTTACCGTTCAGGGTCACGTCGATCTTACTGACATCGATGGGTTTCTTCATAACCGTCGAGGCCCCCTTCGTCGCGCGGACGAGGTTCGGGAAACGACGGGCAAAAGCATAGACACGATGCTCCGGAACGACAAAGGGCTTGCCAGGACGGAAACCGGAATCGATCAGAGCTAGGCGGATCGGCAGCCCATCATAGGTATCCGTAAGCACGGTGGCCAGCGTATCCCAGACTTCGGCCTCCTCAGTCAGGCCGAATAATTCTTCAGCCTGCACCAGCCAGGATTCCCCGAAGGCGCCCCACCCCCGTATGATGTAGATGAGGCGGTCCTTCTGAACGTCACAGGTGAGTGTAAGGACCTTGACTGCCGCGGGCACTTCACCGTGCTGATAGCTGTCATCCGCCCGTTCCAAAACCTCGCCCCACTCCGGAGCGGTTCCGCCACCGGGGGCATAAAGCTCGCCAAAGCCTTGGTTCTTAACCGACTGGATTTGGCCAGGATCACCGGATCTGACGGCTTCGACGTAGCGTGCCGCGCGCTCCCCCCACGACACGAATGGCGAGCACAAACCCGATACCCAATAGCTGAGCGTCCAGCTCTCCGGCGTCATGCCATGCACGACGCCTTCCCTATCAACCCTCTGACCGGGAGCGACGTACACGCCGCGCGCGTTCATCCACTCCTTATTGTTCATGTTCGAGCCGGCCTTGAGATCCGTTTCAAAGATCTCGGCGCCACAGCACGGACAAATAAGGTGCGCCGTTTTCTGCGCCAACGAAGGCGTAGACGGAAGCTCCCGACCGCTTTCAGCTATCGGCTTCTTCCACTCAAGGCAGGAGAAGCGGGGAATGAAATATTCCCCACATTCGTCATGCGGGCACGGCCAAGCCCAATGGTATCGCGTACCGCTCATCCAGAGCCGCCAGATGGTGGACTCCACCTCCTCTGGGTCGGATTCGGCCCAGAACTCGAGGCCTGTTTCTGGATCCTTTTCCACTTCGGCGGCCCCCTTGCTCGGGGTCGACGTGATCGCGTGGACGAAATCCGCGTAGGTGTCGCCGCGCGCGTCGATCAGGCCGACCGGGTTTCCTTGACCGCGCAGGTTTCCCATCATCTCGTCCACCTCGTCGGTGATTGCGAGGCCAAACGGGTCCGACTTCATCGCTGTCGACGAGCCGCCGTGCGCCAGGCGGAGCGGGACGCCGTTGATGAACTTGCGGGTTTTCTTCTGCTTCGACGGCGGAGCAAGCCGGTCCTTCAGCGGCGTGTTCTGCATGAGATCGTCTAGCCGGGGCTCGAACTGCTCGTTCAGAAACTGCTTTGAAGGTCCGACGTAGATTGTCGGGACCGGCGCGGTGTCGAGGCGCTCGCCCATGATGTCAAGGAACGTCTCGGTCTTGCCCGATTGCGCCGATACCACGAACACGACGCGCTTGTGCGTGCGGCCGTGGACCGCCATGGCGAAAGGCGTCATGTAGGGGGTGATGTGCGGATTGCGCTGACCGGGTCGGCCTGCGGAGTCCGGGTAGTGTCGGTTCTTCGCCCATTCAGTCGGCGTCGTCCTCGGCCTCGGTGTCAGAAGTTTCTCGGCCCTCAAGAAGAGCTTGTCGCTTTTTGGCGAGACGATCTCTGATGCGGAGCCGTTCTCTGTCGAAGATTTCATCCAACCTCTGCCGCTCTCTCGGCACTCCCGTTATCTGCGCAGGAAGTCCAGAAAGGGACGAGACATATAGGCCCGTGACCTCATCGATGGCGCTCAGCGCTTCGTCGAGCGAGATGATTTCCCGGTCCTTCCGCGCTCGGTTAAGGCGGATGTCGAGCGCCTTCTCGGCGCGAAGCTCGTCCATGCTGCTGGAGCCAGATCGCTTTTCCGAACCCTGCTTGAGGAAGTCTGCATATGCCCGAACTGTCGAGCCTACCCGGAACTTCCCCTTCTCAGGCTGGAGCACCCCGTCAACCTGCAATTGGCGGAGAAACCGCGTGCTGATGTCGAGGATCTTCGCCATCTCGGTCTGATTGACCATCTGATCGGCGACCGAGATCTTCGGAGCAGCCTTGGTCGGCCTTGCGGGTTTCGCGCGGGGCGTTGCCTTCGCCATCAGTACCTCAGGAGCTTTGCGATACGCGGCGTCACTGCCGCCTCGAGTACGATCGGCGCGCGAGCCATGAAGTTTGCCGCCGACTGCCCATCCGGGATTTCCTTGCCGAGCGCCGGGCCATACAGCTGGCGAACCTTGCCCCACTTCGTTCCGGTCGATGCGAACCGGCCCTGCGCCGTTCGCGGCTGCCAGGACCGGTTGTCATGGGTCCACAAGATGCGCGGCGCCCGGACACCATCCTGTGCCGTGCGCATCATGTAGAAGGAGCCGTCCACCTCGAACGAGCGCTTGAAGACGCGCGGATTGTTCCAGACGCCTGACCGGACAGTACCCTTGTCGAACGCAGCCCGGCCGCCATTCAGCTTCTTGGCGACACGCCCGCCGCCCTTCAGGGACTTGAGCCCCTTATAGTTCTGGACCTTGATGCCGCCCTTCGACGAATAGATGTCATAGGCGAGGAGCGCCTGGCTTCCGACGCCGCGCGTGTTGGCCACGACATAGCTCTGATAGAGCCCGCGCTTGAGCGCCATCTGCTCGGTGACGACCTTCTGGGTGTCGGTTTTCATCCGGCGACCCGCGTCCACGACACCACGAAACAGCTCTCGCTTCGCCGTGCTGCTGCTGAGCCGCTTGGCCATCTGCGCGAACCGGCCGATGACGACGAGGTTCTGTCCGCTCTTCACGACGTACATCGAAACCTCCAAACGAAAGCTTTGTTCTACAGATCGGGCCGCCGAAGCGGCTTCTGTAGAAAATTATTTGTATTCGCCTTTGCAGCACCCGGGCATTTTTTGCCCGATCCACGCAAAATCATTCCAAGCCGGATCGGTCGGGAATTGCGGAATCGGAACCGCGAAATCGAAAACACCGAAATCGCTCAAATCGTGCGCTGCCGCTGACCCGCGGGCGCCGGGGTGGGAGAGAAGAACCTGCGCGTGGGGGGGTGCGTGCGCGGGTGGGCGGGCGCGCCTACGTGTGCGGGCGTGAGGGCCTGCGCGCATGTGAGGGCGAGCGCATGGGCGAGCGTGTCAGGCAGGGGCGAGCGTGTGAGGCGAGCGCAGGCATGGCGGGCAGGCTGAGGCAGGTGGAGAGGCAGAGGGCTGCTTCCCCCTCGCTACGCTCTCCCCCTCCCGCTACGCTCCTATGAGGCTTCCTTGCCTTCCCCTCTCCCCGTCCTCATGAGCGCGGCGCAGGGCCAGTGTGCGGGCCATCGAGTGACGACGGCGCATTGCCTGCCTGCCACAATCAGCGGGCGGCAGGGCCAACCTCGCAACAGGCGGGCGGCTCGAATGAGGGGGGAGAGGGGAAGCTCTTGCCGGGCGCAATGCCGGCTTATGGGGATTGGTATGACTCGCGGACTTTTGTTTCGTCCAGCGTTTTTTCTAACACCCCTCCCCCTTTCCCCATGCACGGCTTTCCCGGCAGGCCGGGGGGAGTATCACCCTGGGTGACGGCCTTGCCAGCGTTGGAAATCCGAGCTTTGTCCGGCCGTCGGAATGCCTATCGATACGATGTGAATTATTTTTATCTATTTGTTTTCAGCGTCTTACAAAATAATCGCAGTCTCAGCGCATTACCCGCTTGTATTTTCCGATACAAAACGTATCTTTCAATCATCGAACGGCGATACACAGCGGTTCGGGGTTCGGGACTTCCCGAAGGTTATTTGACAGCAAGACAACGGTTTCCTGCCAAGTACGGTTTTGGTTGCCTCAGGTTATCGCTTCGGCGGTCAGGTAGGTGGATTGAGCTTTACAGCGGATCAACAGGGAATGCGGTTTGCGAATCGGGCGACCCAATACGGCGAGAGCCGTAGGTAGCTGGCAAGACAAAGCCAGTGTTGCGGGGAAGGACGTGCGGCAAGGTACGGGCAACAAAATACTTGCATCGGTGAAGGTTCCGGCCGAAGCGGCGAAAGCCGTAGGGCAAAAGGGGCGCGAAGCATGATGTTCATCATGCACTGGAAAGGGGAATGAAACCCTTGGGCACAGCGAAAGACATGCACGACGCGAAAGCGTTAGGTGGCGGAAAGATAACCGGCAAGCGATGGACTCGCTCAGTGCTGCACCCCTCAACCGATACAGGCTTGGGCACCGAGAAAAAGAAATCACGTTGAATTCTGAGGCCGTCGGCGAAAGTTGGCGGTCTCACAAGAGGATCGTTTCTGAAAGGGCAATGGGCTTTGGCCTTTCAGAAGCAATCCGCTTCAAACCGCAATTATGCGAACGATGGAGAAACTACCATGGCAACGTTTTCGATCATCAAGGGCAAGGCTCTCGGCAAAGCTATCGTCGGTCAGGGCAAGCTGGTCGCCAACTTCACCCAGCGCGAGCACCAGCTCGCCGTGTCGTGCCTGATGCACGTCGAGGAACATTCCTGCCCGTCTCACCTCAACAGCCTTCTGGCTGTCACCCCGGCGAACTACCGCGCCGGTCTCAAGGCATGGGCCGTCGCCTTCGGCAAGGTCAAGTTCAACGCTGAGACGATGGTCTTCGACTACCACGGCAAGGGCGAAACCAAGCTCACCGACATGATGGAGATCGCACCGGCGAACTACATCAAGGAAACGAAGGCCGCTGCCGGCGGTGAAAAGGCACTGGACGAGGTGAAGGAGATCACCGCGTTCCTGAAGAAAATGACGGAAAAGGGCGCGTCCATCCGCGTCGTGCAGGCGCTCGAAGGTGCATTGCGTCTTGCGCAGACGCCCGCGGTTGTCGAGCTGGTTCCGGCCAAGCCGAAGAAGGTCAAGGCCGAAAAGACCGCCGACGCCGCCTAAAGCCGTCATGCGGTGCCCGGGGCTCCTCCCCTCCGGGCACCGCCCCCCCCCTCTATCGTGTCCCTACGAAAGGTCGCGCACCTGTACGCCTTTTCGCGGCGTCACGCCGAACCGCAATCATGCGCCAATGGAGACCTTCATGCCCCTTCCTCCTCAGCCGACCATGCGCCGACGCGCCTTCCTGCAAGGCCTCGCCGCGCTCGCCGTGGTTAGCCTCGCGGAGATCGACGTGGAGCCTCCCTAGTTGCGGCTGTGCCGCGCCCCAAACACCGCAATCATGCGAACTATGGAGACCATCATGCAATTCGCACCTGTGAAATCGCGGCGGACCGTCGCCCGCTGGTATCCGCACGCCGTCGCCATCGTGAAAGTCACCGGCGGCTATCTCGCCTTCTTCTCCCGCGCCGTCCTTGCCAGGTGGCGGCGCGATCGCTGCGCGGTCTAGCCATGGCCCATGTCTCCCCACGGGCCTGCCCGTCAATCCGTGCCCCGCCCACCAAGCCGCCTTCGGGCGGCTTTCTCGTCCCCTCTTCCACCTCGAACTATGGAGACTTCCATTGTCAGTTGCGTTTGATACACTCGGCTACTCCAAGCGCCTGCGCGATGCCGGCGTCACCCAGAAACAGGCAGAAGCACAAGCGGAGGCCGCTAGGGATTACATCATGGCCGATCTCGTGACGAAATCCGACCTCACCGCCGCGATGGACACGCTCACGCTGCGCATCACGGTTCGCCTTGGCGCGATCATGATAGCCGGCGTCGGCGCGCTCGCGGTGCTGATCAAGCTGACATAGCGCTCGCCTGCCTCAATAGATGCTTCCTAGAGCCGCCTCCGGGCGGCTTTTTCGTGCGCCTCTGCAATGTCGGCACGCCCGGCATTCCACGGCCGCACGGCCACCCCCGCAATTATGCGACCAAGGAGACCTCCCATGCACCTGCCGCTCGCGCTCGGCCTTACCGCCATTCTCGGGGCTTCGCTTGCCCTGCCCGCCTGCGCCGAAACCATCGGTTTCACCTCCTCCAACATGGCCGCGCTTGTCTCGACCAAGACGAAGGACCTGCCGCCCCCCGCGAAGACGTTCACGCTCGCCGTGGTCGACGAGGCCGCATTCCTCGCTGGTCGCACCATGACGAAATCCGAGGTGAAGACCGCGATTGCGCGCGCCATGCCGGAAGAGGCCTGCACCTCAACCAGCCGCAAGGCGAACGCCTATGGCGCGTTCACGGCCTGCATCGCCGAGTAAACGCCCATGCCCGCGCTCCCCCGACCCCGCACCATCGTGCTTGAGCCGATGGTGAAGCGACCGCCTGCGCCCTCCCGCAAGCTCGGCCTCGTGATCCTCGCTGTTCTCTGCATCGCGTTCGTCGGTGCCTGCGCCGCCATGGCGCACCGCCTCGCCCAGGTCGAGCAGTCGCTCGCCGCCGCGGCCCTCGTTTAACCGTTCCGGGGCCGCGCACCCATCAACCGGCCCAATGCGCGGCCAATGGCAACCGATCCCTCAAACGCGGAGGTGCAGCATGCGCCGGGCCTGAAAGCCGGCTGAATATCATCGGCGGGCTCGCCAGCCTCCCTTCCCGCCCACGCCACGGGGAGGCACCCTGTCCCTCCAGCCTTGGAGACGCATTGTATTGATCGCCTCGATCTATGAGGCCCATAGAGCCGCCGATCGCGCGTGGCTGGTGCAGATCGCCCTCGCCTTCCCCATGGAATGGCCCGGCGAACTCCGCCACACCCAGCGCGCGACAGGCGAACCCGGCACCCGATTGCGTGCCGCGTATGAGCGGTTCACCGAAACCCGCGACAAATGGGAGGCCGCGCATGCCGCGCTGGATCCGGAAGTCCGGGAAGTTCTACCGCTGAAACCCCGATAGCACGAACGGGCGGGATGAGGGCCTCACCCCGCCCGCTTTCGTGCTTCCGGTTGCCTTATCTCTCGAGCTGCCGATGGATAAGGGAGCCGGAATGCTCCACTTCGCCGCGTAGCGCTCCACTCCGCTGCACGTCGCTGCGCGCCGCAACACCACACTTCAGCCCGCCAACTCCCTTGTGGAGTTGGCACCCTGAAATCTGCCGGCACCTCGGCCGCTTTCAGGGTGTCAACACCCACTGCGCCGCGCCCTGCCGCGCGTCGTTTCGCCACGCGCTGCGGCTCGTCGCCCCGCCTCGCAACACATCAGCCCCATCAGAAAGGTCTCCTCAATGCGCATCGTCATCGCACACCTGAAATCCGCCACGCCCTATTCCCAGTCCGCCGCCATCGACCCGGACCATCATCCCAAGTTGGAGAAGGAATCCGCCGCCGACTACGACCTTCGCCTCTGGAAGGAGAAGGCAACCTATGACGACGCAGGCACCGTCTGCATCCCCGCCATGGCTCTCAAAATGAGCATCGATGAGGCGGTGAAGCGTCTCAACATTTCGATCCCCGGGCGCGGCAAGTCCACCTACACGAAGTTCTTCGTCGCCGGGCAGATCTGCGACGGCAACGTGCCGATCGGCGTCCACAAGGACAAGCTCCAGCCCATCACGATCTGGGCGAACGCCGACGGCGTGCGCGGCAGCGGCAAGCGTGTTCGCCGCAAGTTTCCGTACATTCCCTCCTGGGAAGGCAAGGCGCACTTCTCCATTCTGGACGAGGTGATCCCGAACAAAGTTTTCGAGCAGGCCCTCGTCGAAGCTGGGCGGCTCGTCGGCATCGGCCGCTTCCGGCCGGAGAAAGGCGGCTTCAATGGCCGCTTCACGGTCGAGAGGTTTGAGTGGTCTGAGGTTTAACCTCGCGTCACGACGCCACTCGTCGCACCGCGGCGCAGCGCGCGGCAACGTCTCGCATCGCAACACAAAGCATCAGCCAGCCGGTCTCTTCGGAGGCCGGCACCTCTATCTTGCTGAAATGAGCGGGACAGAGGTGTCGGCAACGGCATCACCCGCACCACCCCGCGCCGCAGCACAACGCTTCTCGTCACCCCACTGCGCCCCGCGACACTCCGCATCAGCCAGCCGGCCCGAAAGGGTCGGCACCTGTAAACCCTCGGCAGCACAAGGGCTTATAGGTGCCGAAAATGCACCACATCCGCCACTCCACGTCGCGCCTCTGCACAGCTCGCCACGTCGCAGCGCCCCACAACGTCGCGCCTCGCTATACACCAGCCGCCTCCCCTCTACATGGAGAACCCCATGCCCAAACCCTCATTCCGCATGTCCGTCGAATCCCGCCTGCTTCTGCAGGAACTGAAGAAGATCGAGGTCGGAGAAATCATCACCTACGGCCGCATGAGAGACATCACCTCGCTCCCGTTGAGCAAGCTGCGAGCGCCGCTCCGGACAGCCACCATCCGCGCCATGCGCGACCACGACATGGTTTTCGGCTGCGTTCGCAACGAGGGCTTTCGCCGGCTCAATGACGCCGAGATCGTCGAAGACGGCGCGGCCAATGCCAAAAGCGTTCGGCGGAAAGCCCTGCGCGCGCTGGAGCGCCAGGCCAAGGCCGATTTCGAAAACCTGACCCGCCTGCAGCAAGCGGCGGCATCCGCGCAGGCTTCCATCCTCGGCACCGTCGCGATGATGACGCAGCCGCGCTCACTCCAGAAAGTCGCCGATGCCGTCGCCGAAGGCGTGCGCGAACTTCCTGTCGCGGCCACCCTTTCCATGTTCATCAAGAAGCAGCCGGAGGCACGATGAACCCGTTCCCTCTCCCCTTGCAGTTCGAACCGCATTCGCTTTACGGCTCCGCCATCGATGGCGAGCCCATGCCGTTCGGCTACATCAGCACAGCCGCGCCCATGCCGATTTTCGAACTCAGCACGCCGCTGAAATGGCCGACCGATGCGCTGGCCTCCCTTGCTCGCCAGATGGCTGCAGCCCCTCAGATGTTTACCGCGCTACTCGCCGCCGAATCCTTCATTTCTGGGTTCGAGGACGACGATTTGCAGGAGGGCGTATCTCCCCTCCTACGCTCGATCCGGGCCATCATCAGGCCCTCCGGCGCGGGCTCCGTCGTCATTGTGAAGGCCCAAGCGCTCGGCAAGACCGAAAGCCTGCTGACCATCGTGCAGGAGACGCAGGACCCGACAATCTACGCCGTCACGGCAGACGACTGGCGCCCCATCGAGACCGCCCCGAAAGACGGTACGGCGATCCTCGCCAGATACATGTGGCTCGGCGAGCATCGCTATCTCGTCATTCGCCGGTCCCAAAACGGCCCTTGGTGGCTGGCCGATCATGATGGCCTCATCAAGCACGACGACGACAAAGCCAAACCGAGCAACTACGAGTTCACCCACTGGTGCCCGATCACTCCGCCCGCGCTCGATGGAGGGCGTGACCATGGATGAGGAGCCCAACAAGTACGGGTTCTTGCCCTCAGTATGGGCGGCTATGGCGAAGGAAGAGCGGCGTCGGCATTCCAAGAACTGGGGCGCTCGCAATAGATACCCGACGCGGACGAAGGCGCAGAAACAGCGTATGCGCCAGCTTCAAAAGGAGTTCCGAGAGCGCAACCGGGAAAGGCTTCTCCCCTACTGGAAGGCCCGCAGGGATGCCGCAAAGCTCGTTGAAGGTGCGCGCGAAAAAGAGCGCGCCTATCAGCGAGATTACTACTGGAAGACCATCGAAAAACAGCGCGCCAGGAACAAGCGGCGATATGCGAAAGAGCGTTCGATAAAGAAGATCACGCTGTCACCAGACGAGGTTTTCAAGCTCATCAACAAGGCGGTTTCCCGCGCCATTCCGAAGTTCGTTCGGGATGACGTTATCGCTGAAATGTGCCTCGCAGTGCTGGAGGGCAAACTCTTCATCGAAAACATCGGCAAGGAAGCATCCAAGTTCCTTGCCGCCCACAACCGCGCGTTCGACCACTTCAAGACGATCTCCGTCGATACCAAGATCTCGGAAGGCGTCACGATCTTGGATACGCTAACCCAGGAGAGCCTCGGCTATGTGTGACGCATCGCCCCACCGCCCCTCCTTCGGATTTTTTCAACATAGACAGGACCGCGACATGGCAACAAATCGCACGTCTCAACTGCGCTCCCCAGACCTGTTCGAGCAGGCCGCTGGGCTCCGCCGCGCACATGAGATCCTCCAGCAACTTCACGAAGGCGCCACAAGAGAGCACAAGGCTTTGCCCGGTACGTTTCTCCTCGGCCGCCCTCGGCGCCGCCATCACGAATTGATGGCCGTCAGTCGAATGCTCCGCGAGGCCGGCGCCCAACTCATGAACGAGCATGCCGTTTTGCTCCGTACGGCGAAAGATGGGGCCCACAAGGCGTTTCTCGATGCTGCGCGCGAGGGCTCCGCCACATCATCGAACGGGGGCGAATGATGGGCTGGAAAGCTGTCAAAGAACACTATCGCATCGTTCACGGCGTGCAGCTTACCGATGACGGTATCTGCATCGGATCGCCCTACATCCACGACATCATCGTCATCAATCGGGACGGCAAGATCGTCAAAGATGATGATCGCACGATGAACGACGACCTGATGAGGTATCAGGCCGAGATGAAGGGCGATCCCGAGACCCTGCGCCGCTTGGTCCGGCAGGAGGACACCTTCGAACTCTCCATACCGGTCTACACCTGGCGCGGCGCGGAGATCATCGAAAAGCAATGCGAGGAACTGGGCTGGCCCAACGTCACTCACGATGGCGAGATGATGTACGAGAACCGGTTCTCAAACGACCGGGCGAAGGTGGTTGCGTGGGCGAAAAAGGATGCGCGCATCGGCATCGAGCACTTCGAGGGACGCATCAGGGAGGCCGAAGACAGCCTCGCCTCTCTCAAAAGCGCGCTCGACCAGGAGCGCGAAAACCTCGCATCGCTTGATGCCGCATTCCCCGACGCCATAGGAACATCCGGAGGCGATCATGGCTGAAAACAGCAAGATCGAATGGACCGACCATACATTCAATCCGTGGATCGGATGCACGAAAGTCTCCCCGGCCTGTGACGGGTGCTATGCGGAAAACCTTATGGCGAACCGGTACGGCCGCGTGCAGTGGGGTGCCGGCGAGGATCGCCAGCGCACAGGCAGGGCAAATTGGCGCAAGCCAATCGCCTGGGACAAGGAAGCTGCCGCCAGTGGCACCCGGCCACGCGTGTTCTGCGCCTCACTCGCTGACGTCTTCGACAACGAGGTCGATGAGATGTGGCGTTACGACCTCATGAACCTGATCGAGGCCACGCCAAACTTGATCTGGCTGCTCCTAACCAAGCGGATCGGCAATGTCACGAAAATGACCGATCCGGCGCGAGGTCACCGCATGCTCCCGCGTAATGTCGCCATCGGCGCGACGATCGCCAACCAGCCGGAATACGACCGAGACCGGATGAAGCTCTGGGAGGTGAAGCATTCGCTGTCGCCGCTCTTCACCTTCGGCAGCTACGAGCCGCTCCTCAGCCGCATCATCCTCGATCGGTATGCACCGGACCTGATCATCACGGGCGGCGAGACCGATCAAGGATCGCACAAGGCCCGCCACACCGACCCGGATGATTTCCGCTATTTGCGGGATCAGAGCGCAGCGCTCGGCCGAGCGTTCTTCATGAAGCAAATGACCCGGAAAGCCCCGATCCCGGATGATCTTCTTATCCGGCAATGGCCTGTGGTCACCACAGACACGGACGGAGCCGCCCCCGGAGGCGATCATGGCCAATCTGACTGACGCTCAGTGGTGCGTTCTCGACTTGCTCCTTCGGGCCAAAAACAAGGGTGTTTCACGGGTGAACCGGCACGAATTGCTGCACGCCGCCGCAATCCCCGATGCGGTCAAGCTCCAGCTCGTCTTCGCCGCCCTGACATTGGCGAGCGGCGAATACGTCGCCTTGCACGGGCAGCATGACTTCGAGATCACGCCGGCTGGTGAAACCCTCTTCAATGCGAAATTCGGGCAACCGAGCAATATCGCTGACACGGTGATCGCCCTGCCGGATGGTAGCCGCGAAGTACTTCAATGACCGCCGACAAAGAGCGGGAAGCCCTTCGGCATATCGGCTAAGGCCCTTCCCTTCTCACCCGCTCCCACTCCTCGGGCGGGAGCGCCGCTTTCAGCACCACATCCACCTCCTCGAGCTGGCTTTCCCACATGGGCCGGCCCTCGAACTTCGTGTTCTCCGGCAGACCTCTTGAACTGCAAAGCGCGCGGGCGGCCAGCTCGCGCGGCGGCTTCACCTTTTTCATCGCACTCTCCCAACATGGACGGACCACCATGACCGATCTCCCCTCCCTCATCAATCTGCTGGCGGCTGCACCCGGCCCCTGCCGGTGGCTTGATGCCAAGATCGATGCCGCGCTGCGCGTCGGCGCAGAGAAAATGCTCGGCGATAGGACCGGCTATGCCTGGGCATGGGCGAACTATCCGACCTGGTCGCACCACAAGAACCAGCGCGGCATGTGCGGCCTGCAGTACGACAACGGCGATCTCGGTCTGATCTGGGACAGCTTGCCGTTCACCTCCTCTCTCGACGCTGCCCGCACGCTGGTGCGCATCGCCCTGCCCGGCTGGTCCTACCGTGTCGCCAGTTGCTGCGTCTCCGATGACGCATGGGTGCAGCCGGACTTCAACTGCCCTACGCACGGAGCGCGCCTGCTCTCCGAACTGAGCCCGGCTGTCGATTGGGCCGGCCTCACCGATGTGGACCTCCGCCCCTCCGGGCGGGAGGCTATCGCGCTTTGCATTGCCGTCCTGCGCGGTGTCCTCTCCAGCCGGCAGCAGGAGCATCGCAATGGCGCGGCCTGATCCCGACGCTCCACTCCCCACGGCCGGGCTTTCGCTCGACTTCAACAAGGCCAACTTCATCTGGTTCAAGTATCGCGATCCATATGACGACGGCTTCTTTCTCTCCTACCTCGCCGCCGAGCGCCTCTTCCGCGCCTTTTTCTACACCTGCCCGGCTGGAGGCGATGCAGGCGACACAACTATCCGGTATGCGTCGGACGATCAGTGCGATGAGTTGCGGGCGATGCTCAGCCCGGAGCAGGTTGCGATGTGCGTGAACGCGTCCCTGCGAAGGATCGGCTGATGGTACGAATCCCCTTCGGCAAGTTTGTTTCACGCCCTGCGCTGTCTTTCGACGACCATATTCGCAGCATCATTGAACAGTACCCCGATCGCATGCCCTGGCAATCATCAGACGAAGTGAGATGGACTTGGCCCGATGGCGGGGACGGCGCTTACGCCCTTCGATACAGTCTTGCTGATCGCGTGTTCACCTCTGAACACATGCGATTCCCGCGGAGCGCCGCACCTCCCCCGATTGGCCAGGGAGGGCAATTTTATGCGCTCGATGTTCCGGCCCGAATGCCCGAAGAAATCACGTCTCTGTTTCGCGCCACCCTAAGCGAACGAGACCTGGCGTACTGCGCTGCCGCCTCAATCAGGTTTGCGGCGGGGACATGGCGGCCATGAGCGGTGAAAGCCTCGCTCACCGGCTCATCGACGAGATGGCGATCACCTGCGAGACGCTTGGAGGTTCGTCTCTGTACATCCGCTTTGGGCGTCTAGATGGGTTCGAGGGGGCCGAGGGGCCGCACTGGTACATTTGCTACCAGATCGGCGAAAGAGCGTATCTGCCCGCTTGGAGCTATCACGGCACCTGCAGGCCACGGCCTCACTGCGTATGTGACCGCCTCCACGCCGTCCTCCTGTCGAGGATATCGCCAGAAATCAAAGCCCAGTGCATCGCCGCATCCATCCAGTACGCGGCGGGATAACCGCAATCATGCGAACAAGGAACCACCATGCCCACAAAGTTTGAACCCGTCCTCGCCTCCCCCGTCGAGCGCGAGGAGATGAAGTTCCCGCTGATCGGCACGCCGAAATACGACGGCTGGCGGATCGTCGGCCACCCGGAATACGGCTTCGTCACCCGGCGCCTCGAGCCGCTCGGCAACACCCAGATCCGGACCGCGCTCGAAGCCGCTAACCTAACGTTCCACGACGGGGAAATCGTCACCTACACCGACGGCGAAGCCGACCCGCTCGCCACGGTGCAGAGCAAGGTCTCCAAGCCGGGCGAAGTCGACTGGCGCTTTCATGTGTTCGACCACTTCCAGCATCCCAACATGCCCTACACCGACCGCCTGGCTCTCCTTTCCGGCAACCCCATCTTCCAGCGCGGCCGTATCGAACTGGTGCCGCACGAGCCGCTGCGAAATATGGCCGAGTTCGATGAATATGAGCGCGCCATGGTGGACACCTTGGGCTTCGAAGGCGTGATGCTTCGCCGCCCCGACGGCCGCTACAAGTTCGGCCGCTCCACCGTCACCGAGGCGATCCTGCTGAAGTTCAAACGGTTCAGCGACAACGAAGCCACCATCGTCAGCACCTTCGAGCAGATGCAGAACACCAACGAGGCGACCGTCAACAAGATCGGCAAGACGAAGCGCTCAAGCGCGAAGGACGGCAAGGTCGGGAAAGGCACGCTCGGCGGCTTCTGGGTGGACTGGAACGGTATCCGCTTCAAGCTCTCTACCGGCCTCTCCGCCGACCAGCGCGCGGGCCTGTGGGCGCGGCGTGACAGCCTACCGGGCAAGCGCATCACCTTCCGGTACAAGGGCGTCGGGCCGAACGGCAAGCCGCTGATCGCCAGCATCGTCACCATTCGGGAGGACATATAGATGGCCCGCTACCTCGTGATGTGGGAAATCGATGTTGTCGAGGCTTGTTCCCCTCGCCATGCCGCCCGCCAGGCGTTCGAGATAATGCAGCGACCGGGCACAACGGCCACGTCGTTCACGGTGATCGAGTTCGACAGCGGCGGAGAAGCGGTCTCCGTCGATCTCCTCGACGGCGAGGACGAACCGACCACAGGTTGACCACCACCCGACGCTGATACTACCTTCGGCGCATCTTCCATCCGAGGATGCGCCGATGAATTCGATCCTTGCTGCGATGCTGGCCGCAGCTACCTACATAACGCCGACCCCGCATGCTGACGTGCAAGCCTTCCTGCGCTTCATGTGGGCGAACGAACGCTGCCCGGCCTTCGCCATCAACTTCGAGAAAACTCTCGATCAGGTTCGCGACCTCGCCCAGGATCTAGGCTGGAGCAACGACCAACGACAGCAGGCAATCCTTGCCGGCACCCGCGCCGCAAAGTTCGATTTCGAACGGGACAGCGAGGGGTTCTGCGCAGCCGTACAGGAGGAGCTTACCTCATACGACCCCGCCCACCTGAAAAAGGTAGGTGTCATCGACTAACCCATCTGGAGCACGAACCATGAGCATCGTGAAGTACAATCGAGCAAAAGCGGCTTCCGTCATCGGCTCCCACGATCGCAGCTTCGATGCGATGTGGAACAGCATTCCCACTGATGTTCAGGCGACACTTTCCAGTTCCCAACTCGCCGCGCTGGTGGATAGCAATTGGCGGATGGCAGCAGAAAGCAAGGCGATAGCCGCAAGAGAAGCAATTGAAAATGGCTTTGTCTGGAATGCTGCCACCAACTCCCCGGCGCCGCTGGCGCAGGAAACGAAAGCGGCTACCCGTTGAGGTAGCCGCTCCGCGTTGCGGCAAAAGCCGGTAAACACCAATAAGAGAGTTTCAATCCAACACAGCAGGCGCGGCCGCTGCGACACCGCCGGCCCGATGCGCCGGCTAACTTCTCGCAACGGGTAGGAAGCTCCATACCGTCACTTAAAGAGTTTCAATCCAACACGACAGGCAAGGCCATCGCGACATCGCCGGCCCCAGGCGCCGACTGGTCTTTGGTAACAGCCAATCTCTTGACCGCCACTTAGAGGGTTTCAATCCAACGAAGTGGGCAGGACCACCACGACATCGCCAACTCCATGCGCTGACCAATTGAGGGTGTTCGAAAAGTACTCCGATGTCAACGCCAATTCAGAATGGTTCACAAGCCGGGTTTCAGCCCGGCTTTTTCTTTTCCCGCCGCTCATGGCAACACGGAGACCTGCATGAACATGAATATCCCCACCACCGCCCTCGCCTCCAATGCCCTGGCATCGCGGGCGATGGTCGTATCCCTCTCCATCGCGCAGTGGTCGGGCCGCCGGCTGGACCGCGATGTGACGAACGAGGTCAACCGCAGCAAGTCTGCCGCATCCGACGCCGGTCGCTACAACAAGGCGATCGTGAAACCGGATGCCCTGAAACCGATCGCCAAGCTCGTCGGCGAGATCCGCAACGAGTTCAACGGCCGCACCCTGCCCTGGATGGACGACGGCAAGCGGATCATGGCGGCGCAGGCCTTCATGGCCCACGCCAAATGGCTGGCCGACCAGCGCAACAAGTTCGAGAAAGAAGTCGAGCGCTTCCTCCGGGACTATCCGCAGCATGTGCAGGACGCGCAGCGCCACCTCGGCACCATGTTCCGGCAGGAGGATTACCCGGACGCCGACGAGATCACCATGAAGTTCAGCTTCATCACGAAGGTGATGCCGGTTCCGACTGCCGGCGACTTCCGCGCCAACCTCGCCGCCGAGCAGGTCCACAGCATCCGGCAGGATATCGAGCGCGATGTGCAGGAGGCGGCGCGCGCCGCGGTCCGGAACGTCTACGAGCGCATCGTCGGCGCCGTCGAGCACATGCATGAGCGCATGGTCAACTACAAGCCGGCCACCCGCCCGGGCGAGACCACGGCCGGCGTGTTCCGGGACAGCCTGGTCGAGAACATCCGCGATCTGGTCAAGGTGATGCCGTCGCTCAACATCACCGGCGATCCGGAGCTTGACGCCCTCGCCGATCGTCTGGCCCGGCTCTCCCGGCACGACGCGGAGACACTGCGCAACAGCGATTCCGCCCGCGAAAACATCGCGGACGAGGCGCAGCGCATCCTCGACGACATCAGTGCGTTCATGAAGTGACGGCCGCCGATGAAGCTGAGAGAGTTGGAGTTCCGGGAAGCGCCGCGATGGGTGCCTTGGGAACTTGAATTCGAGGCGCTTTGGCGCGGCCGCACCCACGCCTATGTCAGCTACAAGATTGTGGACCGAAAGTGGGTGTGCCGGGATCACAAGCGCCGGGACATCAGCGAAGGTAGACAACGCGCCATCATCGCTCGCATCCCTCCGGCAATCCTTGCTCGTTGCGTGACCGCGTCTCTGGCCGGAACCGAGGCCTGGCCATGACCGCCGTGCGCCTCATGTCCGAGGCCATGGATCTCGGTAGCTTATTGGAATGGCACTTCGCCCCCCCCGAGGACACATTCGCAAGCCACAGGCTCACCTACGTCGTCGCTGAGCGGAGCTTCGAACTCAGCCACCTGATCGATCCCGCCACCTATAAGCATCGCGGCCCAGACCTCACGCTGGACTACATCCTCACGATGCTGCCGGACGAAGAGAGGGCAAAGGCTGCAGCCGCCTCCATCACCCGCACCTCCAAGCGGCGATAACCCGCCGCTCACAGCAATCATGCACATCAGGAGAAACACATGCTCGACATGAACATCGTCGCGGCTGGCGCCGTGCTCGAAACCTACCTCCGCGTCGATAGCCCCGCCATGCTCTGGGGGCCGCCCGGCGTGGGCAAGTCCTCAATCGTGAAACAGATCGCCAAGGGCAGAAACTGGAAGGTCATCGACTACCGCTGCTCCACCCGCGATCCGGTCTCGATGATGGGCTTGCCCGATCTTGCCGCCGATACCACCCGGTGGAAGGTGCCGGACGAATTCCCGCAGGTCGCACGTGACGGCGAAGAAGGCATCCTGCTGCTTGATGAGATCAATGCCGCACCGCCGATGATGCAGGCTGCAGCGTTCGGTCTCGTCCTCGACCGCTTCATCGGCGAGTACCGCCTTCCCCCGGGCTGGCGCGTCGTCGGCGCCGGCAACCGCAAGAGCGACAAGGCCGCCGCCCAGGCCATGCCGACCGCCCTCGGCAACCGCTTCGCCCATATCGGCGTGGTAGCTGACCTCGAAAGCACAGTCGCCTACTTCGCAGCCAAGCGGCTTCCCGCCATGCTGATCGCGTTCCTCCGCTTCCGGCCCGGTCTGCTTCACCAGATGGGCGAAGGCGACAACATGGCGTTCCCGACCCCGCGCTCCTGGGAAGAGCTGAGCAAGGTTATGGATGTCGAAGATGACATGCTCCGGCTCCGGGCTTTCGCCGGCTACGTTGGCGAGGGTGCAGCCGGGGAGCTTAAGAGCTTCATCGAAATGGCCTCGGACCTTCCGACCGTCGACAGCATCGTCCGCAATCCCGCCAGCGCACGGCTCCCGCAGAATAAGGCCGCGCAGTTCGCGATCACCGCTGCCCTTGCTCACCACGCCGACGAGCACAAGCTCCCGGCGATGGATGCCTACATGCGCCGGCTGCCGCGCGATTTCCAGGTGACGTTCGGCATGGACTACGTCTCGATGCATCCCGCGCTGGCGAACACCCAGACCTACGTGGACTGGACGGTCACCAATCAGGACGTCCTCTTCAACAACTGAGGGCGCGATGACGATGGCCTCGAAAGTGACGGCCCTCTGGGGGCCGTCCAAGGTGCGCCAGCATAGAGACTGCTACGTCTGGGAGTTTTCCGGCGTGCTCGATGACGGCTCTCAGGCAGGCTGGCGGGTGATCTTCTACTTCGACACTCGCGCATTCAAGGTTCTGCGCACCTTCACGCGGCCGGCTAACAAAGGGCTGACGCAGGTCGACATGTTTCCCGGCGCCAAGCCGAAGCACCAGGAGAACACCCTGAAGGAGATGCTCCGTGCCCACATCCCACCGGCTCAACTGGCGGCGGCCATCGCTGCCGCCATCCAGTATCAGAAAGGAAGGTGACCATGGTCATGGTTCGCCAGGTCCTCGGCCCCTTCAATCCCGAGGAAAACATCCAGCCCTACGGCAGCGCAACGATGAAGTGGTACTTCATTGGCATCCGGGACAACCATGAAGTGGCCAACTGGATCCTTTCCTACGATGTCGACAAGCGGAAATGGAACGTGGCCAACGTGCCGCTGGGCCTCCCGACCGGGAAGCGGATGAAGGCCCTCACCGAAAAGCTCACGAAGGAGGGACGCGATCCGGTGAAGTCCATCGACCCGGACATGTTCTTCCGCGGCAGCACCAAGCTCCCCCTCGTCGGCGACCGCTTGATTGATGTGCTCCGATCCTGCCTTTCCCCCGCCGACCTCGCGAAGGCGACCACCTATTCTCTTCAAAGGAGGGGCAGATGACCCCGGAGATACTTCGCCGGTTCTACCGGATCCGACGCAGCAAAGACGACAGCGACCTTGTTGTCTTCGTGTTTCGCCCCCGAGACGGACGGTATCCGAGGCGTGTGTACCGTCTGGAGTATTGGGTCCGCTCCCGGCGCTTCAATGCAACCTGCTCTACGCATCTCAGCAAGGTGAACCGGCGTGAAGGACGTCTAGTCTTCGCGGACCATGTGGTGGTTTCGGTCGAGACCTCTCCTCTCGTCGCGGCCCTCTCCTCCGAGGAGATTGCATCGTTGGTGACGAAATCGATCAACGCGCAAAATGAACCGCCGCCTCTGGTCAAGCTTCAATACGTCCGGTTGCCGACGTTCGGCGCGCCCTACTATCCGCCTCCCGCGATCCTGCCACCCATCGAAGTCAAGTTTGAGGTGCGGGTGGACAACGATGCCTGGGAGAAAATGGCGGAAATGGTGGCGGCCGAAATAGCCCAACAAGGCGCCACGCCCTGTCAACCGCAATCATGCGACAAGGAGACCACCGATGCCGCCGAAGTTGGACATCGAAAGCAAGCTGCTGGCCGCGAAGACCGCACTCATGTTCGAGCAACCGTTCTTCGGGGCGATGATCGTTCAAAAGGAGATCGTTGAGGATCCGCGCGTCCCGACGATGGCGACTGACGGCAAGCGCTTCTACTACAACACCAGGTTCGTGGAGAAGCTGAGCAAGCGCGAGCTTGTCTTTGTTCTCGCTCACGAAATCCTGCACGACGTGTTCTACCACCACACCCGCATGGGCAATCGCGACCCGGAGAAGTGGAACATCGCCGGGGACTATGTCATCAACTTCGAACTGAAGGAGAGCAGCTGCGGCGAGATGCCGAAGGGCGGGCTTTACGACCCTCAGTATGGAGGCATGTCGACCGAAGACGTCTACCGGCTCCTCCCCGACAAGCCGCCGTCGCAGAGCCGCGGCAAGTCCGGACGCTCCGAAGAGGACACCGGAGCATCCAGCCCGGGCGGCGGTGGCACAGGCGCAGGGAGCCTCGGCGTTGACCCTGGTGGCTGCGGCGGCACGATGCCGGCGGCGCCAACCTATGACCGGGAGGGTCTCGCCTCGGCCGAAACCACCATCGCTACTCAGGTGGCGCAGGCGGCGGCTATCGCAAAGGCAAAAGGCAACGGCATCGGCAAGCTGTCTGCCGGATTGCAGCGGCTCATCGCTGACATCACCAAGCCGAAGGTGAACTGGCGGGAAAGGCTTCGCCGCTTCGCCGACGAGGTGTTCATGAGCGACTACAGCTGGGCGCGGCCGAGCCGGCGCTTTCTCCCTCACCGCCTGGTCATGCCGAGCATCGTGCCGACCGAAGGTATCAGGCATATCGTCTGCTGCGTCGACACCTCCGGCTCCGTCGATGACGACATGCTTGCCGAGTGCGGCGGCGAGATATCTGGCATCCTCGACGACGGCAATGTGGAACTGATCACCGTCATCTACACCGACGCCGCGGTCTGCAACGTCGAGACATTCCAGGCCGGAGACACCATCCGTCTGCGCGCTGCCGGCGGCGGCGGCACCGCCTTCACCGAGGCCTTCCGCTACATCAAGCGGCACCACTCCGACGCTACCGCCATCATCTTTCTCACCGACCTCTGCACCTACGATTTCGGCGAGAAGCCGGAGGCGCCCGTCATTTGGGCGCATACCGGCACCAAGCAGGCCTTCGACCAGTGGGCGCCCCGCGTCCCGTTCGGCGAAGTGATCCGCATCGAACCGTAACCCACCACAACAGGAGACCACGATGAACGTCACCGTGAACATCGCGGTGGACGGCACCCCTTTGGCCGTTCACCACTTCCCTTCGCTCCCCATTCCCGACGCCGGCGGCCGCCAGGTCCACGGCGTCACGACCTACACCTCGGCGGAGACCGAGGCCGCCCTCTGCGCGTGGGAATGGATCCTCGAAAACCGCGAGACCAAGTTCGCCGCCGACTTCGACGCTGCAGGAACATCCGGCATGCGCATGGTCGCTCAGCAGGCCGGCCGCATCATCCATGCCGTGTGGGAGAAGCTCGAAGGCGACCAGCACTATCACGGCGCCTTCGATTTCGATTTCGCGCCGGCCGTCCTCGAAAACCTCCCGTGGGACCGTGTCATCGAGAACAACCGCTACGGCGACGGGCGCTACTCCCCGACCGTCCCCGCCCTCGCCTTCATCGTCTGGTCCCAAGAGCGCGCGAACTTCGAGCACTGGCGCCAATCCCGCCGCTTCTGGACCACGCTGGCCACAGCCTACTCCGCCGCCGCGTTCAACTGCGCTCTCGAACTGGACCCGGCACAGACGCTCCGCGCCTTCAAGGCCGGCGAAGCACCCACCGATTTCGTCACCGGGCTTGCTGAGCGGCAAGGCTTGGCGGCCTGCCCTATCGTGGCGCTGTGACACCCGTGACGTTTCGTCCGCCACCTCGCAGTTTCTGGGACGGTGACCTGACCTTTCTTAAGCGGCTCCCGCAACCCGGATTGCTCGAGTTCACCGTCCAGTCCTTTGGCCGCGCTTGGTGCATCGCGGCATATGCGATCCACCTGCGAGAATTCTATTGCCTCACCCTCTACGACGACACGCCCCTCAGTGAAGAGGTGAGCCGTGAGGTTTGGGCGCGAGCACCACCGGAGGTCAAAGCCCAATGCGCCGCCGCTTCCGTCGCGGCGGCGCACCGATAACCCGCAACCATGCACAGAAAGGAGACCATATGTGCGCACTTGCTCTGCCGGTTCCGACCAGCGCCTCGCTTGACTATCGCCGCTTCGGTCGCGCCATCGAAAACGTCACGAAGGTGGTGCCGAGGAAGGCCACCATCCCGATCCTGGGCGCGGCGCTGATCACCGCCGTGAAGGGCGGCGTCGTCGTCACCGGGACCGACCTCGATGTCCAGACCTCGACCTTCGTTCCGGGCCGTGTCTCGCCGGACTTCAAGATCATGGTCGATGCCCATCGCCTGCAGCCGGCCTTGGCGAAGGTCCCGTTCGCTCAGTCCCTCGACTTCATCAGGCACGACGACCACACCGTCTGCATGTTCGGCAGAACTAAGCTCCAGCTTGTGCCGGGCGATGATGTCGATCAGTTCCCGGTCTTCTCCCGCGCCGACGGACTGAAGGCGACGAACTGCCGCTTCACGCTCGACACGAGCGAGTTGCGGAAAGCACTGGACACCGTCCGGTTCGCCATCTCCACCGATGCCACCCGCTACTACCTGAACGGCGTGTTCCTGAAATACGACGCCGACCAGGAGCGCTTGATGTTCGTCACCACCGACGGGCACCGGCTGGCGGCCTATGCCGTCGATCCGCCGGCGGGCTGCGAAGCCATGCACGAAGCTGGCGCAATCATCCCCGCCGCGACGGTCAAGGAAGTCCTCCGGCTCGCCAGCCGCAAGGACGCCCCGCCCGTGGTCGACATCGCTGTGTCCGGCGATGCCGTGCTGTTCTGCCTGGGCGACGAGCAGATCGAATCCAAGCTCGTTGACGGCTCGTTCCCGGACTACCAGCGCGTCTTCCCCGCCAACCTCGATCGCAGGGCGCTCTTCGTGACGGCCGCGCTCCGTGAGGCCGTCGACCGCGTTGCCTCCGTCTCGGACATCAAGCAGGCGCCGATCGCAATCGATATCGGCCGCGAGGTCGCCGAGCTCACCTGCGCATCGGAAGGTTTTGGCATAGGCAGCACGGACCTGCCCTGCCTCGCCAATGAGCCGTTCAAGGTCGCGTTCTCTGCCACCTACCTTGCCGACATCCTCGAACGGATCGCCGGCCAGGTCTCCCTCGAAATCAACGAAGCGGCCAATGGCGCGGGCCTCTTCCTCGACCAGAAGGAACCGAATGTCCGGTTCCTCCTCATGCCCCGTCGCGCCTAAGAGGATATCCCCATGATGAAGAAGCAGCCCAAGCCCGATGACATCCTCATCGGGATGAAGATCCGTGCGCGCCGTGTCGCGATCGGCATGAGCCAGGAGAAGCTTGGCGAGGCCGTCGGCGTCACCTTCCAGCAGATCCAGAAGTACGAGAAGGGCACCAACCGCGTCGGCGGCAGCCGGTTGATGCAGATCGCTGCTGCCCTGAAGACCACGGCACCGAACCTGATGCCGCTGGAGAACGCGGAGCCCGTCACCGAGGACGCCGGCCCCTCCGTCTACGCCATCCGCCTCGCCATCCAGATCGAGAACCTCCCCGACAAGCACCGCGCTGTCGTGTCCGATCTGGTGCGCGTCCTCTCCAACGAAGTCACGGCAACCGCCGCGGCTGCAGCATAAGGAAAGAGCTATGCACGAGTTTCAGCAGCTCTCCACCACCATCGACCGGCTCATCATCGACGAGAAGAATGTCCGTAAAAACCGGGAGAAGGACTCGATCGAAGCAATGAAGGCCTCGATCCTCGCCAATGGCATCATCCAGCCGATCGCAGTCCGCCCGCCGGCGGTATCGGACGCCGACCTCGAAGGGGCTCGCTACCGAACCTTCGGTGGCGGCCGCCGGTTCCTTGCGGTGCAGTCTCTCGTATCCGAAGGCTTAGTTCCGGCCGACTACCCGGTCCCGATCATCATTCGCGATGTCGATGACCATAAGGCCGAAGAGTTGAGCCTTGCGGAAAACATCATCCGTAGAGGCATGTCGCCGCTCGACGAATTTCGGGCGTTCAAGGATCTGATCGACGGCGGCGCAACGATCGAAGAGATCGCGTTGCGCTTCGGCCAGACCGAGAAGTTCGTGCGGGGCAGGCTGGCGCTGGCGAACGTCCACCCGGATCTACTCGCCGCGTTCGAGGCAGAGGAAATGGACTTCTCCACCCTCGCCGCCTTCACCCTGGAGCCGGAGCAAGAGCGCCAGCTCGAAGTCTGGTCCGGCCTCTACCGCTACGACCGTAACGCCCGCCAAGTTCGCTATCTGCTCAGCAAGGACTCGGTGAAAGGCGATAGCCGGATAGCGAAGTTCGTCGGCCGAGATGCCTACCAGGCTGCCGGCGGCCCGGTCCGCTCAGACCTCTTCACCGACGATGAAACCTGGGAGGACACCGCTCTTGTCGAGAAGCTGGCGGCGCAGCGGCTCGAAGACCTCAAGACTGAGGCTCTCAACGAGGGCTGGGCATTCATCGTCACCGCATCGGAGAGCGGCAAATCCTACTGGGACTATGCGCGCTACCAGCCGGAGGCCCAGTACACCGATGCGGAAGCCGCTCGCTCCAGCCAGCTCGAGAAGATCCTGAACTCCGAGGGCGAGACCATTGATGAAGCCGAGTTTGAAAAGCTGGAGGCGGAATACGAGGCCCTGCAAAAGCGGCCGGGAGAATTCACCTCCGAGCAGCGAGCGACATCCGGCGTGTTCATCGATGACAAGCAGTACGAGGTGACCTACGGCATCTACGAGCGCGGCAAGGAGACGGGCAGTGGCTCCGTCTCCGGCTCTGGCGGCGCGAAGGAAGAGGAGGACCCGTTTGCCATCTCGAAGGCGACGAAGTCGCTCCTCGCGAAGGCCGTGACGGACGCCGTCCGAAAGCGTGTCCAGACCCACTCTCCTACGGCCCTCGCCTTCGTCGTCACCATGCTCGACATGTCGGTGAACGCGCCGGGCGGCTACGGCAACGCCAAACCTTCCCGCATCACGGTCACCCGGGAGATCGGCCATCGCACCGATGAAGCGTCCGACGACAAGTTCCTGACCCGCTTCAAACGGTTCTCGAAGATGAAGCCTGACGCACTCGGTGCCAAGCTGGCCGAGCTGGCATCGCAGACCGTGGATGTCACTGAAGAATGGCTCTCCGGCTCCCACGGCTATGTCGCCGACGAGGCGCGCGAGGACATACAGACCGGCCTCCTTGCGACCATGAAGCTCGATCCGCTGGAGCACTTCGACGCAGAGCTCTACTTCAAGGGCCTGAAGAAGCAGCAGATCGCCGCCGCCTATCTGGAGATGACAGGCACGGAACTGGCCGATGGCAAGAAGGGCGAGATGGTGGATCTCGCCGCTGCCACGGCGCAGGAAAAGAAATGGCTGCCGAACCTGCTTCGCGCGGGCGTCTACCACTTCAAGCAATAGCCGGGCCTTCCGGCTCAGACCTCAAAGGGCTGGCGTTCGCGCCGGCCCTTTTCTTTTCGCGGGCCGGTGGTCGGCTCGCGGCACCAAGGGGAAAGGAACCCTCACATGAAAATCGCATACCTCACTCTCGTCGCGGCCGCTGGCATCGCCATGGTCTCGGCGAGCCACGCCAGCGCGGAGCCGATCCGGCTTTGCACCGGAAGCCAGAGCGGCAACTACTATGCAGCCGGCGCCATGATCGCAAAGATGGCCGGGAGCCCGGCCGAGGTCGAGGTGGTCGAAAGCGCCGGCACGATCGACAGCATGGAGCGCATGCTCGACACCCCGGCGAGCGACCCGAAGGCGTGTGATGCGATGATCGGCCAGCCGGACGGCCCGGTCTACCTCGCCCGCCAGTCCCAGGCGAAGGCGCGCAAGCTCCTGCAGGTGGGCTCTCTCCACCGGGAATATCTGCATGTGCTGTGCAACAAGGCGAGCGGCGTGGATGACCTCGGCGACCTCGAAGGCGACCCGGACAAGTACCGCATCGCCATCGGCGAGCCGGGCTCCGGCGCCTGGGTGATCTGGCAGAACCTCACGGCCGAGGACGAGGACTATGCAGCCGTCCCGGTTTCCAACGACAGCGACATCCTCGCGCTCAACTCCGTATCGAACGGCGACACCACCTGCATGCTGGTCCCGGCCGGCCTGAAGAACGGCGTCGTCAACGAGGCGGACGCCACGTTCGGCGATACCATCGCTCTCGTCGGAGCCAACGACCGCGACTTCGACGATGCCGTCGATATCAAGGGCAACCCGCTCTACGAGTACGCCAAGATCCCGGGCGAGGCATATCCGCTCTCCTTCGATTATTGGTCGGACGTGAGCACGATCAGCTGGCCGGCTGGTGTCTACGTCAACACGGATCGCCTCAAGGACAAGGCGTTGCTGAAGGCCTTCGTCACCGCCGTGGCGCGCGCCGCCCCCGGTATCAAGGCGGAGTTCGGCAAGTGAAGAAGCTCGTCGACAAGATCCGCGAGCATCTCGCCACGATCCTCGTGACCATCGCCGGCCTGCTCGTCTTGATGCAGATCGCGGCAGGTTTCATCGGCGACGTCGTCATCGGCTGCATGCTGGTCGGCCTCGTATGGGCCGCCCAGCGGGTCGCGCCAAAGGGCTGACAATCCATGCCGGCGCCCATCCACGGCGCCGGCCCCTTCAACAGACAAGTATGGAGGAGCACATGGGCTCCCAGGACACACGGATCGTGGTATTCCGCCACGCCGGGCATTCCTACGTGCAGAAGAAGCAAGGTGGTGGCTATCACAATGCCGGCCTCACCGGCTACGGCTACACAGCTCACATCAACGGCAAGGCCTGCACCGATTTCCCGGATGCAATAGGAGACGAGAACTTCGTTGATGTTGTGGGCGATATCACCTCGATTGCCGCGCACTACCCACAGCGAAAGGTGATTACCCATTACGTCCCTCGACCCGAGTTCACCGACACGGTGAAGGGCCCGTTGAGTATTGCAGAATACTCCGCGCTGAACGAGGATCGGCGCGAGGTGATCTACCAGCCGGCCTACCGGATGGAAGACGTTCCGCCACGGCCGATGGAATACGTGGTCTACGAAGTCGATGCCGCACCGCGGAAGTTCCCGCCTGGCGTCATGATCACGGTTCCCGATTACCTCCGGCGTTACCGAAACGTCTGGCACACGCTGCCCTGCTTCATGGAGAAGAAGGAACTGTTCACCCGGCTGGCCGATGCGGTCGTCGCGGAAACAAAGAACCGTTCGCACTTCAAGGTCGGCGATCACCGCAATATCGGCTCCCTATCCGTCGATGCCGCTGTGAAGGTGCAGGGCTTCCCCCAGGAATTCAGTTTCCGAATCCTCCGCTGGGGGCTGACCAACGACTACGGCAACACGATCGTACCGCAAATCCAGGGGGACAACTTGGATGATCTCCTCGCCAAGGTTGGCGCCTGGATCGGAGAACAGGTCGAGCGCGTGCGCCTCGTTCACTCCCCGGTCAATTGCCCGTGCTGCGGCAGGAAACTGCCGAAAGACACCAAGGTCGTCGTCGCCGCAGGCAGGAGATAGTCAATGCGAACACCGGACCCCGCGCAACTGCGCAACCAGTGCGAAATATTTAACAGCCGATATCCGATCGGCACCAAAGTCGCCGTCCGCAAGGACGACGGCGAGGCCTTCATCACCAAGACCCGCTCGAAAGCCGATGTCATTTCCGGGCATACGGCTGCCATCTGGTTGGAGGGCCTCACCGGCTGCTCCGTGCTCGACCGTGTTTCTCCCATTAAATCGCAGGGCTGCGGCAAGCCCCCCAAGCTGCCCCGCATGGATCGCGACCTCTTGGGGAAGATCATCGATGACGTCTTTGACGGAGCGATTGAGGACGCCTCGGTCATCGAAGACATCTATGCCTCCATCGCCAGACACGCTTCACTGCCGCTCTCAGGTCAGGAAGGAGGGACCGGCGCCACGCACCGTCACAGGAAACGCGGTACGGAATACGTGCTGCTCGGCGTCGGCAGAATGCAGACCGAGAGATGGGAGGATGTGACCTATCGCAACCAGGTAACGTCGGTCGATATGCGCGAGGTCGCAATCTATCGCTCCATCGAGGACGGGTCGCTGTGGGCCCGTCCTCGCGAAGAGTTCGAGGATGGTCGGTTCGAGGCGATCTCCACTTGCGTGCACGACTGGTTCGACTGCTCGAACGCCGCCGGTCCTCCGCCTGCGAAGTCCTGCCGAAAATGCGGGTGGACGTGCGGAGATGATGAATCGCGCGGCGTCTTCATCGTGTGGCCCTGGCTGCAGAACAGCCACGGTGAGATTGGAGGCGGCCATGGATGACGCCGGCATCATTCGCATCCTCAAATGCGCGGAGGCCGCCGTCTCCTTCCCGGACTTCAAATCGGACGAGGAGAGAAACCAATGGGCGCTCACCCATCTGGGGCAGTACACGTTCCGCGAAGTTGATACGGCCCGGAAGATCATCGACCTGCTCGAAAAGCTCGATGGCTGACCGCCTCTCCTGCTGCGTTCCCTTCTGCCGGCGCACCGTCGACCGGCAGAAGCTCGACGCCGGCCACAACGAGTGGCTCTGCCACATTCACTGGAAGCTTGTGCCTGCCCGCCTCAAGCGGCGCCGGGCCAAGCTCCGCCGCCTTGCGAAGCGGACGGGTGATCCCGCCCGCCTCGCCCGTATCCACCGCGCCGACGATGCCGCCTGGGCGGCATGCAGAGCCAAAGCAATCGAAGGAGCCGCCGGCCTATGAGGTATGCTGTCAAAGCCCGCGAAGTCGGAAAGAAGAAGTGGAAGTTCATTGCGCCTAACGGTGCGCTTAGCTCGCTCCGGATCTACGCCTCCCGCTGGGCAGAGAAGGAGAAGGCCGAGAATTTCATCGCCGTCAACGCTGGCGAGAACCCGGGATGGGAATTCAAGGTTGTCGATATGGGAGGCGACGGTGGATGACGAGGATCTAGCCGCCGCCTTCCACGCCCACAAGGAAGGGCAGACCAAATTCACCCGTCGCATGGCGATCGACATGGCGGACTTTTTCGACCTCTCGGTGCGGCAGTTGGTCTGCCGCCTCGAAACCCTTGGCCTTGTAAAGCGAGGCACTTGGGATTGGTTCGTCGCCAATGGCGGCTTCACCAAAGAGCACTACGAGCAGGCCCGCAGCGACCGACATCCGGTCTAGCCGGCCGGCACCACCGCAATTATGCGCTCCCAGGAGACCACCTCATGCCCCCCATTACCAACGTCGCCCTCACCGGCGATGTCGTGGCGCTTGTCAATGCAGACGCGCCCGTTGCCATTGGCGTGTCTGGCGGCAAGGACAGCCAGGCGGCCGCCCTCGCTACGTTTCAACATCTGGATATCGTCGGCCACGCCGGCGAACGCATTCTCATCCATGCCGATCTCGGTTCAGTCGAATGGAACGACAGCTTCCGCATCTGCGAAGAGCTTGCCGGCCACCTGAAATGCGGCCTCGTCGTGGTCCGCCGAAAAGCCGGTGGCCTGATGGAGCGTTGGGAAAGCCGCTGGTTGTCCAGCATGACCCGTTACGAGACACTGAGCACCGTGACGTTGGTACCCTGCTGGTCGACACCCGACATGCGGTTCTGCACCTCCGAGCAGAAGACCCACGTCATCATCGCCGAACTCAAGCGGCGCTTCAGAGGCAAGCAGGTCCTGAATGTGACCGGCGTGCGCCGGGAGGAAAGCCGCAATCGGTCCAGGATGTCCGTTGCGGATGCCGATGCCACCGGCAGGATCATGAACTGGCGCCCGATCATCGACCTTACCGTCGACGAGGTTTTCGCCCTCATTGACGCGTCTGGCCTCCACCCTCACCCGGCATACCGGGTCTTCGGTATGAGCCGCGTCTCTTGCCGCTTCTGCATCATGTCAGCGCTCGGCGACCTTATCGCGGCAACCGGCCAGTCCGAGAGCCACGACCTCTACCGGAACATGGTTGCGCTGGAGATCGCCAGCGGCTTCGCATTCCAAGGAGCACGGTGGCTCGGCGATGTCGCCCCGCACCTCCTCACCAGCAAAGGCCGAGACGGCTTGGCGATGGCAAAGGAAAAGGCCCGCCGCCGATCCGAGATCGAAAAGCGGATCACCAGGCGCATGCTCTACGTGAAGGGCTGGCCGACACGGATGCTCACCAACAACGAGGCCGACATTCTCGCCCGAGCCCGCAGCGAGGTCACCGAACTCTATGGCTTCCAGTCACGCCACCTCACACCGGACAGCGTCCGCGAACGCTATGCCGAATTGCTCGCGCAGAAGCAGCAGAAGGCGAGCCAGCCATGAGCACCCAACACCTCAAGACAATCTCGAAGCTATTCGAATCCCTGCGATATCGGCACGACCTATACACGGTCTTCTCGGATTGGTGCGCGTGCGCGGCGATCGCCATCAGCAACGCCATCGATGTTCGCCAGCGCGAAGCGAGGGAGGCTCGCTACCTTGACATCGTCCGCCGCTATCAGAAGGACGAACTTGCAATCTTCCCACAGATCCTCGGGGAAGTGACGATGGCGCTGGAGACCGCGCCGCAGGATATCCTCGGCGCCACGTTCCACGAATTGGAGTTGCACAACAAGGCGCGCGGCCAGTTCTTCACGCCTTACGAGCTTTGCCTCATGATGGCGAAGATCAACATCGGCGGCTTCGACGACCTTCAAAAGGTCATCAATGCGCACGGCTACGTCACCGCGCACGAGCCTGCTGTGGGCGCAGGGGCAACGATTATCGCCCTCGCAGAAGCGATCAAAGACCTGGGCATCAACTATCAAAGGAAGCTGCATGTGGTGGCGGTCGATGTTGACCCGCGAGCCGTCCACATGGCCTATATCCAGTTCTCTCTCCTCCACATACCCGCGCAGGTCATCGTCGGCGACACGCTTCGAATGGAGTTTCGCGAGGACTGGTTCACGCCGGCGCATATCCTTGGCTTCTGGTCGGGCCGTCTGGCGGCGAAACAGGTGGCGCAGCCCGACGCCAAACCCGAAGTTCCGGACGCCGCTGTCACTCCGCCAGCGAAGAAGGTAAAGATCCGAAGCACGGCTGGCCTTCCGCTATTCGATTTCAGCGATTGAGCTTTTCGATCACCACTTTAACCGTGCAGTAATCAAGGATGGGAAATATGTCCGTCACGCTCGCCGCGCCACCGCGGCCCACCCTAACGATGAAGACCGCAACGGACATGAAGCCAGCCTCCCGCCGCATCTGCCGGGCCGTGCCGAAAGGCGACAAGTTCGTCGCCGAGTACGCAATGCCCGGCCTTGTGCCAGAGTATGTGCAAGTCGGCGGTGCGGTGAAGAAGTTCGAGACTGCCGAGGCGGCGGAGATCGCTGCACTCAAGGCGTTCGCCTCGCTCTACGACAGCCGGACGCTCGATACCCGGAAGAACAAGGGCTATGTCCGGATGACCGGCGCCGAACTGGCGCTTGCCCTGGATGAACTGAACGTCACGCCGACGTTCTTTGCCGAGCTGACCGGCTTCCCGCAGTCGCGGGTCATGGGGTGGATCGACGGAGTGCAGGACATCCCGCACTCCGTCTACCTCGTCATTCACCTGATGCGGTTCAATCCTGAGAAGATGATCGACCGCGCCGAAGATCTTCTTGATCGAGTTGAGGACGCCACGTCTCGTCCCGGTAGGACCTGATCGGCCCGCCGCCGGCACGTCCCTTCTTCCATTCCTCATGGTTCCAGCGATGCTGGACGCTATTGTCGTCGAGATAGCCGAGCGATGCTGCCGCCACGTCGAGCGACAAGTGCAGGAGGGTGAGCATCTTCTCGTGCGGCATCGGGTCAGCCTGGGCGATTTCGCGCGGCCGAGGATCTCGGAACGCATCGTGGCAAACCACGTCCTCCAGAAGATCGGCGAGATTGGCCTCGCCCCAAGCACCGAGCTGCTCCCGCATCCGCCGAAGCTTCCCCATGCAGTCCAGCTGATACCCGCGGATTTCGCCCGGCCCAAAGCCACCACCGCCACCCTCCTTGTCGAGCGCGGGCGAGCGCATCGTCTTGACCTGGGCGCCATCGATAAGCTCCCGCAGCTTGAGCGCCGTATGATAGCGGATCCCGAGCATTCCCTTGCTGTCTCGATCAGTGGTCATTTCCCGAGCGGCAACCAGTTTCTCTACCAGCCCTGCATCCGGGTTCACGATGGCCATCTTGCCGTTGACAATCACGAGCCGCTGGCTTCCTGCGATCTCCATGTCGTCAATCTCGGTGCTGTTGAAAACTCGCTCGCACCGGTCGTAGAAGCGCCTGCGCATTTCCTCGGCCGCAGGTTCTCGCCCATAAAATGCGATCAGCGGCAACGCGCCGCCGGTCAAATGCTCCCCGGTCTGAACCTTCCGAAGCCGTTCCTTCAACGCCTTTCCTGCGCTCATGTCTCTCTCCTCTTCACCTGCCGGCTGCGAAGCTGCAGCGGGGTCAGCGACACCCGGTCGAGCAATCCGCCATCGATGGGCTTTCCGTCGTCGCCGTACCGGGTCATCATCAGCTCAGCGATGGCGACCCGGCGCTCTTCGATGTTCATTGCGGAGCGATTGGGGTAAGGGGACCGATTGACGAGACCGGCCACCTGTTTCTTCCGCCGCCCGATAACCTGCCCAACGGCGCTCTCGGAGTGACCGACGAGCCAGAGCACCCAGGCGATCAAGAGTTCCTTCTCGGTGTAGTTAGCCACGGACAGGCCTCCGGTTCGTGACGACGGTGATCTGCCGGGTTCGCCCCTTCTGCTTGACGATTCGGAACACGGCGTTGACGGCCGCCGCCGTGTGTCCGGCTATTTCTCCGTCACGCTCATAATGCCCATTGACGAAGGCGCAGAGATTCGTGAGGAGCGCTTCGGCGGCCGCGGCCCGGGCGACGAAGACGATGGGCTTTCCCTTTTTGCCGACGAGCGGACGCATAGCCCCGTCGCGAGCGGTGCGCATCTTGGCGACAAACCCGTTGCCCTTCGGCTCGATCTCGTAATCAAAGTCGTTCATCAGTTGTAGACCTCGTGGAATGTGGGTTCGTCGGTGAAGAGGCTGTTTTGCTTGGGGGCCACGTCCTGGTCCTCGAAGCGGGTGAGCCGGCCGTTCCAATTAAAGATCCGGCGATCTCGCCCCGGGCCCAATCGGTCCTTCAACTTGTAGACTTCGATTTTCCCTTTATTGACGATCAGCTTCCCGTCGTATTCCTCCTGCTTGTTCTTCGTTTTCGGAGGATTCTTCGTTAGCCAGGCATGGCGATTGAAGTTGGCCAGCATCATGTCGGCATGCTCTTCCAGCGCACCGCCGTAGAAGTCCTCCATCTCCGGTTCTGGATTGTCCTCGCGCGAGCGCGCGTCCTTGGTGAACTGGCAGAGCGCAATGATCGCGCAGTCGAGTTCCTTTGCGAGGGCCTTCAGCGTGCCGCCGTTCTTGTAGACGATCTCCGGCCCGCTCAGCCGGCCAGCATTGGCCCGGCCGAGCAGCTTCATGTGGTCGACCAGCAGAAGCCGGAGCCCATGCTTGCGCTTGTGCGCCCTCGCCCGCATCGCAAGCTGCTCCATGGTCATTTCGCCGCGGCAGATCAGACGAAGCGGGACCTCCCGCACTTCCTTGCGAACGTCGAGGATCTTGCCCAGCTGCTCCTCGGTCAGGCCGAGCATGGCATCGCGTGCCGTGACACCGGTGCGGCCAGACAGCGCGCGGGTGACGAGCGACCGGTTGTCCATTTCCAGTTCAAAGAACGTGGTGGGCTCACCATCCATTTCGGCGGAGAAAATTGCCTGCTGCGCGGCGATTGCCGTTTTGCCCCCGCCCGGTCCGCCTCCCCAGAGGATGAGCGATGACGTGGGGATGAACCCGATCATTTCCGTCAGGCCGGCAAGGCAAGGCCGCAGCGCGAGGCTGGTCTGATTCTGCTCGAGCTGCACGTTCGCCCGCTCGAACACCTCGTCGAGCGATGACGCGAGAGTATGCTCCTTCTCGATGGTGCTGGCCCGGGAGATGTCCGCCATGCGCTGCGCAGTGCGCTCGATCAAATCGTTCGGGTCGAGCCGAAGGTCACCAACCGATTTCAGGATACTGTTCGCCAAGCTCTCCAGGCGCCGGCGCGCCGACAAAGAGAGCAGCTCGTCGAGATATTGCGGCAGCTTGGCCTGCAGCATCTCCTCGCGGGCCGCGAGGTGGAGCAGCATGGAGATATAGCCGTCTGCATCCTGCCCATCGGAGATCTTCCCGACGCGCCCGCTTACGATTGCCGGCGAAATGACCTTGCCAACCGTGGCAAGCTCGCTGACCACCGCATAGATTTTCTTGTGATCGTCGGTGGAGAATACCTCCATCGACAGGCTGTCCGCCAATTCCCAGAACGAATCCTCGCTCTGCAAGATCGCCCCCAAGACGATCTTTTCGACCTGCGTATTACCAATAACGCTGTTCGTCATCCCGCTTCTTCTTTGCTGTCTGCCACACATCAAGCCAATCGTCGGGGGCCGGCGACGGGTAGATGCCTACCTCGACGCCAACGGCCCTTGCCCGCGACTGGAGAGTTTCTGCTGCCCGGATGCCCGGCGGCGTCATCACGTCGCCGGTGCGCTTGTTGAGCCGGTGGTGGTCGCCATCGGCATAGATCTGCAGACGGCGAACGCCGGCCGGGATCTGAAAATTCTGCATTCCTGAGGTCGACAAGGTCGCCCAGACGGATGCTTCGGATTGGAGGAGCGCCATGACGGCGGTCGCGGTCTCAATGCCCTCGGCGAGACGCAGCGTTTCGGTGACCGGCCCGAGCCGCACCGCGCCGCCCGACGCAGGGCCGAAGCCAAGCTTGATCTTTTTTCCGTCCGCGTTCGTCAGGGCCTGCCCCTCGGCCGAGAGGAAGATGCGCCAGACGGCGGTGACACGGCGATCCGGCGCCTGGACTGCGCCGATCAGAGCCGGGAAGCGCCGCCGATGGAATTCGAGCGGGATGTCTTGGTTGGTGGGCATCAGGAGCCCGGGGTGAAACCGGAGCGATTGCGGCCACACGGGCACCCGGAGGTCGGAAAGCTCAATGGAGCGGCCGTTCAGGTAGGTTTCCGCAAGGGTGCCGGCGATCGGCTGGGCGGCCTTCCAGAGCCACCGCGCGTTATCAGCCTTCTCTTCTTCCTCCCGGCGCTGATCGGCGGCGCGGCGGTCCGCGTCCACCTTGCGCCGCTGCTCCGCCGCCTCTCGCTTGCGCTTCTCGGCCGCTGATTCTTCTCGACCGCCCGGCAGCGAAACGCCGGCGAGGGATGCAACTATTTCGACCGCCCGTGGAAACGACACGCCGTCAAGCTCGGTTAGGAACCGGAAGTGATCGCCGCTCGCGCCGCAGCCGAAGCAATGGTATCGGCCCTTCCGAACCTCGCAGTGGAAGGACGGCCGGCTTTCGCCATGGAACGGGCAGCAGCCCCAGTAATCGCCACGCGAGACGTTCGTCTTCTTCCGGTCCCACGCCACCCGTGTCCCAACGACATCGGCAATCGACACACGGTCCCGGAGGTCGGCAAGAAACTGATCGGAGAAACGCATCAGGTCCAGCCTTTGCCTTGGATGTTCAGGCTCCAGCCATGGTCATCAAGCCGGACAAGGCGCGCCCCACATCGGCAAAGAGGGAACCGCTCCCCATCCCGGAAACGCATTCCGGCTTGCAACGGCGCAAAGTCGCAAGCTTTGGTCATCTGGCCGGCCACCATGGAATTTTCGACTACCGCTGCAGCGTGCCCTGCCTCGCAGAGCAGCACCGCTCCGCGCGGAAGCAGGGCGTTGGGGTCATCGAGATCCATCTGGCGCAGTTCGAGCCATCCTGTTGCCTGATCGACAATCTCCCTGGGTTCAAAACGCGCCATCAGAGGAAGCTCTCCTGCTGATAGGATCGCCCCTTGTCGAAGGCGTAGGTCGGCTCGTGCTCGATGCGCAGGTAGTCGAGCATGCACAGAGCTTCGGCCTCGTCCTCGGTGTTGTAGGACCAGCCGTTGCGGTCGCAGTATTTCTTGGCTTCGACCTTGAACCATTTCGACCGGGCGTTCTGGTCAAGGTTCAGGTTCTTCGGCGTGTAGACCTTGCCGTGCGTCTTGGAACGCCACGTCTGGATTGCGATCAGCTGAGGCTCGCGCAGCGCCAGCGAATGGCAGACAGTCTGTGCAATTGAGGTCCACCCGGAAGAGAAAAGGACCTGCTGCGCGTCAACCTTGTTGTCTTCGCCATGACCGACGATGGTCATCAACTCTATGCCGATAAGCGGGTCTGGGAGGCCGGCGAGGACGCGCCGCAGGCTCTGCGAGAATTCGAAGAAGGTCGCGCCTGCACTGGGGTCCCGGAAGCGCCAAGTGCCATGGCGAAGGTTCTTGCCACCGGGCAAACAAGATGCCCAACCGCATGTCCGGCCTGGGTCGAAGACGAAGTAGGATCCGGGGATGTCCATGGATGCTCCAGTCAGGAAAGCCAGTTGAGGCCGTCGGCCGTAGGCGCGTGCCGGTCCCAGACGATCCAAACGAAATCGGGGTTGCCGCCAGTGGCCTTGCCACCGGCTTCAAGGAACTCGCCGGGAGGGCACGACGGGCGCGGCGTCACGAAGTGAACGCGGGACGGCTTGTGGTCGCGGTAGAGGCCGGTCGCCCGGCCCTCGCCGAAGAGGAAGCGTGCCTCGGTGAACGCGCAGACCTTCCCGCTCGTGACCGAGATTGCCTTTCGGATGAAGAACTCGGTGCCCTCGCCGCGGAAGAACGGCGGGTTCATGACAATGTTGGCCCGCTTGCGCCGGCAGGTGCGGAAGTCGCTCAGGCCGGTGAACCACGGTGCACCGCCCGTCCGGTCAACGACATCCGAGCCTGTGGCCTGATAGCCGCAGCGCAGGAGGGCGGTGACGATATTGCCGCCACCGCACGACGGATCGTGAACCGGCCCGTCGAAATCCTCATGCTGGCAAAGCTGCTCAGTGCACCGGGTCGGCTCCACATACCAATCCCGGTCGCCGCGCTCCCAGATGTGGGAGTTGCGCTCTCTCAGCTTTCCCAATTCGCCCCCCATATTGCCCGCATGACGTTGCGTTCCATGCGGTCGAGCGCGAGGTTCAGCCGGCGTTGGCACCAGATCAGAAGGTACTTCGTCGGCTCCCCAGGGCGCGGGGATGTGATCAGCCGGAGGAACTGCTTCACGGGAAGACTGCCCTTCGTCAGATTGCACGGGCTGCATGCGACGACGATGTTGCTGTCGAGATTGGACCGCCCTTGGAGCGCGGGATCACATGGTCCCGCGTTGCCTGTTTCATGGTCAGCCGGTCGAGGCAGTACTTGCAGCGACCGTTCTGCTTCCGCAGCACCGATGCGCGCTGCTCTCGGTCAAAGGCTCTTTCGAGCCTCAGGTCTCGATAGTGCCACCCAGACATAGATCAGGCGCCTTCCTGCTCGACGGCGTCCTTAAGCTCCTGATTGATGAAGGACGTGCCATCGTTGAACCCGCGCTGCCAGGCCTGCCCCTTGTCCGAACCGACATCGTAGGGATTACGGTTGTCCTTCCGCAGCTTTCCAACGGTGTACCCTTCTTCGAAGGCCTTCTCCGTCTCGGAGTAAGGGTCGTCATCGAGCAGAGACAGCTGACGGCCAACGGGGTGCCCCATGAGCAACGCGATGCGCTTCTTCATTTCGATGTCAGCGAGCACTTCGCCGATATCCTTGTCCTGAAGCCACTTCGCATACTCGAAGTGCTTCTTCGTCCAGCCGATATCCTTCAGGCGATTGTAAACGGCGCCCTGATCGGCCCGGATGCCGGCACCCTTCGATTCGAGCTCCTTCAACTGGGTGAAGGCCTTGAGGAACTGCTGATCCTCATAGATCTCCTGCGAATTATGCTCTGCACCTGCCATATTCATGCTCCCTTTCGGTTAGAGGGCGAGGCGCCGGCGCGCTTCCGCGACCGGGATGCCTGTCTTGAGAAGTTCGATGTATTCCGCCTGCTTTTCGGGCGGCACGGAGAAGCCCCGGCGATAGTCGGCGGCGGCGCGGACGCGGCCCTCAACAGAGTGATCGACGGGCGCTGGCTCCGGCTTGAGCAATGCCGGGCGGGCAGACGGGATATGGTTCCGGAGCTGCCGGAGACGGTACCGGCAATAGGACGAGGTCAGTCCAAAATGGTTGGCGAGCGCCTGCCCCTTTAGCTCCTGCGAAACCCGCAAAAGTTCTTCGTCGCGCTCTTTGGTCCAGAATGATCCGCGCGGCCTGCCAGTTCGGCTCATGCTGCGGCAGCCTCCGTGTGCTTGGTAATCAGCCGCTTGATCGCCTCGCTTTCGCGGTCGAAGACTGGCACCGCCGGAAGCTCAATGCCCTCCTGCTTGGCGATACCGCACAGCAGGATTACGGCCGGGCCGTCATGAAGTGCGCCGGGGTCGGCGGGGTCCTTATTCTCCAGGCGCAGGATGCTCGGCTGCGATGTCGCAAGACGACGGCCGAGATTGCGCTGGGAGAGGCGGAGGCACTGGCGGACAAACCACACTTGATCGGAAGTGAGTTTGAACTGGCTGCCGTCCTCCGCCGTGAGGATGGGGATTGCTCCGTTCGGCTTCGGCCGGCGCGGGGTTTTCATGTGGTCTCCATTCACGATTTGGAAATACGCACATGATACATAACGTGTCGATTTTGGCAACGAAATAATACGACACGTATCGCTCAAGTAGGGTACAAAAAGGAAAGGAGTATCGCCGATGAAGAACAATACAGCGGCCGAAAGGCTCAGGATTGCAAGGAAGAATGCTGGTTTTAAGAGCGCTCAGCACGCCGCGCGGGCCCTCGGAAAAAATCCGGTAACGTACACAGCGCATGAAAATGGCGGTCGCCAATTCGATACGAATGACGCGCTGTTATACGCTGCGAAGTTTAATGTTCCTCCGGAGCACCTTCTGCTCGGGGATGAACAACAACCGGGGATCGAATTCGAGGATAGCTCTTGGCCGACAAACGGCACCCCGGAACTCGATCCGCTGGTTGATGTTGACGACCTCCCGAATGAGCGTGGTGTCGCGCCGGGCGCGGTAGCGATTGCGCGATGGCAACTGCCGGAGGACTTTCTGGCCGGGATGCTACGGGTAAAACCGGCGCACGCGTGGGTGTTCACCTATCAGAGCGATTCTCAGTTCGATCCGAGCCAGCCGGGGCTTGCGACCACAATCCAACCTGGCGACCGCGTCATCATCGATGCCAGCGACCGCCGCCCTTCACCGCCGGGATTGTTCCTCGTTCATGACGGCACCGGGCTCGTCATCAATCATCTGGAGGTCACGCACTCGATGACTGACCGCAAAGCCGAAGGAACGATTCGCGTAAGTTCCCGCAATCCGCAATACGCAACCTATGAGGTATCCCCGTCCTATCTTCGTATTGTTGGACGGGTCAAAGGAAAGATCGGCCGGCTATGAGTGAAGGACAACCCACAATGGAGAGATGATGCACAACGTATCGTCTCTCCTATACACCTATAGTTTCCGTTAAACCCTTATTGTTGAATGTATATTCTTAAAGTCTTACCGATGGAGAGCTTAGAGCTTAGACATAGGAGGACTAAGCCCCGTGCTTCAAAAGCATCCGGGGTTAGCTCCCAAGTCTAGGTGACCTTACCGACCGAGCCGCTCGTCACATAGACCTGACGATCGCACCCAGCGCCGTCAGTTTCTCGCACTTCTTCGTCACCCCTGGGCGGGTAACGGCGACAAGCCCTTCGAGATTTCGGAGTGGGCCTTCCATTCTGTCGCGCCCGATGGTATGGAAAATACGCTGATACAGCGCGGGATCGCCATCGTCATTCAACCTTCCGATCCCTTATAACCCCGGCCTTTGCCCAGGCCGGGGTTTTCGTTTTTATGCTCCGTCGATACGCATCGCGTCAACTGCTGAATTTTTTATTCATTTCGTATTGACCTGTATCGATACGCTATGTATCGTCTTCATCGTGGTTGATGAAATCGGTGGTTCGAAGCATGGGCATAGCTTCTGAAAAACCAGTGGCAGAGAAGCAGGCGATCATCGCTGCATTTGCAGCATGGCACGCCGGGAAATCCCTGACCGCTGAGCAGCAGCGCCTCATTGATGAGGCGGGCGTTGCGACCCTGCGACGCCAGTTCGGGCACTACTTCTCGGCCGCCTGAGAACAAGCAACAAGATAGGACAGTTCATGAAGATCATCGGTTTCCAGGCCGAGGCGATCAAGCGCATCCGTGCGGTCAAAATTGACCCGAAGGGCAACGTGATCGAACTCACCGGCAAGAACGAGCAGGGTAAATCCTCCATCCTCGATTCCATCTGGTGGTGCTTCTCCGGGAAGAAGCCCATCGACAAGGATCCGATCCGGGCGGGCGAGGAGAAGGCTACCATCCAGATCAAGCTCGGCGACAACGGCGTCGAGAAATACACCGTCACCCGTCGGTTCAAGCGGAAGCCCGATGGCGACTTCACGACCTCCCTCGTCGTTGAGGGCGAAGATGGGTTCCGGGCATCCGATCCGCAGGACGTGCTCAACAAGCTGATCGGCGCCCTCTCCTTCGATCCCGTCGCGTTCTCGCGCATGAAGCCCGCGGACCAGATCATGGCGCTCCGGGGCCTCGTTCCGGACTTCGATTTCGAAGCTCACGACAAGCAGAACCAGGCCGACTTCCAGAAGCGGCAGGGCATCAACCGGATCATCCGCGACAATGAAGGCAGGCTCGAAAGCCTGAAATTCCCGGATGACACGCCGGACCAGCCCATCAGCTTGTCCGACCTCATGGCCGAGATGCAGGAAGGGATCGACAAGAACAAGTTGGTCGAGCGCTTCCACGCCACCACCAGCAAGCTTACGGCGGACGTCGACTTCGCGAAGGAAAGCGCGGACGCGCAGCAGCGGCAGGTGGCTGACCTCGCAGAAAAGCTGGAGACAGCACGACGCATCCTGCAGGAAAAGCGCGGCCACATCGAGGAAGCGGAAGGGGCGCTTGCCGCTCACCTTGAGCAGGCGGCGCCGGAGACAGTCGATATCGACGCCATCCGCGACCGAACCACGAGCGTCGAGGCCGTCAACGCCAATGTGCGGCGAAAGATCGAGGCGCGAGAAACCCGCGACGAAATCAAGGTGCTCACCGAGGAATCGCAGGAGCTTTCCGACGCGATCACCAAGCGCACCAATGAGGCCCGCGCCGCCATCGCGAAGGCGGACCTCGCTCTCGAAGGTCTCGAATTAACGGAGACCGACGTTCTGCTCGACGGCCACCCGTTCGCGCAGGCCTCGGATGCTCGCCGGCTCAGGGCTTCGATCGCCGTCGCCGCCGCCGCGAACCCGAGCCTCCGTGTGCTTCGTGTCCGCGACGGCTCGATCCTTGACAGCGAGGCGTGGCAGGCGCTCTCGGCCTTCGCCGACGAGAAGGACATGCAGATCTGGGTCGAGACCGTCGAATCCTCCCGCCCCACTGCCATCGTTATCGAAGACGGCATGGTCGCGGCGCACCGCGAAGCAGCGGAGTAGGCGCCATGCAGATCATCGGCAACACCGACAAGGGCTACCTCATCTCAGCAACCGAGGACGAGCTAGCCATCGCTACCGGCCACACCAATACCTACTCCGAGGGCTGGCGGAAATTCAAACGCGCCATCCCGGCATCGGATACCGCGCGCCTGCCCATCGGCACGGTCCTGAATGTCCAGGGTGTCTTCCGCTACAACGCCTCCATCGCCGCGCACGCCGACAAGGCTCGCGAATGCTCCTCGACGCTCCGCGCGCTCGCCGATCTCATCGATCGCACGACACCGGACGCGGTTATTCCGCCGGAGCCTGCCGGCGAAGAGACGGAGGCCTGAGCGATGAAGGTCACGACCGAATGGTTCAACCAATGCCGCTTCGCCGAGGAGATCAGCGCCCTTTTCCGCGCTGGTCGAGGCGACTGGGCGCCGCCGCGCGAGATCGATGCCCTCGAGCCGAATGCGGACATGCAGGTGACCGTGGTTACCGACGGCGACCGCATGATCGGCTTCGGCGTCCACTATGAGGCACCGCAGTGGCACTGCGAGTTTCTCTACCTGCTCTACGTGAAGCCGGAAGCCCGTCGTCAGGGCATCGGCAGCCTCATCGTCTCGCGTTGCGCGGAGATCGCCCGACAGAAGGGGCACACCTCCGTCAAGCTCGGCACGATGCCCACCAACGACCGGATGCACGCGCTCATGGCGCGGGCCGGCGCCACCCAGTTCGCCATCTATTATCAACTTTCAGCGTGAGGACAGCCATGCGCGGAATCCATCTCGACATGTACCGGAAGGAGGACGGCTCGTATTGCCTCCCCGACGGTATCTATTTCGGCCTGGCCGAAGACATCTACCACTCCGATAAGGCCCTCGGCTCGACGTCCATCAAGGGCCTCGCGACGAAACCGTACAAGTGGCAGCGCGATCGCATCCGCCCGAAGGATACGGAGCGCGAGCCGGAGCACCTGAAGTGGGGCCGCGCCTTCCATTGCCGCGTGCTGGAAGGCAAGGGAGAGTTCGACGAGCGGTATGCCGAACCTCCGTCTCCGGCCGACTACCCCTACCCCGCCTACTTCCACAATTCCGACCAGATCCGCGCCTTTCTCAAGGAACACGGGATGAAGGTGAGCGGCTCCAAGGCTGAGGTTTTCGCCCGCGCCCAGGAGATCGATGGTTGCCCGCGGCTCTTCGACGACGTGGTCAGCGCCTGGTGGGACGCCCACCCGAAGCACGAGGATGTCTCCAAGGCGCAGTTGATCGAGATCGAGGACGCCGTCTCCAATATGGCGCGCGACCCATCCCTGTCGGCCGTGATGACGGCAGGATCTTTGATCGACGGCGCGGCAGAACTTTCGATCTTCTACACCGACGAGCGCGGTATCCGGCGCAAGGCACGCCTCGACTACGCCATCCCCATGACCGGTGGCCGCCCTTACTCGATGGTGGTCGACCTGAAATCCTTCACGACGTTCCGCTCCGGTACCGACGAGGAAGGTGGCGTTCGCAAGGTATACGACGAATTCTATGACGTGCAGGCTGGCTACTATCGCGATGCGATCGACGCGGCCCGCCTCCTCGCAGCGAACGGGCAGGTCTTCGGTGACTGCGAGGACGGATTCCTCCGTGATTTCCTCGGTGCCCCCAAGCACGCGTTCATGTGGGTGTGGGTGATGATGCGCCGCGACAACGGGATGATCCCCGTCATCCTCGCCACCGACATCTACAGCGCGCTGATCAACCACGGCAACGACATCGCCCGTGCTGCGCTCGACACCTACCACCACCACGTCACCACCCAGGGCGCCGACCAACTGTGGACGCCGGCGCCGAAGGTGCCACGCCTGCTCGATGCCCAGTCCCTGCCCTCCTACAATCGCGGAGCCACCTATGAGCAACCAGCCGACCGCTGACGCAGCTGCGATGCTCGACGAGTTCAGGGACGACCTTACGTCCCTCCTCGCCGACAGCGGCCTTTCCTTCGACCGCCTGCGGTCTACCTTCATGATCGCCGTCCAGCAGGAGCCGGATATCCTGAAATGCACGCCGGAAAGCATCCGCCGTGAAATTTCGAAGTGTGCCGCGGATGGCCTGGTGCCGGACAGCAAGGAAGCGGTGTTGCTGGCCTACTTCGAGACCGACCGTAAAACAAACGAGAAGCGCTACGTCGCCAACTACCAGCCGATGGTCTACGGCATCATCAAACGGATGCGCGAGCTAGGCGGTGTATTCCAGATCGTTTGCCGCCTTGTCAGGGAGAACGACGATTTCGTTCTCGACGAGGCCAACCCGGATTCGCTTTCACACAAGTCGAAGCCGTTCGCGAGCAAGGAGACCCGGGGGCCGGTCGTTGGCGGCTACGTCATCTTCCGCGACGAACACCTCCGTGTGATGCACCTCGAAACGATGTCGGCTGAGGACTTCGACCAGGTGAGGGAGGCGTCCAAGGCCCCGAACTCGCCAGCGTGGACGAAGTGGGAGGACGAGATGAAGAAGAAAGCTGTGCTCCGGCGCGGCTCGAAATACATCTCAATCGACAACGATAAGATCCGCCGCCTGCTCGAGCGCCAGGACTCGATGTTCGATTTCCAGAACAATCCGCGTCAGGTCGAGCGTTTCAATCCATTCGCCGCTGGCACAATCGAAGGCACCGGCATGGCGGCGCTGCCTTCTAGTGGCCAGCAGCCGATGGAGAAGATCGTCGGTAAGCCTGAAGCGGACTTCGCTCAGACCACCTCCGACAAACGCGAGCACCCGAAGCTGCATGCGAGGCCCGACGCCTCCCCCCGGAAGGACGACCAGAAGAAGCCCCTCGCCGACAAACCGGACACATTGCCTGACGTCATGATCCCGCCGAAGGACATCGACCTTCTGACGGAAGCCGCCTCCAAAATTCTTGGCGTTGCCACGGACGAAGGCCGAGGCCCGGAAGATCGCAGGGCGAACCTTAAGCAGGTCGCGGTGAACTGGCAGGAGGCGATACCGGATCATGCCAGGGATTTCGTAAGGGCCCTCATCGCAGCCGTAGACTGGACGATCCAGCGTGACAGCCTGAGCCTTCCGTGGGCGACGGAGCTTTCCCTCACCATCCACGAGGCAAAGGAAGCGCTCGGCGTCGATAAGCTCGACCTCGCAAAATACCCGGCTCCCGAATCAACCGTACAGTCCGACGCATGAGCAGAAGGGCCGCCGGCGCGGCCCTTCCACCCCACTACCTTTGAGGATTTAACGTGGCACAGGTTTTCCATGTGGTCGACTTCGAGACCACTGACTTCGACAAGGCCAGGCTCGCCGGCAAACCGGCTGAGGTTTGCGAGACCGGCATCACGATTGTTCAGGACGGCGAAGCATCAGCGGCCATCAGCTGGTTCGTCAACCCAGGGCACCCTATCCCGCCGCAAGCGCGCGCCATCCACCACATCAGTGACGCCGATGTCGCTGGCGCAATATCACCGGTGGAGAACGCTCGTCTTCTCGTAGAGAAATCCCGCGGGCTCAACAGCATGCTCGTCGCGCACCATGCCAAATTCGAGATGGCGTTCCTCGACGCGCCAGGGCGCAAGTGGATCTGCACCAAGACGTGCGCCCAGCACCTGTGGCCCGAAGCGCCGGGATATTCGAACCAGTGCCTCCGCTACTGGCTGGACCTTGACGGCCGTGGGCTTGTTGATCCTCGGCAGGCCATGCCAGTGCACCGCGCCGGCCCCGACACCCACGTCACTGCCGGCATTCTGCTCTGCCTGCTCCGCGAGCGCTCCGCAGATGACCTGCACCGCCTCACCTTCGAGCCTGTGATCCAGAAGCGCGTCCTCTTCGGAGGCGAGCATCATGGTCGCCTGTGGTCCGAGCTCGATACCGGCCTTCTAGAATGGGTATTGAAGAAGGAATTCGACGAAGAAACCAAGGCGACGGCCCGCCATTGGCTCGCAATTCACAGGAGCAAAACGACGGTTTTCTAAAATCTTAGCCCTTAATCTTAACAAACGAATTCTCGCCAAACTGTCCCAAAACGGCATCACGATTTGTTTGGGTGCATTGACCAGCCGTGAACCACGACGCTCAACTGCCGCAACCGGTGAGCAACTGGGAGGGCTGCACAAAACGATCAATACGTGCGTGCGGTGGCAAGTGGTGAGTATTTCAGGAAAGAGAAAAATGAAGAAATACAAGGCAATTAGCGTGAGCTACTCGAACATCGGCGAAACGTCCCATTTCATCGCGGAGGAACGTGTCACCGAGGAAGAGGTTCGCGCCGGCAACGACGAGGGGGTCGTCTGCCAAGTCCTTGATCTGAGCCTTATCGGCACAATGCTCAGCGCATTGAACGGGCACCATGGGCACGACACGGACAGTCAGAAAGAAAATCCCTGACCGCATCAAGCTCGAGGTCGCCCTCCGCCGCATGGGCTTGAAAATCGAGGAGGTGCAGTTCGATCACAATCCGGCGCTCGGTTTGCGCCGGATCGACCCGGTAACGGGGGAAACGATCCCCCCGGCCAACGATCCAGACTTCATCGACATGCTCGTCCACGAGACCGAGCACAAGCCAAAGACCTACGGTCCAGGCGGCGAGAAGAGGATCACGACAGCGGGCGGCGACATCCACGCAATCGCGAAGATGAAGCGGCTCGAAAAACAGCAAGCGGAATTCCGGCGCCGGTTAACGGCAAAGCAATCGTGCGAAGCCCCCGATCCGGACGGGGGCAAGAGCGGGAAGCCGAAGTCGAAATGGCCGACGCGGCCCTTCCCGAAACGGAGACCAACGGAATGAAATCGATCCACATCGAAAAGGTGGCCCATAGCAGCATCGTGGGTTCGTCGCTCATGGTGAAGGACGGCCCGGCCGGCCGGTGCATCGCGGTCCTCAAGATCATGAACGCCGATGGCAAGGACGAGGAAATCGCTCAGGCGGTCGCCGGTCTGTCGAGGCCGATGATCACCCCCGCGGAAACCGCGCTCCTCAACAAGCTATCGGACGCGGCTCGTGACTTTTCAAATCTCCCCGGACGTCATTCCGATGATGCGGAGTTTGAACGGAAAATCAGCCGGCTACAGGACATGGTACTGGCGCGCGTCGGTTTCCGCGCGACTGGATGGCCGGCATGAGCACCCAGGACGCGAAGGCATGGGTATCCGCTCGAATGCTTCGGCTCTCCATCCACCCCTATCTCGATCACTACCTGCACCGCAAAAAGGAATATGAGGCGGCATTGCGCGAATGGCGAGAGGCGGCCCCGAAAAGGGTCCGGTATATGCCGCCCGCATCCCTTCCGTTCCACGATGTACGCATCGTCGACGCGCTGTGCGGCGTAGCTGAAAATGACCGCGTGCTGATCAGCGCCAGCCAACTCCACCTCTGCCAGCGTCTTTCGCCGCACATGGTGGACGAGGCTATTACCAAGCTGAACATTGCTGCTTTCGATGCGCGCGAAGAGGCCGCTCGTGAACGTGCGCTCTTCAACCTACAGCGGAAGCGCGTGGCAGCCGCAAAAGCGAAGTGGGTATTGATAACCTTCCTGCTCGTCATGGCCGCCACCCTACTCGTTCTACGCACCGACCCGACGATCGTCTGGAGTTCAACGCGATGAAAGCACCAGTCACCAAACCACTCGACCGCTCAGAGCTTGAGAAATGCTTCTTCTGCGAGAAGGGAATGATGCACGGCGGCGACATCCACTTCTACGAGGTCACCGTCGGCCAATGCATTGTTGACCTGCCAGCGGTCCAGCAGCAGGCCGGCATGGACATGTTGATGGGGCACCCTGCCCTCGGCATGGCGCTCTCCCCGGTGACCAGGGTCGCTCATAGGATGCCGACCAAACGTGCGCTGATATGCGCCGGCTGCGCGCTGGAACCACAGGTCATCCCTCTTGTGCTGGAGGATGAATGATGGCGCTCGCACCACTTTGCCCGAAATGCGGCGGCAACGGCCACGAGGGGCACACGTTCGTCGCGACCGAGTGGACCGCAGATGATGCGGCTCGGCACGGCTACGACCCCGAGCGTACCAGCGCAGCCGTGTTCCGCTGCCAGGGGTGCGGCCATTGGTTCCCTCTGTACCATTGGAACCCCGAGACGCCCGGGATTGTCCACACCGGCCTGTTCGACGAAGAGGGCCGCCCCCACGACCCCTTGCATTCTTCAGGCACCACACCATGAAGCGGTCCGTATTGCGCCAGAAGGACGCGGAACGCCTTATCAAAGCCGCCGAGAACCAAGGCGCCATCGTGCAGATCGATCTGACCACGTTGGTAGCGACCGTTTTTCCGGCAGCCCGCGGGACGAAACCTGTTGACTTTTCGGTGAAGCCGGTTGGCATCCTCTCCCAGGGCAATCTCGCCCCTGATGGAAAGGAAAACTGGGATGAGGACTGATAGGCCCGGCTACCAAAGCCGGAAAAACAAGGATGGGACAGCCGTCCATTACTGGAGCCCGAAGAGGGCTATAAAGGGGGCTCCCGATTATCTGAGCACTCGCCGGCTTGAAGATGGCTTGACCGATGAACAGATCGCGGAGGAGTGCCAACGGTTAACGCAGCTTCTCCGCGACGACCTCCGTAAACTCGGGGCATCACCGACCTACGACGGAACGATCAAATCCCTTATTGATCTGTACCGGACCGACAAGACGAGTAGCATCCACCGGGTCAAGCACTCAACGCGGATCCGCGACTATGAACCTAGCCTCAGAATCTTGGTGGATGCCGTAGGCGGCCGACGTATCGACGCCCTACGAGCCTCCGACTTCATTCGCTGGTTCGAGCAATGGCGCAAGAAAGGCCACAGGCGGGCGTCTGGCGCGATCAAGCTCCTCAGGGTAGTGATCTCCTACGGAGCCGGAGAAAAGCTTCACGGGTGCGCGGACGCTCGTTTGATACTGTCTGACATGCGGTTCGAGCAGCCAATGCCGCGGAAGGTCGCCATGACCTACGAGCAGTGCCTCGCGATCGTTCGCAAGAGCGCAGAACTGGAGTGCCCTTCCATCGGCTTCGTCGAAGCCCTGAAATTCGAATCGGCACTGCGCCGCATCGACGTGATTGGTGAATGGCAACCAACTCCGGACGGCGGCCCATTCCGTTGGCGCGGCATGACGGTCGGCGACATCTCCAAAGACATGATCCTCAAGGTCACGACGAGCAAGACTGGCGTCGACGCCGCTCGCGACCTGAAGCTTATGCCGCTGGTTCAGGAAGCATTGAAGGCCTACTCGATCCCTCAGATCGGCCCAGTCGTCATCGACGAAAACACCGGGCAGCCATACTGGGAGAATCGCTACACGGAAAAATTCCGCATCGTGCGGGATAAGGCGGGAGTTCCTGCACATGTGTGGTCGATGGATTCGCGAGCCGGCGCGGTATCAGAAACCGTCGAAGCAACCGGATCGTTGGAAGCCGCTCGTGATTTGGCGACTCACACCACTACGAAGACGACCCGACGCTACAGCCGGGGCGATGGCCTTGAGGCAAGCAGGAAGGTTGCCGAGGCGCGCGCTGAAAAGCGCAAGTGACATGACGTGACACGAGTGACACGCCGTTTTTCCAAGTAATTGAAAGTATTGGAGCGGGTAGCGGGAATCGAACCCGCGTATTCAGCTTGGAAGGCTGCTGCTCTACCATTGAGCTATACCCGCGGGGGTCTTGATCCGTGCAACGGAATGGTGGAGGGAGTTGGATTTGAACCAACGTAGGCTGAGCCAACGGATTTACAGTCCGTCCCCTTTAACCACTCGGGCATCCCTCCATATTCCGTCGGGATCAAGCGACCAGTGTCGACCGGCGGGCAGTGCCTTGTGGCCAGCGCCTTCGATCTGGCGGCGTATATGACGGGCACAAATCGTCCTGTCAACACGAGGCCACGGAAAAAATTGCGAAAAACGTCATCGTCCCCAATCGGCGGTCGGCCGGCACGGTTCGCAAGCCGCCGGCACTCCACCGGAAGCGGAGCATCCCGCCCTCCGGCCGATGTTTTTCTGTTTTTCGCCCGTCCCTTGTGCAAAACCGCTGCACACTTCGCTGCGACTTGGTCTATAAGGCCGCATGAGCAAAGACGATACCGGCGGCAAATCCGCAAAAGACACCCACTATGCCAAATTGCGCCGGGCGCATCGCGACCAGCGGCGCGAGCGCGGCGAGATTCCGACACCCCGGGACGACCGTCGTCGCAAACCGGCGGAGGGCTGGAAGGCCCCGACGGCTTCACCCGACCAGGTCTACCTCTACGGCCTGCACACGGTGCGCGCCGCGCTGGACAATCCGGAACGGAAGATCATCAAGCTTTCGGTGAGCCAGAACGCCGCCCAGCGGCTGGAGCTGCCCGATCTCTCCACCCTGCCCTATCCGGTCGAAACCGTGCTGCCGTCCGACCTAGACAAGGTGCTCGGCCCCGATGCGATCCATCAGGGCGTCATGCTGGAGACGCGTCCCCTGCCCGTCCGGCGGCTGGAAGCGCTGAAGGACAGTCCGCTGCTGCTGGTGCTCGACCAGGTGACGGACCCGCACAATGTCGGCGCCATCATGCGTTCGGCCGTCGCCTTCAATGCCGGCGCGGTCATCACGACGCAGCGCCACTCGCCGACCGAGTCGGGCGTGCTCGCCAAGACGGCCTCGGGCGCGCTGGAGCTCATTCCCTATATCCAGATCACCAACCTCGCCGACGCGCTGGACGAGCTGCACAAGCTCGGTTTCCTGACGATCGGCCTTGATTCGGAAGGTCCGGAACCGCTGGAGGGCACGCTTTCGGGCGATCGCATCGCCCTCGTCATGGGCGCGGAGGGCAAGGGCCTGCGGCAGAAGACGCGCGCCACCTGCAAGGCGCTCGCCCGGCTCGATATGCCCGGCGCGATCAAGTCGCTCAACGTCTCGAACGCCGCGGCGATCGCGCTTTACGCCACGCAGCGGCACCTTCTGGGCTGAACCGACCGCTGACAAACGAAAAGGCCCACCGGCTTTCACCGGCGGGCCTTTTGCGTTTCGAAGGGCAGCGCCTAGCTGGCAAGCTTCAGCACGCCGCGACCGTTGATGGTGCGCTCGGCTTCGGAAATCGCCTCGATCTTCGAATCGGGGCTGAGGTTCAGGCCTTCGGCACGCACCACCTCGACATCCGTGATGCCGAAGAAGCCGAGCACGACCTTCAGGTAGCTTTCCTGGTGGTCCATGGCGGCGGCCGGACCGGCGGAGTAGTGGCCGCCGCGGGTGGAGACGATGATGACCTTCTTGCCCTTGGCGAGGCCTTCCGGCCCCTCGGCCGTGTAGCGGAAGGTCTTGCCGGCGACGGCAACGCGGTCGATCCAGGCCTTCAGCTGGCTGGGCAGGGAGAAGTTGTACATGGGCACGCCGAGAATGACCGTGTCGGCCGCGAGGAACTCGTCGAGCACGATCTTGCTTTCGGCGACGTCGGCGGCGATCTGTGCGTCGAGCTCTTCCGGCTTGGCATTGGCGGCCATCAGATGCGCACCGGACAGGTGCGGCAGCGGATTGGCGACGAGATCGCGGTAGGTGATGGTGGCGGAAGGCTGTTCGGCCTTGATCTGGGCGGCAACAGCGGCCGTCAGGCGGCGGGAGACGGAATGATCGCCGAGAATGCCGGAATCGATATGGAGGATGTTCATGGATCAGCACCTTGGTTGCGGTTTGGGTGCGATACATATGTCCCGAAAACAATCACGCGATTAGACAGCAAAAATCCAATTGACTGTTTCACTGAGGAAACAATAATTCGCAAAACCGCCCGGAGACACCCATGCAGGACCTGAACGATCTCGCGCTCTACGCCGCCGTGGTGCGCCACAAGGGCTTTACCGCCGCGGCAAACGCCCTGTCCGTACCCAAGTCCAAGATCAGCAAGCGCATCGCGGCGCTGGAGGAACAGCTCGGCGTGCGCCTCATCGAGCGCTCCACCCGCAAGCTCGCCATCACCGATATCGGCCAGTCCTTCTATGAGCGCTGCGAGGCCGTGCTCTCCGGCGTGGAGGCGGCCGAGGCCGTGATCGCAGTCGCCAAGGCGGAACCGGCGGGCACCGTGCGCCTGTCGATGCCGCCGGGTTTTGCCCCCATGGTGGCCGACGTGCTGCCGGGTTTCATGAAGCGCTATCCCGGCGTCCGCCTCTCCATCCTCACCACCGGCCGCGCGGTCGATCTCATCGAGGAGCGCATCGATATCGCCCTGCGCGTGCGCGACGGCTACGACACGGACCAGTCGCTGATCGTGCGCCGCTTTGCCGGCACGCGGCGCTATCTTGCTGCAAGCCCGCGCTTTCTGGAGCAGCACGGCCCGGTCGATCTCGAGACGATCGGCCGCGTACCCACACTCTCCATGCAGGAAAACAGCCCCCGGGCGATCTGGACACTCTTTCACGAGAACGGCGAGGTACACGACGTCTCCCATTCCCCCGTGCTGCTCTGCTCGGATTTCAGCGTGCTGGAGCGGGCGACGATCGAAGGCATCGGCCTTGCCCTCTTGCCCGACATGATCGTCGAACGCGGCTTCCGCAGCGGCTTCCTGACACCGGTCCTGCCGGAATGGACCAGCGCGGAATCGACCGTGCACGCCGTTTTCACCTCGCGCCACGGCATGCTGCCGGCCGTGCGCGCCCTCATCGATCACCTCGCCGAAAACCTGCCCCGCTCGATGGTGCGCTGCCAGGAAATCATCCCCAGAACCGCCCTCGACAGCAACTGGTCGATCTGAAGCCGCCTTTTCCCTTTACAGCGGCGGAGAATATGCTAACTCCCTCGCTGAGTGCCCTTATAGCTCAGTTGGTAGAGCACCTGATTTGTAATCAGGGGGTCCCGGGTTCGAGTCCTGGTGGGGGCACCATTCGCTTTTTCAAGCATTGTTTCCGCTTCTCTTTTTGCGGTTTCCCCCAAATCGGAAAACAT